>JARRKQ010000012.1:0-37907 GCA_037387885.1 Alphaproteobacteria bacterium | reverse complement strand
GGGCTAGTAGCGACGGCGCGCGCGCCGCCGTGCGCGGCGTTTGGTCTTGCGCCGGACCGTGCGGACGATCCGACGCTGGGCGTTATCGGTCCCGGCCGTGACGGTCGCCGCGCGGGGCATATCGTCCTCGCTATTGGCATTGAAGGGATGGGACGTGGTCCCTTCGGCCGTATTGCGGTCGCCGGCGGTCCTGTCGGTCGGATCGGCATCCCTGTGCGCGGCCCCGTGCTCGGCCCCGTGCTCGGCCCTATGCGCGGCTGTGCCGTGGTCCTTGGGGCTGGCGAGGAGGGCGGCGGCGGCCGTGCGCGCATCCGCTGCTTGGGCCGCCTGGGCGGCCTGGTCCGAGCGGACGTCGGCCAGGGCCGTGGCCGGGATGAGGGCGATGGCCGCTAGACCGGCTGCCGCGGCGAGCGCGGTGATCAGGGTCTTTTGGGGTGCGGCCAACATCGCTTTGCTCCGTCTCCATCCGGTGGTTGCGCCGCTTCGTGTGCGGCGAGGATGGCGGGAGTCATAAAGCGGCGCGGCTGAACGGCCCGTGAGGCGGCCATTCAGCGGGCGTTCACCTATATGGCAGGGGGATTAACGGCGGCGGCTCGTCACTTTGGCGCGCTGGCGTTCAGTCGCGTTTGGGCTTGCGGATCGGGCGGCCGTCGGCATCGCGCGGCTGCGAGACGGTTTCTTCCTGCTCGTCGCCGGGCGCGTTGTCGCCAACCCCATCTCCGCCAGCCCCATCTCTGCCGGTATCGACTGGGCCGGTATCGTCCTGGCTTTGCGCCGGGTCTTGGGTTCGACCGGAGCGCGCGGCCGCGCGGCGGCCCATCTGGGTCTTGTCGGGGTCGTCGGTGGGCTTGGGCTCGGCAGGCTCAATGGGCTTGGGTTCAATGGGCTTGGCGACGTGTGGTTTGCCTTGCGCATCGATCTCGCGGCTCTCGACGGCGGCCTGAACCCGCGCCGCAAGTCCGCCCGTCGGCGCGCTTCGCCGCGTGCGGCCCGGCTCTTCGGTGATCGGGGTGGCCGGCGGGGCCGCCGGCGGGCGGGCCCCGGTTTCGCCGTCGTCGTCACTCTGACGCGCGGCAGCGGTGCCGTGTTCACTGGCGTCCCGCTCGGCAACCGCGGCCTGGACGCGGGCGGCGAGGCCGCCTTTCGTGGGCGCGCCGCGCCGGGTCTGGCTTTCGTTGTCGGGTTTCGGCGGGTCGGATTTCGGCTCGTCGCTCGGAGGCGTGGCCTTGCGCACGATGCGGGTCGGGGTCTCGTCGGCTTCTGTTGCCGGCGCCGCGGCCGCGGCCGGCCCGGCCCGGCGGTGGATGACGACGCCGCCGGCCCCACCGAGCCCGCCCGAGGCTTGCGGGCGAACGCTCGGGATGGGATCGGTTTCGGTTTCCTCGTCGTCGTCCTCGAGGGCGCGCTCGAGCGTGACCACCGTGCCGTCGGGCCCGATCACATGACCGAACCGGTCGTCCTGGTAGAGCCGCCGCGGGCCCAGCCGCATGATCAGTCCCGCGGGCAGGTCGAGATGGCGCGGCGGCTCGGTGATACCGGTGCCGGAGAGATCGAGATAGCTGAGCGCGCCGAGCGCCGCGATGCCTTCGGGCAGGTCGATCATCGGGTTGCCGGCGAGGTAGAGCGATGTGAGGCCGGGGAGCGCCAGCACCCAGTCGGGCAGCTCGTCAAGGCCGCAGCCGGCCAGTCCGAGCCGCTCGAGGCCAATAAGCGGCGCCACGGCCGGGGGCGCGGCCACGTCGCTCAGGTTGAGGCGGCGCAAGCCGCCGAGCCCGGCCAGGCCGTCGGGGAGTTCGCCGAGGGGGTTGCCGCGGAGGTCGAGCGCCTCAAGGGCGGTCAGCGCGTTCACCTCCGCGGGCAGGGCACGGATCCGGTTTCCCGGCAGCTCGAGCATGAGGAGATCGCCGAGCGCGCCGATCTCGGCCGGCACGCCGCTCAGCCCGACGAAGCCCGCGCCCAGGCGGCGGAGCCGCGTCAGCGCGCCGAGGCCGGCCGGCAGGGTCTCGATGACGTTTCCTGCGCCCGCCTGTCCCGGCGGGGCGCCGTAGCGCTGGTCGGGGCCGAGGCTCACGGCGTTGCCGATATCGAGATCCTTCAGCGCGGTCAGCGTCCAGAGCCCGTCGGGTAGGGCGGTCAGGCGGTTGCGCGCGAGCGTGAGGAACTCGAGCCCGGTCAGCGCCAGGATCGGCGCGCCGATATCGGTCAGGAGGTTGTCGGTCAGATCGAGCTCGAGCAGCGCCTCGAGCGTGCCGAGCGCCGCCGGTAGCGCATCGAGGCCGCGATGGCGCAGGGATAGCGCGCGCTGCCCCAAGGCCCGCGCCCGCTCGATCGTCGCCGAGAGGTCGTCGTGGCGATCGCGCTGGGGCGTATCGGAGGGATCGTCGTGGGCGCTCTCGGGCATCTCTGCCACCGTGGGCTTTGTCATCGCGCGGCTGCGCTCAGCTTAGCCTGTGCAGATTGGCCGTCCGGGCGGGTGATCGCAAGCCATCGCATGCGACCCGATCGCAGATCGTCAGCGTAATCCCGGCGATGAGAGACGGTCTAGCGGTCGGAGGCGAAGCGGTAGACGGCCTTGCGCAGCGAGGCGACGATCGCCGATCCGGTGGCGCCGCCGTCGTTCTTCAGGTTCTGGCGCAGGATCGCCTCGATCGCGTCGGCATGGAGATCGACGACGGTGAGGACCTGACGGTCGTTCCACTTCGGATTGGAGACGAGGGTGTAGAGCGAGCTCGCGATCTCGGAAATGAGGCTGTAGCCGAAACTGCCCGCGACGTCGCGCAGGGCGTTGGCGGCCGCCATGATCCGCTCGCACTCGGCGGTATCGAGCTGGCCGTCGCCGGCCGACGCCGCGGCGCAGGCGGCGCGCAGCTCGGCCGCCCCGGTCTTCAGATAGTCCCGCGCCTCGCCGGTCATTCCCTTGATCGCCTGATCCGCCGCCGCATAGAGATTGGCGACGTTGGTCATCGGCAACAGGCGGGCTTTTTCCTTGATCGTGTTGCGCGGAAAGAACTGTTCCGGCTCGGGGCCGCGTTGGGTCATGGCTCGGTCTTTCCGTTACGCCGCTTCGTCGGGCGAGATGATCGGGTGGGGATTGACCCGGCGACGCTCGTCCCCGTACTCCTCGAACTTGCGGCGGCGGCACGGACCGAAATAGGTCTCCAGCCGGATGAAAGGACGTGGCCGCTCGATCAGCGTGACGATCCGCTTGTAGAGCGCATCGACGGTGATCGGCTTGCCCATGAACTCGTTGGCGCCGTTGTCGCGCGAGGCGGTGACGCGCTCGATCGCGCAATGGCCCGAGATCATGATGATGGGGATCGTTGGATTGGGGCTCGTTTCCTCGTTGCGCAGCGCGCGCAGAACCTCAAGGCCGCTCATCGGCTTCAGCTCCCAGTCGAGAATGACCAGGTCGGGCTCGGTTTCGGCGACGAGGCGCATGGCGATATCGCTGGTATTCGCGGCATAGGGATGGGGGGCCTGCAGGCCGGTCAGGACAGCCGCCACCAGCCGCTGGACGAAGGGGCTTTCCTCCGCCACCACGATTTTGATCTTCGAGAGATCGTAGGCTTTTAGTGTCGGCATGGGCGAACGGGTGTCCCGTGGTATCGACGCGGGGATTTCGACCACCCGCCAGCGGAAAATCCCCGGATTCGGTTGGCGACCGCGCATCGACGGTCGTTCGGGTGTCCTACGGGAGTAACGGATATTGTTTAAAATCTACTTGCCAGATGCCTTAATGGGGCTTGGGTTAATCAAGTCTGAATCTTGTTAGTGATTGAATTTGTTGGATAAAATACACCTGTATGTACCCGGGGCCGCCGCTCGGAACGGCTCGGATCTCGGGCGCTGCGCTCAGATGTCGGTCAAGGTTTCAAGCGCCTCGATGTCCGAGGCCTCGATCACCTGACGGGCGATGTCGTATCCGAAGCCGGCCCGGGCGAGCGCCGCCAGATCCTTCTCGCGGCGGGCCCCGCGGTCGGTGTCCGGCCGATAAGGGCCGAGCCGGCGGCGGCGGGCGAGGGTTATGGCGGCGGCCAATTCGGGGTCGTCCGCTTCGTCGCGCAGGGTCACGAGCGCCGCTTCGATATCGTCCTGCGCCACACCTTTCTGCATCAGACTCGCGCGGATCTTGCGGGCGGAGGCGCCGCGGCGGTGGAGCGTGCCGGTGCGCGCGGCGGCGTAGGCCCGGTCGTCCAGAATGCCCGAGGCGACAAAGCGGCGCACGATGTCGTCGATCGCGACTGCGCCCTCCTCGCGGTCGGTGCCGTGGGCGCGGGCCGAGCGCTCGACCCGGCGCATGAGGACACGGCGCAGATTCTCGGCCGAGCTCGCGAACCGCTCGAGATAATAGAGCGCGGCGTTCTCCAGCGATTTCGGCGTCGCCTTGCGGGGGACTTTGCGCGCAGGTTTGCGCGAGCCTTTTTGGGCGCGCCGGTCCGCCGCCTCATTTTCCCCAAGCTTGCGCGTATGTGTCTGATGGTCGGTTGTCATGATTGTGGGCGAGTATAACCACCGAACCCCGAGGGAGAGAGCGATGATCACCTTCGTGCCGGGCCGGATCTGGATCGAGGAGCGGCCGCAGCGTTTCTTCGGCATGCCGATGGGCACGCGCATGACGCTGATCAAGCTCGCCTCGGGCGGGCTCTTCGTGCATTCGCCGGTGGTGCCCGACGAGGCGGTCGAGACGCTGATCGCGCGCGAGGGGCCGGTGCGGTTCGTAATCGCGCCCAACCGGCTCCACCATCTCTATCTGACGCCCTTCGTCGCGGCCCATCCCGGGGCGGAGCTGTGGATCGTCGAAGAGCTGGTGAAGAAGCGGCGCGACCTCGCGCCGGCCGGGGTGCTGGGCAACGCGCCGGAGCCGGGCTGGGCGGCGGAGATCGACCAATGCCTCTTTTCCGGCAGCATCTTTCAGAACGAGGCGATCTTTCTCGACAAGCCGAGCGGCACGCTGATCGTGGTCGACCTGCTCGAGTCGGTGCATCGGAGCGATCCCTGGTACTACCGGCTCGTCGGGCGGCTGCTCGGCACCTTCGAGCACCCGAGCTTGACCCGGGACCAGCGGCTCTGCTTTCGCGACCGCGAGGCCGCGCGGGCGAGCGCGGAGCGCATCCTCGGCTGGGAGTTCGACCGCATCATCCTCGCCCATGGGGCCCTGATCGAGCGCGGCGGCAAGGCGGTCTTCGCCGAGGCCATGCGCTGGCTGACCGATTGAGCAATCATGATCGCGGGCCGCTTCCCCCGCGCCGGGAAAATGATCTAGACTCGCACCCATGGACGATACCAGCCGAGTGGACGACCAAAGCGGCGGCGCGGCGCTATCCGTCGCGCCCGCGAGCGCGCACGATGACGGCCTGCAGCCGGTCGAGCGTCATATCGGCGCCGTCAACTGGACGGGCGTCTGGACGCTCTACGCCAAGGAAGTCACGCGCTTCGCCAAGGTCTATCTGCAATCGGTCTTCGCGCCGGTGGTGACGTCGCTTCTGTTCCTGGCGATCTTCACACTGGCGCTCGGCCGTTCGGTGGAGACGGTGGTCGGCGTGCCCTTCATCGTCTTCCTGGCGCCGGGGCTGATGATGATGGCGATGATCCAGAACTCCTTCGCCAACACCTCGTCGTCGATGGTGATCTCCAAGGTGCAGGGCAACATCGTCGACGTGCTGATGCCGCCGATGTCGCCGGGCGAGCTCACCTTCGCCTACGCCGTCGCAGGCGCCACGCGGGGCCTTATGGTCGGCGTGGTGACGGGGCTCACCATGTGGATCTTCGTGCCGATGCGGATCCATGACCCGCTGCTGCTGATCTTCCATGCCTGCGGGGCGTCGCTGATGATGTCGCTGTTGGGCCTCATCGGCGGGATCTGGGCCGACAAGTTCGACCATATCGCGGCGGTGACCAACTTCGTGATCCTGCCGCTCTCGTTCCTCTCCGGCACCTTCTATTCGATCGAGCGGCTGCCGGGGGTATGGAACACGGTGGCGCATTTCAACCCGTTCTTCTTCATGATCGACGGCTTCCGCTACGGCTTCATCGGCCATGCCGACGGGCCGCTTGCGCTGGGGATCGCGGTGATCGCCGGCATCAACGTGGCCCTGTGGCTGTGGGCGCGCTGGATGTTCGTGTCGGGCTACAAGCTGAAGAGCTGAGGCGCGCCGTCCGGTATTACTTGTAGGGGCGGGTTTCAAACCCGCCCCTACAAATAGTTTGGACCGTAGGCGCGAGTTCCATTGCCCCACGTTGACAGGGATGCGGCGCGCGAAGATACTCTGCGGCCTTTCTCGCAAGCGCGAAATGCCAATCGATAGCGCGGCTTAGGCGACATGAGCGAGTGCGCAAAGCCGGCCAACAGGAGTATCGTTCCGTGATCTCAGCGGTATTGCCGACCTACAACCGGGCCGACCTCGCCTTCGAGCGGGGCGAGGATGTCTACCTCTACACGGCCGACGGCAAGCGATATCTCGACTTCACCGCCGGGATCGCCGTCGACATTCTCGGCCACGCGCATCCCTATCTGGTCGAGGTGCTGACCGAGCAGGCCAAGAAGCTGTGGCACGTCTCGAACATCTACCGCATTCCGGGGCAGGAGCGGTTGGGCGAGCGCCTGGCCGCGAACACCTTTGCCGACACCAGCTTCTTCTGCAATTCGGGCGCCGAGGCGGTGGAGACCGGCATCAAGATGATCCGGAAATACCATCACCATGCCGGCAATCCCGAGCGCTACCGCATCATCGCGACCGAGAACGCGTTCCACGGGCGGACGCTGACGACGATCTTCGCCGCCGGACAGCAGAAGCTGGTCGAGGGCTTCGGGCCCGCGGTGCCCGGCTTCGATCACGTGCCCTTCGGCAATCTGAACGAGCTGCGGGCGGCGATCACCGACGAGACGGCCGGCATTCTGGTCGAGCCGGTGCAGGGCGAGGGCGGCATCAATCCCGCGAGCGAGGATTATCTGCGCGGCCTGCGCGCGGTTGCCGACGAGTACGACCTGATCCTCATGTACGACGAGATCCAGTGCGGCATGGGGCGCACGGGCAAGCTCTTCGCCCATGAATGGGCCGGCGACGGTGCGCCCGACGTGATGGCGGTGGCCAAGGGGCTCGGCGGCGGCTTTCCGGTCGGCGCCTGTCTGGCGACGGAAAGAGCGGCCTCGGGCATGGTCGTCGGCACCCATGGCAGCACCTTCGGCGGCAACCCACTGGCCATGGCGGTGGCGAACGGCGTGCTCGATCTGGTGCTGAAGGACGGCTTCATGGAGCACGTGCTGTCGGTCTCCAAGACCATGCACGCGATGCTCGACGATATGGTCGCGAAGTTTCCGAACATCTTCGTCGAGGCGCGCGGCAAGGGGCTGATGGTCGGCCTGCGCTGCGCCGAGGACGTGGTGAACGCGCAGATGGTGGCGGCGTTGCGTTCGGCAGGGCTGTTGAGCGCGGGCGCCGGGGCCAATGTCGTGCGCTTCGTGCCGCCGCTCATCATCACCGACGCGCATATCGCCGAGGCCGCGGCAATCATCGAGCAGGTTGCCGGCAGTTGGCCGGCGACGAATGCGGGGACGGCGTGAACGCCGCGGGCGCGTTCCGATGACCGCGGGGGTCCGGCACTTTCTCGATCTTAATAAGCTCGAGGCAGAGACGCTGCGCGGCATTCTCGACGGCGCGCGGGGCTTCAAGGCGAGCGGGGCGGGCAAAACGCCGCCGCTGGCGGGCATGCAGCTCGCGATGATCTTCGAGAAGCCCTCGACCCGCACGCGCGTGTCCTTCGAGGTGGCGATGCGCCAGCTCGGCGGCGACACGGTGGTGCTCGAGCGCGACAGCTCGCAATTGAACCGCGGCGAGACCGTGGGCGATACCGCGCGGGTGCTGTCGCGCTATGTCGACGCGATCATGCTGCGCACCACTGACGAGGCGAAGCTGCTGGAGCTCGCCGAGCACGCGAGCGTGCCGGTGATCAACGGCCTCACCGACAAAACCCATCCCTGCCAGCTCATGGCCGATGTGCTGACCTATGAGGAGCACAAGGGCCCGATCGCCGGCGCGACGATCGCGTGGTGCGGCGACGGCAACAACATGGCCGCCTCGTGGATCCATGCCGCGCAGCGTTTCGGCTTCCGATTGCGTCTGGCTTGCCCGAACGAGCTGCAGCCGCCCGCCGGCGTGCTCGATTGGGCGCGCGAAAACGGTGCCGACGTGGCGGTGACCGACGATGTCGCGGCGGCGGTGGACGGCGCCGATTGCGTCGTCACCGATGTCTGGGTCTCGATGAGCGACGACCACCAGGTCGAAAACCTGCATAACCTGCTGGCCCCTTACCGGGTCGACGAGACGGTCATGGGCTATGCCAAGGACGATGCGATCTTCATGCATTGCCTGCCGGCGCATCGCGGCGAGGAGGTCACCGGCGGCGTGATCGACGGCCCGCAATCGGTGGTCTGGGACGAGGCCGAGAACCGCCTCCACGCCCAAAAGGGCATCCTCGCCTGGTGTCTGAGCTAACGGGCGCGCGTCCCGTACCTTCCATGTGATCGATAAGACTAATCGACCCTCATCACGAGGTTCGATCGGGCTCAGGTTATGGTTAAGCATGCCTTAAAAAGCTGAATATGAAATACCTCTTAGTTTCTATGCGAAACTTAAGGAACGGATATAAAAGGATTTTTTGGAGTAGTGGAACGCGAGGCGCTTGATAGGCTGTGGATATATCGAATCTATCTACTAGTCAGTAAATCCCAAGCGGCCGGAGCGGATTCGCATCGGCTCAAACAGCATCAGCGAACTTTCGCGGCGGATCGGCTCCACGCCGATCAGGAACCGCGTGTCGAGCTCGTTGTTGCGGCGGGCCGGATCGAGGTCGAGAGGCATGCGCAAGATCGCGATCAGCCGCATCGGGAAGCCCGGCAGCGTCGTGCCTTCGAACAGGCCCTTTCGATGCTCCTCGATCCAGGGCGGGTGCTGCCACAGATTGGTGAAGCTGCCGCTGATCGTGATGCGCTCGCCGGGCTCGATGGCCTTGTCGATCTCGCGCGACCAGTGCGTCAGGCTGCGCGGGTTCCGCTCGGTGTGCAGGGCAAGATCGAACTACGGAACTTGCCGGGCTTGACCCGGGTGATCTCGAGATCGACGTAAAGCCCGACGCGGACGCGCAGCAAGCGCTCGTTGTCCAGCGGTGTCGCGTCTTCAAATGCCGCGACACCGAACCCGGCCGGGCTCACCAGATAAACGCGGCGCATGTAATGGCGGCCGATGATGTAACGCGCCGAGGCGACCATGTTCAGCGTGAAGATCCGGTCCTCGCCGGGCGGCACACTTTGCACCGCCGATCGGAACGGCAGGATCTCGTCCGATGAGCGCAGCACGTCGACGCGGATGTCCTGCGTCCGATGCCCATGATTGTGGACGGTGACGAGGGCCTGGAACTCGTCGCCCGGCTTGAGGCCGCCGGCGCGGATATGTCGGGTCTCGATCCTCGCAATGGCGAGACGCGGCCGGTCGTCGATCATGGGGAGGGGCAGGTTGCCGACGGGCGCACCGGTCACCTTGGCGGCAATCCGTGCCGGCTTGGCGACCGAGGCCGGGTCGCCGAACGCGGCGTAGAGCGCAAAGGGTAGCGCGGCGACGAGCACGACCGCCGCCGCCAGCACGGTGAGCTGCCGGTTCGTCATGCCCTTCGTCATGCCGTTCGGTGGACCGCTGGCCATGATCCTTGATGGCGCATCCGGCCTTAACGTCCGGTTAGGGAAGTCTTTGATTTTATTTGTATTTCAATAAGTTCCGGGGCAATGGGAGCGGCGCTTGCGGCCCGAACGCGACCGGACCCGCGGCCCGGCCGGCTGGGCCGGAGCAGGCCGATCTCGCCCCGATTTGGCGGGGATTTCACGCCGATTTCGCTGGGATTGGCCGGGGGCGATCTTGTTTCGGCCAAGCATCGTCGCCACTATTAACCACATGAGATGCTTATTTTGGGGCCGGGACCGGGACCGGTCGCAGCCGGGTTGCGCCTGACATGCCGGAGGGCGACCAAAAGGCGGGCGGCACGGCGGACGACCTGATCCAGCCATTCCAGATCGAGAGCCATTCGTTGCGCGGACGCCTGGTGCGGCTGGGCCCGGCGATCGACGCCATCATCTCCGCCCACGACTATCCCGAGCCGGTGGCCACGCTGCTCGGCGAGACGGTGACGCTCGCCGCCCTCTTCGCCGATGCGATGAAGTTCGAGGGCATCCTCACCATCCAGACCAAGAGCGACGGGCCGGTCAACCTGCTGGTCGCCGATGTCACCTCCACGGGCGACATTCGGGGCTATGCCGGGTTCGACGAGGCGAAGCTGGCCGCCGCCCTCGAAGGGCCGGTCGAGGCGCCGGTGCCGATGCTGCTGGGCGCGGGCTATCTCGCCTTCACCGTCGATCAGGGCCGGCACACCGAGCGCTATCAGGGCATCGTCGAGCTGAACGGCGCCACCCTGGCCGACTGCGCGCATCACTATTTCCGCCAATCCGAGCAGCTCGACGCGGCGATCCAGCTCGCTGCCGGGCGGGTCGGCCCCGCAGGCACCGATGGTGAGAGCGGCGAAAGCGTCTGGCGCGCCGGCGGCATGATGCTGCAGCACCTGCCCCCGGAGGGCGGCAAGGCCGAGCACAACTGGGATATGGACGCCCAGCGCGACATCGACGGCTGGCGCGAAACCGTGGTGCTGATGGGCACGGTGAAGAGCGGGGAGCTGTTGGGGCCCCGCCTGCGGCCGCACGATCTGCTCTACCGGCTCTTTCACGAGGTCGGCGTGCGCGCCTTTCAGACCAAGTCGCTGGTGCATAGCTGCCGCTGCTCGCGCGAGAAGGTGGCAACGACGCTCGCCAGCCTGCCGCGCAAGGAGATCGAGGACTGCAAGGAGGAGGGCACGGACGAAGTCGTCGTGACCTGTCAGTTCTGCAATGCCTCTTACCGGTTCGACGACGACGCGTTGGCGGCGCTCTACGAATCCGAGGCGTGAGCGGCGCCCCGCCGGAACCGATTGACACGCTGGCGTTACGGTCCAATATCAAAAATAGGCTTCGCCCGAACGAGAATGGTTGCGGAGACCTGAATGCCTCCTAGATGCGCCTGTCGACGGGCGGAGCACCAGCGGTGGAAGGAGGCCAAGATGAACCGTGATACAAAATTGGCTACGTATTGGACCGCGGCGGGGATCGCCGCCTTGGTTTTGCTTGCGCTCGTTGCGTGGTGGGTCGGCGTATTCGAAGCCGCTCCGAAATAGGCGACGGAACGCCTGAATAAAAGCCAACACGACCGCGAAGACCTCGGCGCCGGAAAGTGCCCAACCTTCCGGCGCCGTTGCATGCGACCGGCGGGCTGCCTTCGTTGCAACGCCGGCAACATGCTGATCTGAATCAATTTCAGCGGTTTGCGGGCCGGGTAGTGTTGCGATAATGGATTGTTGCGCGCATTTGCGCAGCAAGGGACGTGGTGCGGGAGAATCGGGGCGATGTTGAAACGCGGCTTCAAGAAAATGCTGGCCGAGGCCAATGCGGTGATCGAGACGGTCTCGGTCCAGGATCTGGGCTATCTGCTCGATGACCCGGACGTCGTCATTGTCGATGTGCGCGAGACGGTGGAGCGCGAGCGCGAGGGCATGATCCCCGGCTCGGTGCACGCGCCGCGCGGCATGCTGGAGTTCCACGCCGACCCGGAGAGCCCGGCCTACAACGCCGAGCTCCGCCCCGAGGACCGGCTCATCCTTTACTGCGGCACCGGCGGACGCTCGGCGCTCGCGGCCAAGACGCTGCTCGATATGGGCTATGCGGACGTCTCCTCGCTCGCCGGCGGCTACGACGCCTGGCGCTCGGCGAAGGGGAAGTAAGGGCGGGCGACGCCGTGACGGGGACGCGGGGGCCCCGAACTTCGATCCAGATTGACCGTGTTATGGGTCCCGACGCCGCATGAGCGCGCCGGTGGGCGCAGGGCAGCTCAGTGTTACTTCACCGGGACGCGCGCCGGCTCCTGCCGGGTCAGCCGGGCGATCCACCGACCCATCAAGCCGCCCGCGAGGGCGCCCAAAGTCAGCGAGAGCGACCAGGCAAGCTGGTGCGCCGCTTCCGGCATCAGGTCCCCGTTGATCAGCTGGAAGCGCACCCCGGCGCCCATCCGCAGGCCCATGAGCTCGCCCATAGTGCCGCAGACGATCTCCCGCACGCCCCAGCGGCGGCGGCCCGCTTTTCGCGCCCGGCGCGCGCTCCCGAGGCGTCGGAGCATGAGTCGATATGTCGGCCAGGAGGTGCCAAGGACGAGACTCATGCGTCTGCTCCAGTGCTCGGTGTCGTCCGAAAGCGTGAACCGGGCCACACAAAAAATTTTTGTCCGGTCGAGGCAGGAAGCAAACTCTACAAAGGTCCCGAAAATTTTTCAATATAAAAAACAAACAAAATTCAGGTATAGTTACAGCAGTCAGAATAAATATCAAATACATATTCAACATATGATGCAATATTCGAAATAATATCTAAAATACCGACAATAATCCCTTGTTTCTCGTGCCTGGCCGGATGTTTTGGCGAGATCGCGGATTTACGCCGGGGGTTCGTCGTGCAATCTAATCTGCATGAGTGTTCATTTATCGTAATAATTTGAACTGATATAAATAAAACAAACGAATAATAGAAAAAAATTGAATACACATTGGGCTGCGAAAAACAATAAAATCCAGAAGATATGTTAAAGCAAATCCAAATCGCCGTTAAATCTCTGTTAATTTTCGCGCTGTACTCTACTCTGGCAAATATATAAAATTTTATTTTTTCATTATTTTCTTATTTCGATGAACGGAGGACGCTGTGATGATCGTGCCGAGACTGACCGATCTTACGATGCGCCTGATCAGGCCGGCCCACCGGTTCGCCGGCGCCGTGAGGCGCTTCGCACGCGACACCGGGGGCGGGGTCATGATCTGGACCGGCCTCGGGTTGCCCGTGATCCTCGGCATCAGCGGCCTCGGGCTCGATTCGGCCATGTGGTATCTGGAGCGCCGCACCATGCAGTCGGTGGTCGACACCGCGGCGATCTCCGCGGCACTCACCAAGGCCGGCGGGGGCGACCAGGACGCGATCAACGCGGCGGTCGCCAAAGCGCTCGCCGACAACAAGTTCACCCTGATCACGAACGACGACCTCCAGGTCAACGTCCCGCCTTTGACCGGACCGAACACGACCAACACCACCGCGGTCGAGGTCGTGATCCGGCGCAAGGCGACGCTGTTCCTGTCGCAGATCCTCTATACGAAGGCCGTTCATATCCGCACGCGCGCCGTGGCCGGCGGGGTGCCGGTCGGCCAGCACTGCATCGTCGCGCTCGACCACGATGCCGACTCCGCGGTGCTGTTCACCGGCACGGCCGACGCCAACATCGACTGCGGCGTCGCCTCGAACTCGGAAAGCAGTCGCGCCATCCATGTCGGCGGCAAGGCGGTGCTCAAGGCCGACCCGGCGCAGGCCTACGGCGACATCTACGTCGAGGGCACGGCGACGCTCGAGACAACCCATCCGCCGCAGCCGCGATCGCCGCGGGTGCCCGATCCGTTCGGCCCCGAGGGGCGCGACCTGCAGATGCCGCTCATGGCCGGCGCCTGCACCCCCGCCCCCGACCTCAGCGGCTCTTCGGGCACGATCAACCTGTCGCCTGGCCTTTACTGCGGCGACCTGCTGATCGAGAACAAGACCGTCAACCTGGCGCCCGGCGTCTACATCCTCGACGAGGGCGACCTGCGGGTGAAGGCCGGCTCGATCGTCGCGGGCGACGGCGTGACCTTCATCCTGACGGGCTCGAACCCCTCTCAGGTGGGCATCTTCGAGATCACCTCGAACTCGCAGTTCAACGTCACCCCGCCGACCAGCGGCGATTATGCGGGCATCGTGATCTACACGGACCAGGCCGCCGCCAGCAACGACGGCAACGGCAATCCGTTCACCAACTACCTCTATGGCGGCGCGTCGATGGCGATGAAGGGCGCGATCTATTCGCCCAGCCGCAAGATCGAATTCACCGGTGGCTCGGGCTCGTCGAGCCCATGCCTCTATGTGGTCGGCCGTCTGGTTACCGTCACCGGCAACGCGATCATCAACAACGACAATTCGGTCTGCGAAAGCCTCGGTCTCAAGCCGATCGAGCAGGTACGCATCAAGCTGATCGAGTAGCCGGATAGAAAGGGAGCATTGCCGTGAACACGACAGAAAAGACCATGGCTCGCAGCGCCGCGCAGCGCCTGAACGAAATCGCTGGCGACGAGTACGGCGCGATTGCCGTCGAATGGGCGCTCGTCGCCGGCTTCCTCGGGTTCCTTTTCCTGGGCGCCTTCAATTATGGCATCGCGGCGCTGCACAAGATGGAGATGGCAAACGCCGTCCGTGCCGGACTGCAATACGCCGTGGTCCGCAAGCCGGTCCAGGGCGACACCAGCCATATTGCCAACACGGTGCAGACCGCGGCGCCCAAGGACAAGACCGGCACCCGGACGATCGCGGTGGCCATGTTCTGCCAGTGCTCCGACGGCTCGAGCACCAGCTGCAACGGCAGCTGCTCGTCGGGCGATCGGAAGACTTTCATCTCGATCCAGTTGCAGGAGGACTATGACACGCTGATCAAGCTGCCGTTCTCCGATCAGCGGATGAACTTCAAGATCAACGGCACCGTGCGTCTCAACTAACCCGGCGCTCCGTTTCGCGTCCGCGCGACGAACGAACGAACGAGAAGGATCCGTGGCGATGGTATTCCGTGCACACATTGCTGAAGCGCTGAAGCGCCATCCGGCGCTGCGCCGGCTTGCGGACCTTTTCGTTGGCAAGGACAACGAGAGCGGCGCCGCGGCGATCGAGTTCGCCTTCCTGGCGCCGGCCTTCTTCTTCACGATCTACGCGCTCATCGAGTTCTTCCGGGCCACCTTCACCACGGCGGTGCTGTACTTCGCGGCCGAGGAGGCGACGCGCTATGCGACGGTGCGGTATGCGGCGACGACCACGGCGATCCAACAGGTCGCCGAGGACAACCTGCTGCTGCTCGATCCGACCAAGATCACGAAGTTCCAGGTGACGTCGAATCTCGACGCGGTCGACCAGACCAAGCATGTGACGGTTGTAATCGACTACAGCTTCGTGCCGATGCTGCCGCTGCCCTGGGACGCGATCACGCTGTCCGGGCAGTCGCGCGGGTTCATCGTGGAGAAATGACCGGTGGAGCCGATCGAAAAGGCGAGACCGACGGAATTTTCGGGGAAGCGTGCGACGCCAGGCTTTCAGGCCGCCGCCGAACACGCGCAACACATGAGGTGCGATATGAGAAAACGAATCCTGTCTTACGTGCCGGCGGTTTCCATCCTGATCGCATGTCCTGCTGCATTCACGGAACACGCAGCGGCCCGATCGGAGAACGCCGCCGAAATCACTTCGGGTTTCCGTTGCTTTCTGCCGAACTTCCAAGGGACAGGTAGCGTTGTGGGCGTCTCCAACAATCATAGTGTCGTCAAAAAGGAGAACGGCACCACGATGTTGAGATGCTCCGCGAAAGGCATGCAGAACAACACCGGGAAAGCGTTGCAATACTTCAATTTCCCCTGCTGGACATTCATGGGGAAGACTTTCGATTCGCACTTGGCTATCTCGAAAAACGGCAACGCCACGATGATTTGCCTGATCCATCCCGACCAGCAATCCGGCACCGAATGAACGCAGGTGCGGATCGCCACGGAAATGGAGCGCATGAGTGGCCGGCTGCAGGCTCAAGGAACTTGGAATGCTCGGGAACAGTTACCGCAAGGAACCACGAATACGTGCCGCCGTCTGCCACCCGGCGGTCCGTGGGAAGCCGGGTCCGGAGGTGTCTATTAGACATCGCCGGGCCCGGCAGCTTTCCGGAAAGTGACGTCGTGACGCCATGACGTCATGACGCCATGACGTCACGCTGTGACGGGCGCGCGGATCGGCTATGATCGAGCTCATATATGTGAGCCGAGAGAGAGAGGGCAGGCCGATGGCGCGGAATGTGGCGAGCGCGGAACGGGCGCAGACGGATGCAGCTGGAGGTGCGCGGGCGCGGCTGCGCGATCTGATCGCCGAGCGCTCGGTGTTGCAGGGCGGCGACTTCAAGCTCGCGAGCGGCGGGCAGTCGAGCGTCTTCTTCGATATGAAGATGACCCTGCTCACCCCCGACGGGCTCGACCTCGTCGGCGCGCTGGTCTTCGAGGCGATCAAGGACGACAAGGTGGCGGCGATCGGCGGCCTGGTGCTGGGCGCCTGTCCGATCGTCGATGCGGTGTGCCTGAAAAGCGGCGCGGCGGGCCAGCCGGTCAACGCCTTCTATGTGCGCAAGGAGCCGAAGGATCACGGCACCGACAAGCTGATCGAAGGGCCGCTCACAGCGGGCGCGCGGGTGGCGGTGGTCGAGGATGTGACGACCAAGGGGAACTCCGCGCTCAAGGCGGCGACGGCGGCGCGTAAAGAAGGCTGCGAGGTGGTGCGCGTGGTCACCATCGTCGACCGTCTGGAAGGTGCGCGGGCGAATCTCGAGGCGAACGGGCTCGAACTGACGTCGCTTTTCACCCGCGACGATTTTCTCTAGAGGCCAGGCCGATGTCCGACGTGACTCTCCGCCCGGCGGTGCCGGCGGACGACGCGCTGCTGGCGCAGCACTTCCACGACATGTGGCGCGACAACGACGTGCCCGAAGAGGTGATCGTGCCCGACTGGGAGGCGCGCGTGGCTGCGTTCCTGGCGGATGCGCGGGCGCGGCTCGACTATCACGGCGTGATCGCGGAAAGCGGCGGCGCGGTCGTGGGCTCGGCGGGCAGCCAGATCTTTGCCGGGCTCTATCCCGACGTGCTGGCGCCGGCACACCGCAAATACGGCTATGTCTGGGGCGTCTATGTCGAGGAGGGCTGGCGCTGCCGGGGCATCGCGCGGCGGCTCACCGAGGCTGCGATCGCGCATTTGAAGGACATCGGCTGCACGCGCGTGTTTCTCCATTCCTCACCGCATGGCCGCACGGTCTACGACAAGCTGGGCTTTGAGCCGACCAACGAGATGGGCCTCGCGCTGCGTTAGCGCTCGCCTGGCCATAGTGTTCGGGGATGGGGGCTTCGGGTATACGTGGGCTCACCGGTCCGTAGTATTCTTGGCCGATCCCGAGCCGCCCATTGGAGGACCAATCCCATGCTTCATACCCTCCGCCGACCGTTGCGGGCGACCGCGGCGCTGACTGTCCTCGCAGCGCTCATGGTGGTGTTCGCCGGACCGATCCGGGCTCAAACCGCCAAGGAGCTGCTGCCGGAGATCCGCCTGGGCGTGGCGGAGATGCAAGTGATCCCGGCCTATGCCTCGCCACGGCGGAAACCGCATGCGGAGCATCGCATGACCGCCTCGCCGCAGAAGGTGGCGGTCGACTGGGCACGGGCGAAGATCCGCGCGGTGGGGCGCCAGGACCGGGCGCGGGTGATCATCCTGAATGCCTCGGTCATCGAGGTGCCGGTCAAGGGCAAGTCGGGGTTTCTGCGCCGCGGGCCCGACCGGCGCTATGACGCCAAGCTCACCATCTCGGTCGAGATCCGCAGCGATGCGGGCGATCTGATCGGCAATGTGCGCGTCACCGCGACACGCAGCCAGGAGGTCCTGAAAGGCGTGGAGGGCAAGCGGCTGCAGTTCATATGGCGCGATCTCTCCGAGCAGATCGTCAGGGATGCGGCGAACGAGCTCAAGCGCCAGATGCAGGCGCGGCTCGGGCGGTATGTGAGATAGGCACCGCCGCGCAGGACCCCGTTACGTCACTCCGGCAGACCCGCTTCGCGTAATTCCGCCCCGAACTGATCACGAAAGATCGGCTGACGGCTGCTGACGCTAATGCCCGGCGCGATTTCCAGAAGGCGGGCTGCAAACGCGCGTGCTTCATCGGTGCGCCCGAGCTTCACCAATCCGGCAATCGCAACGATGTGTGAAGGCACATGGGTCGGGTAGATCTGCAACGCACGCCGGGCCGAGGCGACCGCCGCGTCATAGTCGCCCAGCTTGAGCTGCGCGCCGGCCATCGCGGCAATGGGCATCACGCTGAGGGGATCGAACGGCGAAAGACGAAGCGAGCGCTCGGCAAGCTCGATCGCGGTCTGGTAATTCCCGGCCAAAGTATTGATCACCGCTCCGTGGCCGTAGGCGTGCACTGAGCTGGGATTGATCGCGATGGCCCTGTTGATCATCTCGAGCGCCGACGCGTAGTCATTGGTTGCGACACCCAGTGCAATCGCGCAATGCGCCAGTGTCGAGGCGTCCTCGGTCTGGAGGCGCTGGATCGCGCGCGCGTGATGGATAGCTTTGTCCCGATAGGTTTCCGGCAGCCCGTCCTCCCACATGGAGCGCGCGAAGTAGCACCAGGCCGCGACCCCGTGCGCTTCGGCATAGTTCGGATCGAGGGCCAGCGCCTGGTCGATCAGTTCGAGCGCCGCGATCCGTCCTTCCGGCGTGACCTGGTGCATGTGCGCCAGCGCCCGAAGATAGAGGTCGTAGGCGCTGAGATTGTCCGGCCGTTTCCGCTTGGCGCGCTCGATCTCGGCTTTGCGCACGCTGGGCTCGATGGCGCCGACCACCCCTGCCGTGATCTGATCCTGCAGATCGAAGACGTCCGCCAACGAGCCGTCGAACTTGTCGGCCCAGAGATGTCCGCCGGCTTCAGTCTCGATGAGCTGGGTGGCAATGCGCACGCGCTCGCCGGCCTTGCGCACGCTGCCCTCCAGCACGTAACCGACGCCGAGCTCGCGGCCGACCGTCCTGAGATCGGGAGACTTCCCCTTGTAAACAAAGGAAGAATTACGGGCGATCACCGTCAGCCAATGGATCCTCGACAGCCCCGTGATGATCTCTTCGACCATTCCGTCGGCGAAATACTCCTGCTCGGGATCGCCGCTAAGGTTGTCGAACGGGAGAACGGCTATGGATGGTCTGCCGTTTGGCCGAGATGGCACGCTGGCTTGCACAGTCCGTGCTGCACTCCCGAGCGGGTTGTTGCGCCAGCGCCAAATCCGGACCGGTCGATCGATGTTCTTGACCGTCCGCTCGCCCTCATCCTCGAACGGCTCGGCGATGCGGTCACGGATCTCTTCGTAGACCTTGCCCGATATGCATATACCGCCCGGCTCCGACAGCGCTTCGAGGCGCGACGCCACGTTGACGCCGTCGCCGTGGATGTCGTCGCCTTCGACCACCACGTCGCCGAGATTGATGCCGACGCGGAGCACGATGCGGCGGTCCTCGGGAACGTCGGCTTGGTGCCGGGCCGCGGCTTGCTGCAGCTCGACCGCACTGCGCACCGCGTCGACGGCACTGGCGAACTCGGCCAGAAGGCCGTCGCCCATGAGCTTGACCACGCGGCCATGGTGCTCCGCGATCTTCGGATCGATGACGGTGTCGCGAAATTCTTTCAGCGCCCCGAGGGTGCCTTCCTCGTCGGCTCTGACCAGCCGCGAATAGCCGACCACATCGGCGGCCAGGATAGCCGCGAGCTTACGGGTCGCACTCTTCGCAGCCACGGCGGCTCTCCCACAGGGGCATGTTTCCAGTCAGCATAGCTTGCCGGTCAACGACCCGCCAACACGCGCTGACCGGCGCGGGGGTGGCGGCAGGCCTTAGGTCGTGCCCGCCGGTTCGTTGGCAGCGGCGTGGGCGATGACCTTGCGGAGGAAATCCTCGCACTGATCGAGCTGCTCGAGCTCGACGTATTCGTCGGGCTTGTGCGCCTGGTCGATCGAGCCGGGGCCGATGATCACGGCGGACAGGCCTGTTGATTGAAAGTGCCCCGCCTCGGTGGCGAAGGCGACCGCGCCGGCCCGGTTGGCGCCGGTGATCTCGCGCACCAGCGCTTCGGCGGGCGAGGGATCGAGCGGCACGAGCGGCGGGGCGGAGGCATGCTCGGTGGTGACGACCGCGGCATCAGGAAAGCGCTTGCGCATGCGCGGCAGCAGGTCGTTCTCGATGTAGCCAGCGATGCGCGCCGTGATCGCATCCGTGTCGGCGCCGGGCACGGGGCGGAACTCGTAGGCGATCTTGCAGGTCTTCGGGATGATGTTGATTGCCGAGCCGCCCTCGATGAGGCCCACATTGAAGGTCGTATAGGGCGGGTCGAAATCCTGGGCGAAGGGCCCGCGCGCCTCCATCTCGGCGGCGAGCTCGCTGATGAACGTGATCAGCTCGGCGCCGTGGAATATTGCCGAGACACCGATATGCGTCTTGCTCGAATGCGCCTCTAGGCCGGTGATCTCGGTCTCGGCGGCATAGATGCCCTTGTTCGAGTTGATGAGCTGCATGCTCGTCGGCTCGCCGATGATCGCCATCGCCGGCTGGGGCAGGGATTTGGCGATCTCGTCGATCAGCGTGCCGATGCCGATGCAGCCGAGCTCCTCGTCGTAGGAATAGACGAGGTGGAGCGGGGTCTTGAGATCGGCTTCGATCATCTCGGGCACCAGCGCGAGCGAGGCGGCGATGAAGCCCTTCATGTCGCAGGCGCCGCGCCCGTAGATGCGGCCGGCCTTCTCCACCGCCTGGAACGGATCGGTCGACCAGTCCTGGCCGGCCACCGGAACCACATCCGAATGTCCGGAGAGCGCGATACCGCCGTCGCCCGCCGGCCCGATCGTGGCGAAGAGGTTCGCCTTGGTACGCTCCGCGTTGTGGACGAGCGTCACGTCGATGCCGTGGCTGCGCAGATAGTCGGAGACGTGGTTGATCAAGGGTAGGTTGGAGTTGGCCGAGGTCGTGTCGATCGCAATCAGCTCGCCCAGCATTTCCGCCGTCGTGGTGCGCGCGCCGCTCATGGGACCTCATTTCGTATGATAATTGTCATGGCAATAAACGATCTTTAGAGAACATATATCGGGCGGTCCGATTCATGTGACAAATGATGTCCATTGCGACGGGTGTCATTTGTCACGATCGGGCCGCTAGCCGCGCCAGAACGCGCGCGTGAAGAGGACGAGAACGGTGAAGAGCTCGAGCCGGCCGAGCAGCATGCCGCCCGACAGCGCCCACTTGGCCGCCCCGGGCAGCGTCGAGTAGTTGCCTTCCGGGCCGATGACGGGGCCGAGACCGGGGCCGACATTGGCGAGCGCGCTGGCCGCACCCGAGATCGCGGTGTCGAAGTCGAGCCCGAGCGCGCCGAGGATCAGCGCGAGCGTGGCGAAGCTGGCGACGAACAGGAAGAAGAAGCCCATCACCGAGGCGGCGACGTCGTCACTCACCGGCCGGCGGTTGTAGGTCGCGATGAAGACGCCGTGGGGCTGCAACAGGCGGGCGAGCTGGGTCTTGGCGACGGCGTAGGCGACCTGGAAGCGGAACACCTTGATGCCGCAGGTGGTGGATCCCGCGCAGCCGCCGACGAACATCAGCGTCATGATCGCCACCAGCGGAAAGCCGCCCCAGGCGTTGAAGTCGGTGGTCGCGTAACCGGTGCCGGTCATGATCGAGACGATGTTGAAGCCGGCTTGCGTAACCGCGACGTCGGGCGGCATGCGGTCGACGAACCACAGCCAGGCGGTGACGCCGAGGATGCCGGCGGTCAGGATGGCGAGGAACCAGTGCACCTGGCTGTCGCGAAGGAGCGTGCGCGGCTTGCCGCGCAGCGCATCGACCAGGAACACGAAGGGCAGGCTGCCGGTGACCATGGCGATGGTGATGATCCAGTCGATGGCCTGGCTGTTGAAATGGCCCACGGAGGCGTTCTTGGTCGAATAGCCGCCGGTCGCGATCGAGGTCATGGCGTGGTTGATCGCATCGAAGAGCGGCATGCCGACGGCCCACAGCGCGATCAGGATGGTGGTGGTGAGCAGCAGATAGGCGCCGCCGATCGAAAAGGCGATCTGCGCCGCGCCGGGCAGCACCTTTTCCGGTGTGTCGAAGGCCTCGATCTTGAAGAGCTGCATGCCGCCGACCTTGAGGATCGGCAGGAAGGCGAGCGCGAAGACGATGATGCCGATGCCGCCCAGCCATTGCAGGATCGAGCGCCAGAGCAGAATGCCGAGCGGCGTGGTGTCGAGCTTGGTCATCACCGTGGCGCCCGTGGTGGTGATGCCCGACATCGCCTCGAAGAACGCGTCCGTCACCGATAGGCCGAGATTGGAGACGGCGAAGGGGATCGCGCCGAAGGCGGCGACGCAGAACCATGAGAGCCCGGTGAACAGGAAGGCCTGGCGCAGGTTGAGCTTCATGTTCTCCATGCGGCTGGTCAGCACCATGGCGCCGCCGATGAAGAGCGCGAGCAGCGCGGAGAGCACGAACGCCTTCCAGGTATCGTTGCCGGCGATGGCGTCGACCGTGGCCGGGATCAGCATGATCCCGCCGAGCGTCGCGATCAGAATGCCGCAGAGGAAGGTGACGGGGCGAAGGTCGAGCACGGAGGCTCCGGCGTTGTGAGCGCGCACGCTCGTTTCGAGCAAGTGCCATGTCGAGCGCGCGCCATGATCACGCGCCCGCGCCGTGGGTCAAGGGGAAAGACGAACGTCCGTTCGCGGGTTCTCAGTCGAACTCGGGATGAGCCTTACGTGTTCGACAAGCCGCGGCGGCCGGGGTCGCCGATCATGGCGAGGAACTCGCGACGGGTCTTGTCGTCGTCGCGGAACGAGCCGGTCATGTGCGAGGTCAGCATCGTCGTGCCCGGCTTGTGGATGCCGCGCGTGGTCATGCACTGATGGGCGCCCTCGACCACCACGGCGACGCCCTTGGGCTGCAGCACGTTCTCCAAGCATTGCGCGATCATCGCCGTCATGCGCTCCTGGATCTGCATGCGCTTGGAGACGATCTCGACCAGACGCGCGAGCTTGGAGATGCCGACCACGCGGTGGTCGGGGATGTAGGCGATGTGGACCGTGCCGATGATCGGCGCGATGTGGTGCTCGCAGTGCGACTCGAAGCGGATGTCGCGCAGCACCACCATCTCGTCATAGCCGTTGGTCTCGGTGAAGGTGCGCGCGAGGATCTCCTCCGGGTCCTTGCCGTATCCGGAGAAGTGCTCCTCGTAGGATTTGACGACACGCTTGGGCGTGTCGGCGAGGCCTTCGCGGTCGGGGTCTTCGCCCGCCCAGCGTAGCAATACGCGGACCGCTGCCTCGGCTTCCTGCCGGCTCGGACGCTCGTCGGCGTCGCTCTGCGATGAGGTGTCGGTACGCTCGCCGGTGCTGCTGCTGTCCAAAGTCCGCTTCCTTCCTGGTCTCAAGTCCCGGCCTCCGGGAGGCCGCTCAGTGCAGCTGCCGGGCGACGTGCGGCGAGTCGAGCGAGAACATGGGAATGGCGACGTCGAAGCGCTCGCCGTTGCCGCTCTGCATCTCGTAGCTGCCCACCATGAAGCCCGTGGGCGTCGGCAGCGGGCAGCCGCTGGTGTATTCGTAGATCTCGCCGGGCGCCAGCACCGGCTGCTCACCGACGACCCCCGGCCCCCGCACCTCCTCGATGCGGCCGTTGGCGTCGGTGATCCGCCAGTGTCGGTTCAGCAATTGCACGGTCTCCGTCCCGTCATTCTCGATGCGAATATGGTATGCCCAGACGAAATGACCATCGTCGGGGGAGGACTGATCGTCGAGGTAGTCGGGCTCGACGACGATCGTGATACCTCGCGTGGTCTCGATGAACATTGGATTCTACTCGCAAAATGGCCGTTTGGACGCGCCCGCGGGCGCATGGTCGCGGTTTTTGTAAACCGAACGTTCTTGAGGAGCGGATTCTAGGCGGAGGCAACGATATGTCTAGCGTTGCGGTGCGCCAGGGTTAATCGGCCGGACTGCGCGGAGGCGGATGGTGACCCGGCGGCTGGCGGCGCGCTTGCGCTCGCCGCGGGCGAAGATGCGGACGCGCTCGGGCGCCACCCCGGCGCGGATCAGCGCGAGGCGGACATTGGCGGCGCGGCGGAGCGAGAGGCCGGTGTTGTAGTCGGCCCGGGCGGTTAGATCGGCGTGGCCGGTAACGGTAACGATGGTTTTGGTTCGGCGCTTGGCCGCCTTGGCGACGGCCGTGATCTTCGGGCGTTCGCCCGCCCGCAGATCGTCCTTGTCGACGGCGAAGAAAACCGTCCAGGCGCCGGCCGCCGGTGCGATGCGGGACAGGCGGGTGGTGCGGGCTTTCGACCGGGCGGTTTGCCTGGCCTTGGCTTTCGCCGGGCGGGCGCGCTTGGCGACGCCGCGTCCTTCGATGACGGTGAGGGCGGCCATGAACTCGCGCCGGCAGGTCTCGACCGCATCGGCGTCGGCGCGGCCGGCCGTCCGCTCGACCCAGCAGTCGAAGCGGGCCTGTGCCCGCGCAGCCTCGGCCGGCGCCTTGGTCCGCGCGCCGTTGGAGAAAGCGCCCAGAAGGCGGGCGCGATAGGCGGCGAAGGCGGGCACGTGGCGGCGCGAATGAAGGTTCCAGCGGCCGAGCGGCTCCGGCGGCACGGCATCGTCGGATTTCGCGTCGGCGGCGCGCAGGCCCTTGCGGGCGAAGTGCCGCGCGTTGATCCAGTCCTTGCGGGTGCGGGCCTCGTAATCGGCGTAAGCGAGATACTCGCGGGTGAGCGCACGGGTGAAGCGGCTGCCGACCGGCAGCGGCATCACCGCTTTTTCCAGCAGCACGACCAGCGCCATGAACTGCTCGCGGCAGATCGTGACGGCGCTCGGCTCATAACGCCCGCGGATACGCTCGGCCCAGCAGTCGAACTTGGCCTGCGTCTTGGCGGCCAGCGCCGGCAGGCGGCGGCGCGCGCTCCGCTCGAGCGCGCCGATCAAACGCGAGCGCGCCTGCGCCAAGGCCACGCGGTTGGGGCCGGTGATGCCGAGCGCGACCGGATCCTCCGGTGGCACCTTGGCTACGCCGGCGGCGGCGCGTTTGGCCTTGGCGGTGAAATGAGCGGCGCGGAAGCCGTCCTGGCGCTTCTGCGCTTCGACGCGGACGAGCTCGGCATATTCATCGGCCAGCGCGGCGGCGAAGCTCGAAACGGGTGGCTTGGCTGCGACGGGTTTCGTCTTCTTGGCGGGTGCGGCAGCTTCTTCGGGCGGCTGTGTCGCGACCAGTTCGGCCGCCGCATTCCCGATCGATCCGCCGGCAATCGATCCGTTGGGGGCGCCGGCGAGCAGCAACACGATGGCAGTGATGCCTGCTGCGCTTGTCTGGGCGAGACGTCCCGGTCGCACCAACCCTATCCCAAGTTTTTCTGCCGGGGCCGTCCCCTGCGGCTCCGGTCGTGCGCCCGGTCCCCAGCCGGTGCCGAATTACCCCGCCGAAACAACATGATATGTTGTGCCGACGCGTAACTGTAACACTAGATACAGTATGCTAACCGCGATTCAAATGCACGCGGTTTCGGCGTCTCCGGTGGTCTTTTTGCGCGATTTTCGCGCCTCACACGGCGGCCAGCGCCTGCTCCAGATCCTCGATGATGTCGGCCACGTCCTCGAGACCCACCGAGAGCCGCACGAGGCCGTCGGCGATGCCCTGTTCGGCGCGTTCTTCCGGCGTGAGGCGCTGGTGGGTGGTGGTCGCCGGGTGGGTGACGAGGCTCTTGGCGTCGCCCAGGTTGTTGGAGATATCGATGAGGCCGAAGCCGTCGAGGAGGGTGAAGGCTTCTTCCTTGGCGCCGTCGATCTCGAAGCTGACGACGCTGCCGCCGGCGCTCATCTGCGTCATGGCGAGCGCGTGTTGCGGATGGCTTTCGAGCTCGGGGTAAAGCACGCGCGTCACCTTGGGGTGGTCCTCCAGGAAGGCGGCGATGGCGCGGGCGTTCTCCAAATGCCGGTCGACGCGCACGGGCAGGGTCTCCAGGCCCTTGAGCAAGGTCCAGGCGTTGAAGGGGCTGAGCGCGGGTCCCGTGTGCCGCATGAAGGGCATCAGCAGATCGTCGTGGAATTCCTTGGTCGACAGAATGACGCCGCCGAGGCAGCGGCCCTGGCCGTCGATATGCTTGGTCGCGGAATACATGACGACATCGGCGCCGAACTCGAGCGGCTTCTGCAGCAGCGGCGTGGCGAAGACGTTGTCGACGACGAGACGGCCGCCGGCTTCATGCGTGAGCTCGGCGACATGGGCGAGATCGATGATCTCGAGCGTCGGGTTCGACGGGGTTTCCAGGAAGACCGCGTTGGTCGGTTTCGACAGCGCCGCCTCCCACTGCTCGGGTTTGGTACCGTCGACGAAGACGGTCTCGACGCCGAAGCGCGGCAGGATCTCCGAGACGATGTAATGGCACGAGCCGAAGAGCGCGCGCGACGCGACGACGCGGTCGCCCGCGCGAAGCTGGCAGATGAGCGAGGTGAAGACCGCGGCCATGCCGCTCGCCGTGGCGAAGGCGGCTTCGGCCCCCTCGAGCAGGGCCATGCGCTCCTCGAACATGGCGACGGTCGGGTTGCCGTAGCGCGAATAGATGAAGCGGTCGTTGCGGCCCTTGAAGGCGTCTTCGGCCTGTGCTGCGGTGTCGTAGACGAAGCCGGAGGTGAGGAAGAGGCCTTCGGAGGTCTCCGCGAAGCCGGAGCGCTCGGTGCCGCCGCGCACGAGACGCGTGGCCTGGCGCCAGCTCGATTTGTCCGCCGGGTCCCTGGTGGGCTTGGTGGTAAGGGGCTTGTTCATGGCTGATCCCATACTCCCGAATAGCAAAAAACCCTGCCCCGCGTTTCGGGTCAGGGCTTCGTTTCGGAAGCACGCCGACCTTTTAGCGGTTTGTTTTTCGTGGCCGCAAGCCGGTCGGGCTCAAATCACCACGTAGCACTGTAATACTGGCGCTTTGCACAGGCGTCAACCGGGAATTCTGGTTAACGGGCGGTAAGGGTTGAGGTGCGATGACGATCGAGAGCGGCAATCTCTTCG
Source organism: Alphaproteobacteria bacterium (assembly GCA_037387885.1). Lineage (GTDB taxonomy): Bacteria > Pseudomonadota > Alphaproteobacteria > JAPULJ01 > JAPULJ01 > DATKZM01. Next base: position 11,083 of record JARRKQ010000012.1, on the reverse strand, counting down.
GCGACCTGCCCGAGAGCCTCGACGAGGAGGCGGTGGAGACGCTGGTGTCTTCAGGGGCGATGCGGCTGGTGCGCATCGTCTCGACTGGTCAGGCGACGCCTGAGGGCGAGTGGTACGACCAGGACGACTGGGAATGGGTGGTGCTGCTGAAGGGCGCCGCCGGCCTCCGCTTCGAGGGCGAGGCGCAAGTGCGGGCGCTCGCCCCCGGCGACTTCGTGCGCATTCCTGCGCATAAGCGGCACCGGGTCGAGTGGACCGCGGCGGACGAGCCGACGGTGTGGCTGGCATTGCATTATGAAAGTTGACGATACCAATCCCAATCCGTCACTCCCGCGAAAGCGGGAGTCCATGGGAAGAATGGGCGCGGCGGCGCGATGGATTCCCACTTTCGCGGGAATGACGGTAGGGGGATATGCTTGGCGGACGACGCTTGAACGAACTGTGAGCGCAATTCGATGGAGAAGGGCGGGTATGTCTACATGCTCGCGAGTGGGCGGCATGGCACGCTCTATGTGGGCGTCACGTCCGACCTTATTCGCAGGGTGTGGGAACACAAAGAAGGGGTCGTGCCCGGATTTTCCAAGCGCTACGGCGTGAAGCTGCTCGTATGGTTCGAGCGGTACGACGGCATCGAGGAGGCCATCGCACGCGAGAAGGCCATCAAGAAATGGCGGCGTTCCTGGAAAATCGAAGCGATTGAGGCGATGAATCCCGAGTGGCGGGATCTCTATCCGTACATTCTCGCCTGAGCCACTTACCCGTCACTCCCGCGAAAGCGGGAGTCCATGGGCAGGACAGGCGAGGTGGCGGCATGGATTCCCGCTTTCGCGGGAATGACGACTTTGGTTTGGACCTAGCTCCCGCCCGAGCACGAGCCGCCGCCGAGGACGCAGAAGCGGGCGCAGTGGGGGTGGTTGAGCTTCACGGCGCCGTCGGCCTCGGCCAACGTCTCGCCCATCTCGAAGCGCTCGTCGTAGGGCAGCAGCGTGCACGGGATGACCGTGGGGCGGTCGGCACCCTTGCGCTTGATGACCATGCGCTCGTGGGCGCACATGACGTCGTCGGGGTCCTTGGCGAGGATGCCCCAGCAGGCCTCGGTGATCTCCGGCACGTCGAGGGTCTCGTCCATTTCCGGCAGCAGCATCAGATGCGCCGGATCGTGGGCGTTGAGCGCGATGCCCTCGCGTGCGAAGAGCCGCGCATAGCCGCGGCGCATGGCGTCCTCGGCCTCGGCCATGAAGGTGCGGCCGGCGACGGCCAGGTGAAAGCGGTTGGCGGACAGCCATTTGAGACCCTCGATCGCCGGCTCCCACGAGCGCTGGCCGCGCTCCATTTCGTGGATGGCGCGGGCGTGGTGATCGATCGAGACGCGGATCTGGAGGGCCGGACCGAAACGCTGCTTCAGTTTCAGGAGTTCGCCGCGCTTATGCGCCATCGGCTTCATCGCGTTGGTCAGCACGAGCACGCGGTGGCCGCGGCTCAGCGCATCGTCGAGCATCGCGATGATGTCGGGGTTCATGAAGGGCTCGCCGCCGGTGAAGCCGATCGTCTCGGTCGGTAGGTCGTCGGCGGCGATCTCGTCGAGGAAGGCGGCGACCTCGGCGGCGGTGATGTAGACGAGCCGGTCGTTGGTCGGCGAGGACTCGATATAGCAATGCCCGCAGGTGAGGTTGCAGAGCGTGCCCGTGTTGACCCAGAGTGTCTTCAGGCCGGCCAGCGCGACCTCGGCCCGGCGCGATCCGTCGGCGGTGATGTCCGGATCGACGAACTTGCCGGTCTTGAGTGTCGTGTCCTCGGCCGGCGCTGCGCTCGTGATCACGGTCATATTGGATCTCGTCCCTGATAGTTCGAAGGCCTAATAACGCGAAGGTATGGCTGACCGGCCGCCGTCCTTGTCCCCCGGATGGCGGCACCCCCGATATGTCTTGAGGTGTCATATAGCCGAGCCGTGAGCGGTGGTCCAATCAGCTTCGCGTCACGATTTCGTCAGGGGCGCGCGAGGCGCCGTGAGCAAGGGGATATGCGGGGGCTTGTGAACCGCCTGACAGCATAATCTTTGCGGGCGGGCCAGACGGGCCTATATTCGAGCGCAAGCGGGTGTAGCTCAGTGGTAGAGCACGAGCTTCCCAAGCTCGGTGTCGAGGGTTCGATTCCCTTCACCCGCTCCAATTTCCCCGCGCAGAAATAAGGCCCGTTCAACCGGCGACGTTGCGCCGGCTGGTAAGCGCTGGATAATGCGCCACATACAAGAACGAGAAAGCGTGCCGAACGGATGACCGTCCGATCGAGAGCACGCGCATAGGGGGACGGGGGACGTTCGGACAGGTTGAGGCCATGCGGAACGCGGGTCCCAAAGACACGGCGATTTACGTTGCCAACAATTGGCGCGGGTGGCTGCGCGCGGTCGCGCTGCTGGCGGCCGTCATGGTTGCTGCTTCGGCAAGGGCGGAGACGCGGACGCCGAACGGCGCACCGACGGTGATGGGCGTCTATATCGCCGAGCCGGTCTCCGCCGACAAACGCGAATGGCTGGCGGCCGCGCGCGCGGCCACGATCCGCGCCGCGATCGACCGGGCCTTCGCGGGGCTGTGCCGGCCGCTGGTCGAGGTCGACGGACAGCTCGGCCGGCTTTCGGCCGGTGCGCTGCTGCGGGTCGCGGACAATGATGCGGCCGCGCGGCTCGACCTCCTCAAATCACCGCGCACGCGGACGATGGTGATCGCGGCGGTGCAGCCCAAGGGCAAGGGGTTCGTCGTCGAGATCACGGCGATCGACGTCGCATCCGGCAAGCGGCGCGCACGCGAGACCGGCCAGGCGAAGACCGCGGCGGCGCTTGGTGCGGCGGTGACGGCGGCGGCGGCGAAGATCAAGGCGGCGCTGCCGTGTCCCGTCTGGCGCGGCGAGATCGTGCTGACCACGACCGAGACCCGGGCGCAGAAGGGCGAGGATTTCTCGCGCACGGGCAAGGCCGAGTGGACGATCCTGGTGCGCGTCGAGGGCGAGAAGACGACGCTCGACGGGCGCTATTCGATCCGTCTGGTCACGCAACGCTGCGACAAGCGCGGCAAGGCCTGCTCGGTGCATGTGCTTCAGGGCGCGGGCCAGGCGGAAGCGGCGAAGGGATCGCTCTCCGGCTTCAAGCGCGGCGAGGGCGACCAGTATACGGTGACCGTGGGCGACGCCGTCGCCAAGCTCGCCATGACGACCAAGCTCTGCCGCGCCGACGGCAAGGACTGCCAGGAGCGCCGCTTCGAGACCGAGCAGGCGCTCAAGGGCGCAACCAGCACCGGCACGATCTGGCAGAGCGAGGATGCGGTCTTCGGCTCCGAAACCCTGGAAAACACCAAGACCCGCAAGCGCGTGCTGAGCTGGCAGCTCGAGCGGGTGCTGGAGTGACCGGTCCTCAAATCCCCGAGACGGCCCGATAGAGCCGCGCGACGGCGGCCAGCGCGCGCCGGCGCGGCATGCCGGGCCAGAGCCGCTCGTGGTAAAGCGTGCGGATCGCGATCGCATCGAAGCGGGTGAAGCGGAAGCGCCGGGCCGGGGTGTAGCGGAGCGCCAGCACCGAGTGCACGGGATCGAAGCGGTCGCGTCCGTACCAATGTCCGTCGAAGCCGAGCGCATGCATGAGCTCGTGGTCGAGGCAGTCGGTGTAGCGGTCGCTGATCACGATGCGCGCGCGGCGGAGCTGGCCGCGCCGGCCGAAGGTCGCGGTGGTGCAGACATTTCCGCCGCGTCCGTAGCGCCGCAGCATCACCGCGTGGTCGACGATACGGATCGAGATGCGGTTGCGCCACGGCGCGTTCGCCGGATCGCGCGCCATGGCGAAGCGCTCGCCCGACCAGCGTGAGATGGTGCGGAGCGCGTGCTTGAGCCGGCGGCGGAAGCGGACCGGGGCCTTGCCCGTCAGCGTCACCGTCACCGGCCCCATCCAGCGCCGCACCCATTTGGGGCGCCGGCCGAAGGGCCGCGCTTGCTGGCTGAGCGCGATCTGGTCGAAGAAGGTGAGGAGGTCGTCGGCGCGGATCGCGCGCGGGCTGTTCGCCATGGTAGCGCCGCTCGCGGCTATAGCGGCCGTGAGGAGCGAAACCGCGAGGATTGCCGTGGCGGCGGTCCGGCGGGCGGACGCGGTGGGGCGAACCATGGGCCTTTTATGCGCGGCGGATTTTGCGTTGACAAGGGGTCCCGGGCGCCGAAAGGGGCCGAATTCCAGCGCCTCAAGCGCGGCGCACGGAATCGTTACGTGTCGTTATTTGAGATTGGCCCCCCGAGACGGCATCTAAGTCGGGCAAAGGCGAGGGAGAAAAACGCAGGGCGCGACCCTGTCAATCCCGCTTTTCGATGGAGGATTTGAGATGCGTGTTAGCGGAAGACTTCTTTGGGCGGCGGCCGGCGCAGTGGCGCTGGCGGGCGTCAATGCGATCGTGACGGCGAACGCGGCGCAGGCTGCCGACAAGATGATGGACAAGCCCAAGGTCATCACCCTCACCCAGACGGGCTGTCAGTTCATCGAGCCCGAGGGCATGGACCATCACTACAAGACCACCAAGAAGGCCGACTGCGAGAAGATCAACGCCAAGACCGAGGACAAGCGCCTCGCCAAGGCGAAGGTCCTGAAGCTCAAGCCCGGCAAGTACATCTTCCGGGTGAAGAACGAGAACGTGCCCTACATGCTCGGCTTCTATCTGCGCGGCCAGGGCCTCGGCCGGCTCACCCTGCCAAAGACCTCGGGCGGCGGTCTCCACAAGGGCGTGACCAAGGACTATGAGATCACGCTCAAGCCCGGCAAATACATCTATTCCTGCCCGCTCAACACGACGCCCGACTACAGGATCGAAGTAAAGGGCTGAGCCCCTTCGGGGCCGCGGAGCGGCAGGCACGTGGCGGCGCCCGGCGATCCGGTCGGGCGCGCCCGCCGCAAGCCGCCAACCAAAAAATTCTACGGGTCTGGCTTCAACGGCGCGTTCCCGTGCAAGCGCACGCGCGCTGGGGTAGATATCAACCGGATTGAAGCTGGAGGCCGCTATGGCTGAAAAATTAGACGTGGATGTCTGTGTGATCGGCGCGGGCTCGGGCGGGCTGTCGGTCGCGGCGGGCGCCTCGCAGATGGGCGCCAGGACCGTGCTGATCGAACGCGCCGCGATGGGCGGCGACTGCCTCAATACGGGCTGCGTGCCGTCGAAGGCGCTGCTCGCGGCGGGACATGCGGCGCAGACGATCCGCGACAGCGCCCGGTTCGGCGTGAATGGCGTGCAGCCGACGATCGACTTCGAAAAGGTGCACGCACATGTGCACGGGGTGATCGGGGCGATCGCGCCCAACGATTCGGTCGAGCGCTTCACCGGGCTCGGCGTGCAGGTGATCCAGGCCGAGGCGAAGTTCACGGGCCCACGCGAAGTCACGGCGGGCGAGCATACGATCCGCGCCAAGCGCTTCGTCGTCGCCACCGGCTCGCGCGCGGGCGTGCCGCCGATCGACGGCCTAGATACAACGCCCTTCCTCACCAACGAGACGATCTTCGAGCGCACCGCTGCGCCCGAGCATCTGATCGTGATCGGCGGCGGGCCGATCGGAATGGAGATGGCGCAGGCCCACCGGCGACTCGGCGCGCGCGTGACGGTGCTGGAGCTTGCGACGATCTTGCCCAAGGACGATCCGGAGCTGGTCGACATCCTGCGCACGAAGCTGCGCGCCGAGGGGATCGACATCCGCGAGGGGATCAAGGTCGTGAAGACCGGCCGCAAGGGCAACGGCGTCACGGTGACAATCGAGGAGGACGGCAAGGAGGTCGCGATCGAAGGCTCCGACCTGCTGGTCGCGGCCGGGCGCACGCCGAATGTCGACGGGCTCGATCTCGAGAAAGCGGGCATCGACTACACGAAAGCCGGCATCACCACCGATGCGCGGCTGCGCACCAGCAACAAGCGCGTCTTCGCAGTGGGCGATATCGCCGGCGGGCCGCAGTTCACCCATATCGCCGGCTACCATGCCGGCATCGCGATCCGGAACATGCTGTTCCGGTTGCCGGCCAAGGTCGATTACAAGGCGATGCCATGGGTGACCTACACCGCGCCCGAGCTCGCCCATGTCGGGCTCGGCGAAGCGGCGGCGCGCGCGGCGGGCGAGGACGTCACCATCCTCCGCTGGCCCTTCGCCGAGAACGACCGCGCCCTGGCCGAGCGCGCCACCGACGGGCTGATCAAGGTCGTGACGACGAAGAAGGGCCGGATTCTGGGCGCCTCGATCCTGGGCGCTCATGCCGGCGAGCTCATCCTGCCCTGGGTGCTGGCGGTGGGGCAGAAGATGAAGATCGGCGCGATGGCCGGCGCAATCGCGCCCTACCCGACGCTGGGCGAGGTCTCCAAGCGCGCGGCGGGCAGCTACTACGTGCCCAAGCTCTTCAGCGAGCGGACGCGCAAGATCGTGCGGTTCCTGCTGAAGTTCGCGTGAGCACCGGCGTTAGAGCGTCAGCCGGAAGAAGCGGGCGTTCCAGTTCATCGCCGGGAAGTCGGGCGGCATGTCGGCCTTCGACAGCTCCTCGAAACCGTGGCGCGCGTAGAAGCGGTGGGCGGCTTTGAACACCGGCAGCGTGTCGAGATAGATCTCCGCGAAGTCGCGCTCGCGGGCCCAAGCCAGAAGCGCATCGAGTAACCGTTCGGCGATGCGGTCGCGTTTGCCGCGCCTATCGGCGCGCACGAACATCTTGCGTAGCGCGGCGCGACGTTGACCGAAATCGAGCAGGGCGACCGAGCCCACGACCTCTTCCCTCGGCGGCGCGCCCGCGAGCGCGAGCCAGATCTCGCCACCGGCGCCGCGGAAGAAGCCCGCCGGGTCGAGCAGATCGGGCTGGCCGGCGGCGCTGGCGTTCAGGCCGAACTCGCCGCGCTGGATATCGACCACGAGGACCGCGAGCGCCTCGCGGTAGCGCGCCTCGTAGGGGACGATGCGGACGGTCTCAGTCGGTGACTCGCTCACGCGGGGTCGGGCGCGGCGCGGACGAGCTGCTTGCCGAAGTTCTGACCGGAGAAGAGGCGGAGCATCGCCTTGGGCATATTCTCGATGCCCTCCAGAATATCCTCGCGGTACTTGAGCTTGCCCTCCTTGATCCAGGCCGCCATCTGGGCCATGCCCTCGCCATAGCGGTCGGCCCAGTCGAAGACGATGAGACCCTGCATCCGCGCGCGCTGGACGAGGAGTGCGCGGGTCGGGCGCGGCGCCAGCTCCTGTTCGGTCTGGTTGTATTCGGAGATCATGCCGCAGATGGCGATACGGGCATGCAGGTTGATGCGGGTCAGGACGGCGTCGAGGGTCATGCCGCCGACATTGTCGAAATAGACGTCGATACCCTCGGGCGCGGCCTCGCCGATCGCCGCTGCCATCGCCTTCATGTCCTTGGCCGTGCGGTGGTCGATCGCGGCGTCGTAGCCGAGCTCCTCCTTGAGGTAGGCGCATTTCTCGGGACCGCCGGCGATGCCGACCGCCCGGCAGCCCTTGATCCTGGCGATCTGGCCGACGAGCCCGCCGACCGCGCCCGAGGCGGCGGAGACGAGGACGGTCTCGCCCTCCTTGGGCTGGCCGACCTCGGTGAGGCCGAAATAGGCGGTCATGCCGGGCATGCCGAGGACGCCGAGCGCCGTGGAGATGGGGGCCAGAGACGGGTCGACCTTGCGCGCGCCGTCGGCACGTCCGTCGCTGAGCGCATAGTCCTGCCAGCCGAAGCGCCCCTCGACGATGTCACCTTCCTTGAAGTCGGGGTGCTTGGAGGCGATCACCGCGCCGACCGAGGCGCCGGTCATGACCTCGCCGATCTGCACCGGCGGCACGTAGGATTTCACGTCGCGCATGCGCCCGCGCATGTAGGGGTCGACCGACAGCACGCTCGCGCGCATGACGAACTCGCCGTCGCCGGGCTCGGGTACGGACGTCTCGACGAGCTCGAAGTCGTCCTCGCTCGGCATCGCCGCGGGGCGACGCTTCAGGAGCCATTGGTGGTTGGCGGTCATGGGGGTGTTTCCTTTAATTGGCCAATCCCTCGATTTTCACCCCGGCTCAGCCTTCGGCTGTCCGGGGTGACATTGTGGGTTAAGGGTTCTTTTCCCGGTGCTTCTTTACCTGCGCAACGGACGCGTTGCGGATGTGGGCGCTGTCGGAGCCGCCGGAGACCATGTCGTAGCCGGCGTCGAACAGGTCTTGCGGGTCGAGGCCGAAGCGCAGCACCGTGCCCATCCACTTGCCGGCATCCTTGATGCGCTTCTCGACGACCTCGAGCACGGCCTTCACCTCGGGATGGTCGCGCTGCTTGGCGTAGCCGAGGTTGGTGGAGATGTCCGAAGGGCCGACGAAGAGCATGTCGACGCCCTCGACTTCGGCGATCTCCTCGATGTTGTTGATGCCGGTCGGCGTCTCGATCTGGCAGATGATCATGAGCTCGGCCTCCGCGCGCTCGACATAGTCGGCCTCGGCCATGCCGTAATTCGCGGCGCGGACGGACGACGTCGCCGCACCCCTGATGCCGTTCGGCGGATAGCGGCAGGCGGCGACGGCGGCCTTGGCTTCGTCGGCCGTCTCGATCATCGGGATCATGATGCCTTCCGCGCCCGCATCGAGGGCGCGCTTGATGTAAACCGGATCGTTCCAGGGCACGCGGAAGAGGCAGGTCGTGTCGAAGGCGGCGAGCGCCTGCATCTGGGCGATCGCGCTCTGGAAGTCGCCGGGGCCGTGCTCGTGGTCGATCATCACCCAGTCGTAGCCGGCGAGCCCGGCGATCTCCGCCGTCGCGTTGTTGCCGAGCGACAGCCACAGGCCGAGCGCCTTCTTGCCGTCGGCGAGCTTCTTCTTCAGCGAGTTTTCGCGGAACATCGTTTCCCCTGGTCGCACATGTTGCGTTGCTTGGCGTCAGATTGCTTGGCGGAGATTATGGGACGCGCGACCGGCGAGGCAAAGGGCGACGGCGGAATCGTGTCGTTGCGCGGTTGCGCGGGCTTCTTTACGTAGGGGCCACCATGCGCTCCGCCTTCGAACTGATCGCCATCCTGCTCGGCCTCTCGGCGCTCTTCGGCTATCTCAATTTCCGCTTCATTCGCCTCCCGCACACGATCGGCTTGCTTGTGATCGCGCTCGTGGTGTCGCTTGCGATCATCGCAACGGAAGCCGTGTTCCCCGTCTTGAACCTGAAGGAGACCGCCCAGGCGATGCTCGGCCAGGTCGACTTCACGCGGACGCTGATGGAGAGCGTGCTCTCCTTCCTGCTCTTTGCCGGCGCGCTGCATGTCGACGTCTCGGCGCTCTACGACCGGCGCTGGTCGATCGGGATCATGGCGAGCTTCGGGGTGGTGCTGACGACGGCACTGGTCGGCGGCGGCATGTATCTGGTCTTCGGCGCGCTCGGCATCGCCGTGCCGTTCCTGGCCTGTCTCGTCTTCGGGGCGCTGATCGCGCCAACGGATCCGGTCGCGGTGCTCTCCACGCTCAAGACCGTGCGCGTGCCCAAGAACCTGGAGGCGACGATCGCGGGCGAGAGCCTGTTCAACGACGGGGTGGGCGTGGTCGTCTTCGTGATCATTGTGGCGCTCGCTTTCGGCGCGGCGGGCGGCGGACACGGCAGCGAACACGTGACGGCGGGGAGCGTCGCCGTGCTGTTCCTGACCGAGGCGGTGGGCGGCGCGGTGCTGGGGCTGGTGACGGGCTGGCTGGTCTTCGTCCTCATGCGCTCGATCGACGAATACACGGTGGAGATCATGCTGTCGCTGGCGCTTGTCACCGGGACCTATGTGATCGCAGCGCGGCTCGGCCTTTCGGGGCCGATCGCGGTGGTCGTGGCCGGCCTTCTGATCGGCAATCGCGGCACGCGCCTGGCCATGTCGGAGACGACGCGCGAGCACTTGCTGAATTTCTGGGAGCTGATCGACGAGATCCTGAACTCGCTGCTCTTCCTGCTCATCGGCTTCGAAGTGCTGGCGGTGAGCGGGCAGACGGGGGCGGTCATCGCCGCGCTCGTCGCAATCCCGCTGGTGCTGGCGAGCCGGCTGATCAGCGTCTCCCTGCCGATGGCGGCACTGCATTTCCAGGAGGCGTTCAAGGGCGGCTATGTCGCGGTGTTGACCTGGGGCGGGCTGCGCGGCGGCATCTCGGTGGCGCTCGCACTTTCGCTGCCGCCGAGCGAGGTGCGCGAGATATTGCTGACCGTCTGCTACGGCGTCGTCATCTTCTCCGTCATCATCCAGGGCGTGACGGTCGGCGCGCTGATCAAGCGCGCGGTGCCGGAAGAGACGCCCGAATCGACCTGAGACGCGTCGCCTGCCGGGCGCCCGTTGGACAGGTTGAACGAATTGCGGCACCATTGACCGAACCAAAAAAACAAATCTCACTTGGGAGGACGGACGGATGTTTCTGCAAAACCATTGGTACGTCGTCGCCTGGGATTACGAGATCGGCGGCAAGCCCTTCGCCCGGACGATTTGCGGTGAGAAGGTGGTGGTCTACCGGCGGCCCGACCGCAGCCTGGTCGCGCTCGAGGACTGCTGCCCGCACCGGCTGCTGCCGCTTTCCAAGGGGCGCGTCGAGGGCGACAATCTGGTCTGCGGCTATCATGGCATCACCTTCGATTGCGCCGGCAAGGGCGTCTGGGTGCCCGGCGGCGAGGACATCCCCGACTGGGTCAATGTCCGGACCTATCCGGTCGTCGAACGCTACCGATACGTCTGGGTCTGGATCGGCGATCCCGCGCTCGCCGACGAGAGCAAGCTCCCGAACCTCTATTTCTGCGAGGATCACGGCTGGGCCTTCGACGGCGGCAGCTATCACGTCAAGGCCGACTACCGGCTGATGGTCGACAACCTCATGGACCTGACCCACGAGACCTACGTCCATCCGACCAGCATCGGCCAGCACGAGATCACCGAGGCGCCGATCGAGACCACCTCCGACGACGAGACGGTGACGGTCTCGCGCTGGATGCACGAGATCACCCCGCCGCCCTTCTGGGCCCACAATCTCAAATCCGAGGAGCCATGCGACCGCTGGCAGATCTGCCGCTTCACCCTGCCGGCCAACGTCATGATCGATGTCGGTGTGGCGCTGGCGG
>JARRKQ010000011.1:19524-61831 GCA_037387885.1 Alphaproteobacteria bacterium | reverse complement strand
CCGCGGCGGTGGCCAAGTCCTTCAAGGCGCTGGGTATGGACAAGGCCGGCATCCGCCTCATCGGGCCCGGCGACATCACCGACGACACCCAGCTCCAGAGCATGGGCGACGCCGCGGTGGGGCTGATCACCACGCACCACTATCACGCCAATCTCGACACGCCGACCAACCGCGCCTTCGTGAAGGCGTGGACGGCGGAGTACGGACCCAAGAGCACGCCGAACTTCATGGCCGTCCAAGGCTATGACGGCATGGCGGCGATCTATCACGTCATCAAATCCTTCGGCGGCAAGAGGATCACCGCTGCCGGCGCCATGGCGGCGCTCAAGGGCTGGAAATTCAACAGCCCGCGCGGGCCCATCATGATCGATCCCGCAACCCGCGATATCGTGCAGAACGAGTACATCTCGGTGGTCAAGGCCGGCAAGGGCGGCAAGCTTATGCAGGAGGTCACCAGCACCTTCAAAGCGGTCAAGGACCAGTGCAAGGCGCTCAAGGTTGGCAAATGCGCTAAGAAATAGGCAGTCACCGACGAGACTTATCGCCACAGCCGGCCGCGACATCGCGGCCGGCTGATTTCCTGGCGAGAACGGGCGTTGGATTGATTTTGGGGGCGCAGCGCCGGTGGGTGCACGGCCACGGCGGTGTGAAAGGCCATAGATGGAATACGCGGTCAATACGGCAACGACCATCCTGGTCTTTGGCATCGCCTATGCGATGCTGCTCTTCATCATTTCCGTCGGCCTCTCGATCACCATGGGCCTCATGGGCTTCGTCAATCTGGCCCACGGCACCTTCGCCATGGTCGGCGGCTATTTCACCGTCAAGCTCGTCAACTCCGTGGGCGTTCCCTACTTCCTGGCGCTCGCGATCGCCTTCGTCGCGGTCGGCGTGCTCGGCGTGGTCATGGAGTTCGTGCTTTACCGGCGGCTCTATAACCGCTCGGAGCTCGACCAGGTCCTGCTCACCATCGGCATCGTCTTCGCCTCGGTGGCGCTCGTCTCCTTCATTTGGGGCAACAACCCGCAGAACATCCAGCTTCCGACGTTCCTGCAGGGCGATCTCGACCTCGGCTTCAAGCGGATCCCCACCTTCCGCGCGTTCATGATCCTCGCTGGTGCCGTCATCGCCGCGGGCCTCTTCTATGGGCTTGAGCGCACGCGCACCGGCGCCCAGATCCGCGCTGCGGTCGACAACCGCAGCATGGCGCAGTCTTGCGGCATCAACACCGGGCGGCTCTTCACCCTCACCTTCGCGCTCGGCAGCGGCATGGCGGCGATCGGCGGCGGCCTGAGCATCCAGATCCTCGGCGGCCTCAAGCCGACCTTCGCCTTCGACTACCTCGTGCTCTTCCTGATCGTCGTCGCGGTAGGCGGGCTCGGAAACATCCGCGGCACCTTCTTCGCGGCGCTGCTGCTCGGCATCATCGACTTCGCCGGCAAGTATTTCATGCCCGAGGGCGGGTCGTTCTTCATCTACCTCATCACCTTCATCGTTCTGTTGTGGCGGCCGCAGGGCCTGTTCGGCCAGGCCTCGCACGCCACCGAGGCGCCGCGCTCTCCGGTCGACGCCCTGGTCCGGACGGGCGAGGCTGCCGCGCGCCTGCTCTCGCAAGACCACCGCCCCCGCTGGGCCGAGGCGCTGCCCTGGGTGATGGCGATCGCCGTCTACTTCGCCTTCCCCGGCTACCGCCTCTTGGCGACGGTCGTGCTGGTGATGATCCTCTTCGCGCTCTCGCTCGATCTGCTGGTGGGCTTTGCCGGCATCGTTTCGCTCGGTCACACGGCGCTCTTCGGCACGGGCGCTTACACCGCGGCCTTGCTTGCCAACAATGGCTATCCCGAGCCGCTGTCCGCCGTTCTGGCCGCAATCGTCGTAGCGGCGATCGTGGGCGCGATCTCGGGCTGGATCATCCTGAGAACGCATGGGCTTACTCTGCTCATGCTGACCATGGCGTTCTCGATCATCCTCTACGAGCTCGCCAAGGACCTCGACGTCATCACCATCGGCGCCCAGGAGATCACGCTCACCGGCGGGTTCGACGGCATCAACTTCACGAACAGCGCGATCCTGGGCGTGTTCGCGTTCGATTCCGTCTGGTTCACGGTCAATTATTGGTATGCGCTGGTTTTCCTCTTCATCGGCTTCCTGCTGGTGCGCACGATCACCTACTCGCCCTACGGCCGGGCGCTGATCGGCATTCGCGAGAACGTTGACCGCATGCATGCCATCGGCTCGCCCGTGCAAGGGCGTAAGCTTGTGGCTTACGTCATTTCCGCGGCCATCGCCGGCGCGGCTGGCGCCATCTGGGTCCAGGTGCGCGGCAATATCACCATCGCCGTCTACGAGTTCGAGTTGGCCGGCGCGGTGCTCATCATGATCATCCTGGGCGGCGCGGGTCGGCTCTACGGCGCTTTCCTGGGCGCGGCCATATACCTTTTCCTGGAGAACCAGACCGAGACCTTCCTCGGCACAGACCCGCCGTATTGGGAGCTCATTATCGGTATCGCCCTCATTTTCACTGTTCTTTTCACCCCTGGCGGCGTGATCGGGATCGGCGAACGCCTGTCGGACTACTGGCGCGCCCGCTACCCCTTCCTGCTGATCGCGCTCGCGCTGATTATCCTGGACGGCCTCTATAGCGAGTACCTCCAGGACATCTATTCGGGCATGGTCGTCAATGTCGCGTGGATCGTGCTCGTGGTCGTCTTCGTCGCAATGTCGCGCAAGGGACTTGTCGAAGCCGCAATGGCCATTGGCCCCGCCTGCCGACGCGCATGGGAGCGGCTGACCCCGCAGCGCCGCGGAAGCGCCGCATTCGACGGCAGCGGAGCCCCCCGATGACCGGCGGCATGCTGGAAACCCGCGGGCTCTACAAGGCGTTCGGCGCTTTGGTTGTCGCCCAGGAGATCAACTTTTCGCTCGGCGCCGGCAATCGCCACGCCATCATCGGACCGAACGGCGCCGGCAAGACCACATTCGTCAACCTGATCACCGGCGCGCTCACGCCCGACCGCGGCCAAGTGTTGCTTGCCGGAGAGGACATCACCGCGCTGGCGCAGGCGGCGCGGGTCAAGCGCGGCATCGCCCGCACCTTTCAGATCAACAAGCTGTTCGCGGGTCTGACCGTGCTCGAGAATCTCTACCTCGCGGTATCCGAGCGCATGAGGGTTGCGGGACGGATGTTCCGGCCTGCCGGCGCCCGCCCCGACGTCATCTCCGAAGCCCACCGCATGCTGGAGATGCTGAAGCTCGGCGACGATGCCCGGACCACGATCTCCGAGCTGCCTTACGGCCGCCAGCGCCTGGTCGAGATCGCCATCGCCCTCGCGCTCGAGCCCAAGGTGTTGCTGCTCGACGAGCCGGCGGCGGGTGTGCCCTCCGCCGAAAGCCATATCCTGCTCGATGCGATCGCGGGCCTGCCCAAGGACGTTGCCGTCCTGATCATCGAGCATGATATGGACCTCGTCTTCCGCTTCGCCGACCGCATCACGGTTCTTGTCAATGGCGGCGTGCTCACGACCGGCACGCCCGACGAGATCGCCGACAACGCCGAAGTGCGTGCGGTTTATCTGGGCGAGGCCGCCCATGGCTGAAGCGATCGCGCTCACCGGGGTCTCGGCGGGCTACGGGCCCACCCATGTACTCGAGGACGTGACGCTCACCCTCGCGGCCAGCCAGAGCCTTTCGATCGTCGGGCGGAACGGGGTCGGCAAGTCGACGCTGCTCAACACGATCATGGGCCACACGGCGATGCATGGCGGCACGATCACCCTGGGCGAGCGCGACATCACTCATCTGGCGGTGCACAAGCGCGCGACGGCGGGCCTTGGCTATGTGCCCCAGGAGCGCGAGATCTTCCCCTCGCTCACCGTCATGGAGAACCTGACGATCGGCGAGGCGCCGGGGAACTGGACGCAAGAGGCCGTGTTCGATCTCTTCCCCAACCTCGCCGAACGCCGCGACAACATGGGCAACCAGCTCTCCGGCGGCGAACAGCAGATGCTGTCGATCGCCCGCGCGCTGATGACCAATCCCGGCGTGCTGCTCATGGACGAACCCTCGGAGGGCCTGGCGCCGATCATCGTCGAGGAGCTCGTGCGCATCCTCGGGCGGCTGCGCGAAAGCGGCGGCATCACGCTGATCCTGGTGGAGCAGAACACCCGCATCGCCTTCGAGTTCTCCGACCGCACGGTGGTCATGGATCGCGGCCGCATCACCTATGACGGCGACAGCGCGACCCTGCGCTCGGACAAGGACAGGCTCGACAGCCTGATCGGCGTCAGCGGCTGAGCGCCGAAATGCCGCAACGCCGAACCGGAGACCGTCCCCCTATGGAGTTCGGCGTCAATTTCTTTCCCAGCGTCGGCCCAGCCGAGAAATCGGCGGAGACCTATTTCGCCGAAGCGCTCGACCTCGTCGGCCTGCTCGACGAACTCGGCTATGGCCATGTCCGCACCGTCGAGCATTACTTTGAGCCCTACGGCGGCTATAGCCCCAACCCCGCGCTCTTCCTCGCCGCCGCCGCCCAGCGCACGCGCCATGCGCGGCTGGTCACCGGAGCGGTGCTGCCGATCTTCAACCATCCGCTCAAGCTTGCGGGCGAACTCGCTCTTTTGGATGCGCTTTCCGGCGGCCGGCTCGATATCGGATTCGCCCGCGCCTTCCTGCCGCACGAATTCCTCGCCTTCGGCCGCGACCTCGACGAGAGCCGGGCGCGCTTCACCGAAGGCGTCGAGCAGATCCACCGTCTGCTCTCGCAAGAAAACGTGACCTCGGAGGGCAAATTCCATTCCTTCCGCAACGTCACCTCCCTGCCCCGTCCGGTGCAGCAGCCGCATCCGCCGATCTGGATCGCCGCCTTCGCCACGCCGGAGTCCTTCGAGGCGGCGGGCCGCGCCGGTCATTTCGTGATGGCCATTCCGCTGGCCGTGGAGAAGATGACCGAGCTCATGGGCATCTACCGCGAGGCCTGGAAGTCGGCCGGGCATCCGGGCGAGGGCCGGATGATGTTCTCCTTCGCGATGTACTGCGCGCCGACGCGCGAGGAAGCGCGCGCGGTCGGCGCGCCCGCGCTCGAAAGCTATCTGGCCGCCCTCGTCGCCGCCGCCTCGGCCTGGACCGAGGGATCGTCGAGCGCCGACTATCCCGGCTACGACAAGATGATCGCGGGCCTCAAGGCCGAGACCTTCCAGTCACAATACGACAAGGGCATCGCCTGGGTCGGCGCGCCGGACGAGATCGCCGACATGATCGCCGACTATCTGCGCAAGGTCGGCCGCTTCGAGAGCGCCTCGCTGCTGGTCAATTTACACGACATTTCCGGCGACGCGGCGGCCGCTTCGATGCGCCTCTTTTCCGAACGGGTGATGCCCAAGTTCAAGGGCGATACACGCGCGGCATAAGCGTTATCTCGCCGGCGGATAGAACCGCCGCAGCACCCACAGCCCGGCCGTCACCAGAAGCAGCGCCCCCGCCTGGTGCAGCGCGCCCAGCCAGACCGGCACGAACATCACCAGAGTCGCCACGCCGAGCAGCGCCTGAAGTCCTGCAACCAGCATCAGCGTCGAACACGCCAGCCGCTCGGCCGGCTCCAAGCGCTCGAGCGGTCCGGGCGTGCCGTCCTCCGGCGGGAACCGCAGCACCCTCGCCCCGCTCCAGAAGAAGAACACGACGAAGAGCGTGCCGATCGCCAGCACCCGATGCTGGAACTGCACCGTCACCCGGTTCTCGAAGATGTTGAGAATGCCGAGCTTTGGATCCCACAGGTCGGGCGGCACCAGGCCGGGGCCCATCTGGGGAAACGTGTTGTAGATGAGCCCCGCGTCGAGCCCCGCCACGAAGGCGCCGGCAACGAGCGTCACGCAGATCAGCGTGAACACGGTGACCGCATAGACCCGTAGCCATCGGGGCGCCCGGACGGGTGGCGCGCCATCCTCCCGCGAGCCCATGAAAAGCCCCCAGGCGGTCCACATCAGCGCCGCGTAGATGAGCACGGCGAGCGCCAGATGCGCCGCCAGCCGGTACTGGCTCACCGACGGCCGGTCGACCAGCCCCGACTTCACCATCACCCAACCGAGCACGCCCTGCATCCCGCCGAGGACGCACAACCCCACGAGGCGCAGCCTGAGCCCCTTCCGCACACGGCCCCGGGCCCAGAACCAGACCATCGGCAGGAAGAAGGCGAGCCCGATCACCCGCCCGAGCAGGCGATGGAGATATTCCAACCAGAAGATCGATTGAAAGCCGGCGATATCCATGCCGACATTCTTCTTCGCGTATTCGGGGAACTGCTTGTAGCGCTCGAAGAGCGCCTGCCATTCGCTGTCGGACATCGGCGGCAGCCAGCCGAGCAGCGGCTTCCAGTCGACCATCGAGAGCCCCGATTCGGTGAGCCGCGTCACCCCGCCCAGCACCACCATCACGTAGACCATGATGGCCACGACGATGAGCCACCAGGCGATCGCCCGGTCGTCATCGGCGACGCGCACATCCGCCCGATCCATCACAGCAACCGTCATGCCGAACACCCATTCTCCTAACCGCGAACACTCTCTTACCGCGGCCGCGGCCACGATACGGCCGCGAACTCTATCATCGTTGCCCTTGCCGGACAGCGTCTTGACCCGGATCAACGCGACCGGCGGGCACGACGGTTCAACTAGGGCGCGCGGCCTTTTAACCGCCTGCGCAAGGGCGTATAGAGTCGCATCGCGGACTGACTACCTTGGGGAGGAGACAATGGCCGATCATACGGTCACCGTGACACCAAGCGAGAACGGCGCGCAGCTTGCGTATTCGGAGACGTTCAACGTCGCGGTGCCTTTCATCGACCGTCACATCGACGAGGGGCGCGGTGCCAAGATCGTCATCCGCACGCTCGACGGCACCGTCGTCACCTATTCGGAGCTGGCCCGCTCGGTGAACCGCTGCGGCAATGCGCTCCTCGGCCTGGGCATCGAGCCCGGCGACCGCATGCTGATGATCGTGAAGGACTGCCCGGAATTCTTCTATCTCTTCTGGGGCGCGATCAAGGCGGGCGTCGTCCCGGTCCCGCTCAACACCCTCCTCCGCGCGACCGACTACGCCTACATCATCGAGGACTCGGGCGCGACCATGCTCGTCTATTCACCGGAATTCTCCGGCGAGGTCGAGCCGGCGCTGGACAAGCTGAAGAAGAAGCCCAAGCACGCGATCTTGACCGAGGGGGCCGGAACCACGGTCCGCTCGTTGATCAACGAGGCCGATGCGGCGCTCGATCCGGCGCCGGCGACCGCGACGAGCGATGCCTTTTGGCTCTATTCCTCGGGCTCGACCGGCCGACCGAAAGGGACCGTTCACCTTCAGCGCGACATTCCGACGACATGCCAGCTCTACGCCACCGACGTGCTCGGCGTCACGGAGGACGACATCCATTTCTCCGCCGCCAAGTTGTTCTTCGCCTATGGGCTCGGCAACGCCATGAGTTTTCCACTGTGGGCGGGGGGGACCGCCATCCTGGCCGCCCCGCGGCCGACGCCCGAGCTCACCTTCGAGGTCATCGAGACCTTCAAGCCGACGCTCTATTACGGCGTGCCGACGCTTTACGCCGCCCAGCTCGCGATGCTGGAGAACGCAACACCCGATCTGTCATCGGTGCGCTATTGCGTCTCCGCCGGCGAAGCGCTGCCCGCCGACATCTTCCGCCGCTGGCAGGAGAAAACCGGGCTCACCATCCTCGACGGCATCGGCTCGACCGAGGCGCTGCACGTCTTCATGGGCAACACGCCCACTGACCAGCGCCCCGGCACCAGCGGCCACGTCGTGCCGGGTTACGAAGCCAAGATCATCGGCGACGACGGCAAGGAAGTGCCGTTCGGCGAGGCCGGCACGCTGCTGATCCGCGGCAATTCGGTCGCCCGAGCCTATTGGAACAAGCCGGAAAAGACTGCCGAGACCATGCTCGAGGGGGATTGGCTCTTCACCGGCGACACTTACCGTCAGGACGAGGACGGCTACTACGTGTACGAGGGCCGCTCCGACGACATGATGAAGGTCGGCGGCATCTGGACCTCGCCGATCGAAATCGAAGGCAGGCTGATCGAGCACCCCAAGGTACTCGAGGCCGCGATCGTCGCCCGCGCCGACAAGGACGACCTGATCAAGCCCGAGGCCTGGATCGTCCTGAACGACAAGGCCGAGGCCGCCGATGACGGCGCCCGCGAAGCGCTCCAAAAAGAGCTCCACGACCACGTCAAGGCCGGGCTCGCGCCGTACAAATATCCCCGCTGGTGGAATTTCGTCGACGAGCTGCCCAAGACCGCCACCGGCAAGATCCAGCGCTTCAAGCTGCGCCAACCGGCCAGTTAGGGGACGCTGGCCGGCCCTGCGCTCCCCGCCGGCGGGGTGGCCGCCATGCCGCGAATGCATACGATCCCCGTCGATTTACTAAGCATTGTATACTATATGGCATGCTTACGTCCTTCGATGCGCGAGCCCTGCGGACCGACCATGACCATTGACCGGCAAACACGGCGCAACACAGTCGGTTTCCTCATGTACGAGGTGACGCGCCTGTTGCGGCGCGAGATCAGCCGCCGCGTCCAGCGGCTCGGCCTCACCAACGCCCAGTGGATGACATTGATGCGGCTCGGGCTGAACGAAGGCATCAATCAGGCGGCGCTGGCTGAGCTGCTCGAGGTGCAGCCGATCTCGCTCGGGCGCACGCTCGACCGCCTGGTCGAGGCCGGGTTGATCGAACGCCGCCCCAATCCGGACGACCGGCGGGCGTTCCGGCTGTTTCTGACCGACCGCGCGCAACCCCTTTTCGACGACATCTACAACATCGCCAGCGAGGTACGCGAACAGGCGCTCGCCGGCATGCCGCCCGAGACACGCGTCGTGGTGATCGATGCTCTCTCGAGCATGCGCGACAACCTGATGGGCAATGGGACCGCGCCGGATGGCGACGACCGGACGGTCAAAGTCGCGGCCAAGGATAAGGAAGGCGCGCTGACATGAACATCGCGCGCAAACCCAAGGCGCTCCGCCCAGCGGGCGAGGCCGCGGTCAGCGAGGCGCCCGCTGTGGAAACGCCGCCCCAACGCAAGCTCGGCCAGCGCCTGCGCCGGCCGCTTCTGGTGTTGGGCCCGCTGCTGGTGCTGCTCGCCGGCGGCTATTTCTACGTGACCGGCGGCCGCTATGTGAGCACCGAGAACGCCTATATCCGCGCCCGCAAGGTCGCGATCAGTGCCCAGATCTCCGGGCCGATCGTCGCGATCAACGTCAAGGAGAACCCGGCGGTCAAGAAGGGCGAGGTCCTGTTCAGCATCGACCCCGAGCCGTTCCGCGTCGCCGTCCAGCGCGCCGAGGCGCAGATGCAGAAGGCGCGCCACGAGCTGATCGCGCTCAAGGCATCCTACCGCCAGAAGCAGGAGCAGCTGCAGGTCGCCCACGCCAACCTCGTTTATGCACGCAGCGAGTTCGACCGGCAGACCAATCTGGTCAAGAAGAAGATCATCTCGGCCTCGAAATACGACGAGGCCAAACGCAACTTCGACGTGGCGCGGCGCAATCTCGACGCGCTGCGCTTCGAGCTTACTCAGATCCTCGCCAGCCTTGGCGGCGACCCCGACCTGCCGCGCGACCGCTACCCGGCTTATCTGAGCGCCAAGGCGGAATGGGAGAAGGCGGCGCTCGAGCTGCGCTACACGCTGGTGCGCGCACCCTTCGACGGCTATGCGAGCAAGGTCCCCGAACCCGGCCAATATGTGCGCGCCGGCACGCCGGTGATGAGCGTGGTGGACGGTGCGGGCATGTGGATCGAGGCCAACTTCCGCGAGACCGACCTCACCCATGTGCGGCCAGGCCAGACAGTGACCATCACGGTCGATACCTATCCGGGCCGCAGCTGGACCGGCCGGATCGCCAGCATCTCCCGGGCCAGCGTCTCGGAGTTCTCGGTGCTGCCGGCGCAGAACGCCAGCGGCAACTGGGTCAAGGTCGTTCAGCGCATCCCAATCCGTATCGCGATCGACCACCGCGCCAGCGACCCGGCGCTGCGCGCCGGCATGAGCACCTCGGTCGAGATCGACACCGAGCACCGCCGGTTCAACCTTGGTTGGTTTGGCACCACGTCGCAGGCCGGCACCGCGGCGGCCGCACCAGCCAAGTGACCGCCGCCGCCGCAACCGCGGCGGACGCCGCACCGAACCGCGGCCTCATTACCGCCTCGGTGATGCTGGCCACGGTGATGCAGGTGATCGACACCACCATCGCCAACGTGGCGCTGCCCAACATGCAGGGCAGCTTCTCGGCCACCCAGGACCAGATGGCCTGGGTATTAACCTCGTACATCGTCGCCGCCGCCATCGCGACGCCGCCGGTCGGCTTCCTCGCCGGGCGCTTTGGGCGGCGGCGCCTTTTCCTCATCGCCGTCGTCGGCTTCACGATCACCTCGATGATGTGCAGCGCCGCCACGTCGATCGAGCAGATGGTCGTCTTCCGGCTGCTGCAGGGAACCTTCGGCGCGGCGCTGGTGCCATTGTCGCAGTCGATCCTGCTCGCCACCTATCCGCCCGAACAGCGCGGCAAGGCGATGGCGATGTGGGCCATGGGTGTGATGATCGGCCCGATCCTGGGGCCGTCGCTGGGCGGCTATCTGACCGAGTATTACAGCTGGCGCTGGGTCTTCTACATCAACCTGCCGGTGGGGATCCTGGCCTTCATGGGCATCGTCGCCTTCGTGCCCGAGACCGAGCGCGACGTCGAGCGGCCCTTCGATTGGTACGGCTTCGCCTATCTCTCGCTCGCCATCGGCACGCTGCAGATCATGCTCGACCGCGGCGAGACGCAGGACTGGTTCAACTCCACCGAGATCATCATCGAGGCGGTGCTGGCCGGCCTCTCCTTCTACATGTTCCTCGTTCATACCCTAACGGCAAAGCGCGTTCCTGCAGTCCCTGCTCGGCTTTCCGGTCCTGCTGACCGGGCTGGTGCTGGCCCCGACCGGCGTCGCCACCATGGCCGGGACGCTGGTCGCAAGCCGCCTGATGAACCGGTTCGATGCGCGATACCTCTTATCGCTGGGCTTCCTGGTCACCGCCTGGTCGCAATGGGAGACGTCGCTCTTCACCACCGACGTCAGCATAGAGTTGCTGATCTACACCGGCGTCCTGCGCGGCTTCGGGCTCGCCCTCCTGTTCTCGCCGCTCACCACGCTGACCTTCGCGACGCTGGCGCCGCAATATCACAACTACGCCACCTCGATGTTCAGCCTGCTGCGCAATCTGGGCAGCAGCATCGGTGTCTCGGTGGTCGTGTTCATGCTGGCCCAGTCGACGCAGATCAATCACGAAACCTTGGCCAGCGGCATCAGCGCTTTCAACCCGATCTTCCAGGTGCCGGCCGTGGCGAGCGTCTACAACCTCAATAGCGCCGCTGGGCTCGCCGCCCTCAACGCCGAGATCACGCGTCAGGCAGCGCTCGTCGGCTATCTCAACGATTTTCGGGCGCTGACCTATCTGGCGTTGCTGGCGATCCCGCTGCCGTTCTTCCTGCGAAAGGCACCGAGCGCGCGATCCGCCAGGGGTTGAGCGGCCGCCGGCGGGACTTCGTGGTCACCAAGCGCAGATGCGAAAGTCGCTGCCCACCCAGCAGGCCGGGTCGCGTTTCGAGCGCACCGCCGGGCCCCAGCGCGAATTGATGCCGTGCTTCGTCAGGCCGCGCACCTCGGCGACGCCGCGTTTCACGACATAGACGTTGACCGACAGGATGGCCCTGAAGAACCGCCCGGGCTTGCCGACCGACCCAAGGCTGAACGAGCCATTGGCATCTGACGTGAACAGGCAGCGACCCTTGAACTGCAGCTTACCGCTGGACTCGATTCGGCACGACACCACTCTCGACTTCGCGGCGGCCTGCGGCGCGGCGAGCATAATCGCCGGCACTAGGAGCGCTGCCAAACGTGCGCCCAATGCGGCGCGATGGTGAAAGGTCGTCGTGATCGGGCGCATGGGGAAACCATCGACGGATTGCGGGGACGGCGAACGCCGATTCTAGCCTAGTACGCCTGCCGCGGAAAACACTCTGCTGCACGCCCTACCACAATCTTCCGAGGCCGTAATCTGGACCATCTGTCCGTATGATGGTTATGTAGCCGCGGCTTGGCGCGCTGCGCCGGTCTGAGGCGAATTAAGCGTTTTCTAAGGCGTTTCACGGCACCTATCGGCTATGGCGATCGAACATCGAAACGCACTGCCCGCCGGCTATGAGCTCGAGGGCTACCGGATCGAGGGCGTGCTCGGCCATGGCGGCTTCGGCATCACCTATCGCGCGACCGATCTCGCCAACAACCGCCTGGTGGCGATGAAGGAGTATCTGCCGGCCGGCTTCGCGACGCGCGATCCGTCGGTCTTCTCCGTCCATCCGACCGGGCCCGAGGACGCCGAGGACTTCCAGTGGGGCCTTCAGCGCTTCGAGCAGGAGGCGCTGACGCTCGCCGCCTTCAACCACCCCAACATCGTCGCGGTCCACCGTTATTTCGAGGCCAACAGCACGGCCTATCTCGTCATGGAGTACGAGCGCGGCGACAGCCTCGCCTCGATCCTGGCGCGCGACGGCGCCCTGCCCGAAGACGAGGTCCGCGAGTTCCTCTATCCGCTGATGAACGGCTTGAGCCGGGTCCACAAGGCGGGCTTCCTCCACCGCGACATCAAGCCGGAGAACGTCTACATCCGCACCGACGGCACGCCGGTGCTGCTCGATTTCGGCTCGGCCCGCCACGCCGTCGGCGCGCGCAGCCAGAGCCTGACCTCGATCGTCTCCGGCGGCTACGCGCCTTTCGAACAATATGTCGCCGACGGGCACCAGAGCCCGGCCTCCGACGTCTATGCGCTCGGCGCTACGCTCTACCGCACGATCACCGAGCAGAAGCCGCCGGAGGCGACCGCGCGGATCAACGACGACCCCTTCATTCCCGCGCGCGCCGCGGCGAAGAAGAAATACAGCCCCGAGATGCTCGCGGCCATCGATGCGGCGCTCCGCGTCCATGAGCGCGACCGGCCGCAGAGCATCGAGGAATTCGCCGATATCCTCGAAGGGCGCGCCGCCCCGCGCGCCATGATCCAGCCGGGGGTCGACGACGACGACACGACGATGCCGCCCGGTGCCGCGGCGCGTGCCCAAGGTCCTGGTGGCGGCCATGCCGGCCCGCCGCGCGGCGCCCCAGGCGGCGGCAAGCGCTTTCCCACCGTCCTCGTCATCATCGCGGTTGCGGTGCTTGTGCTCGGATCGGCCGGCGGCGGTGCCTATTACATCTACACCAAGAAGGCCGAGGCCGAACGGCTGGCCGAACAACGCCGCCAGGCCGAGGCGCGGCGCAAGGCTGAAGAAGAGCGCCAGCGCCGCGCAGAGGAAGCGCGCCGCAAGGCCGAGGAAGCCCGCCGTCGCGCCGAAGAGGAAAAACGAAAAGCCGAAGAGGCCGCGCGCGGTAGCACCGGTGGCGGCGGCAGCACCGCGACCTTCAAGCCCGGCGTCAATGTCGTCTCCTTCCAGATCCACAATGCCTGCAAATATCCGGTCCGCGTCATCGTGCATATCAAGACGACCGACCAGAAATGGATCTTTACCAACTGGATCCGCCTCGAGCCCGGCCGACGCACCAAGCGCTTCCTGACCAAGAACCGGCACGTCTATTACTCCGGCGTCTCGATCAATCGCCACCGCTTCTTCCACGCGAGCAATGGCGGCAACGCCAAGCGGCACTTCACGGTGGGCGGCAAGACGGTGACCTTCGGGCACATCAATACCGGCCCCAAATGGATCCGTTGGGTTCAGCGGCTCTGCTAGACGTGCGCCTGCGCGACGTCCCGCGTTGGCGTGTATAGGCGCCGATCCAAGGCCATTTTTCTGGACAATCCAGCTTCGATTAATTAGTGTGTTTTACAAATAATTTGTGACACGAACTATTTTGCGCACGCGGGCGGCCTGTGGGAGGCTTCTCTCGCGCACTTGCCGCAATGCACGGCAAACAGGGGACCGAACCTTATGTCCAAGCACTTGGTCAGCTTCACGCTGAACGGGCGGCCGCATGACGGGGTGGCGCCCGACAACCGCCTGCTTCTCGACTATCTGCGAGAGACACTGGGTCTCACCGGCACCAAGACCGCCTGCGACGGCGGCGAGTGCGGCGCCTGCACGGTGCTGATCGACGACCAGCCGCGCCTGTCCTGCCTTACCCTCGTGGGACAGGTCGAGGGCAAGCGCGTCGATACCGTCGAAGGCCTGGCGGGACGCGGGCTTTCGCCGGTTCAGGAAGGCTTTCACCAGAAGCTCGGCGCCCAATGCGGCGGCTGCACGCCCGGCTTCGTCATGGCGGCGGAAGGGCTGCTTCGGCAAAACCCGAACCCAAGCGTTGACGAGATCCGCGACGCGCTCGGCAGCAATATCTGCCGCTGCACCGGCTATGTGAAGATCATCGAGGCGGTCCAGTACGCCGCCGAAAAGCTGCGGGAGAAAGCGGCATGAACGAGATCAAGCCCGTCCGCTCGATCGGCGAATATGTGCCGATGGTCGACGGTCCGGAGAAGGTCTCCGGCCGCGCGCAGTACACCGCCGACATCGCAGCGCCCGACGCCCTGGTCGGCCGCATCTATCGCAGCCCCTACGCACACGGTGAGATCGTCAAGATCGATACGTCAGAGGCGGAGAAGCTGCCCGGCGTGGTCGCGGTCGTCACCGGCGCGGACTGCGACGTCACCTTCGGCGTGCTGCCGATCGCCTACAGCGAGCACCCGCTGGCGCGCGACAAGGTGCGCTACAAGGGCGAGCCCGTCGCCGCCGTCGCCGCGGTGGACGAAGCCATCGCACAGGAGGCGATCCGTCGCATCAAGCTCACTGTCAACGAGCTTCCCGCCTTATTCCACGCCCAGGACGCGCTGGCCGAGGACGCCGTCGATCTGCACGAGAACCGCCCCGGCAATGTCGAACGCGACGTCTTCTACGAGCTGGGCGACGTGGACGAGGCCTTCGCCGGCGCGGACCTGGTTATGGAGCGCGACTATTTCTGCCCCGAGGTCTGCCAGGCGCAGATGGAATTCCACGCCGCCGTCGCCGATTACGACCCGGTGCGCGACCGCATGACCGTCCACGCCTCGACGCAGGTCCCCTTCTACGTCCACCTTCAGCTCGCCCGTATCCTCGACATGTCGAAGTCGCAGATCCGCGTGGTCAAGCCCTTCGTCGCCGGCGGCTTCGGCTGCCGCACCGAGACGCTGAACGTCGAGCTGATCTCGGCGCTCCTCGCTAAGAAGGCCGGCGGCAAGGTCCGCACCGTGGTCAACCGCGAGGAGACCTTCATCACCCATCGCGGCCGGCCCGAGACCGAGATCCGCCTGAAGATGGGCATGACGAAGGCCGGCAAGATCACCGGCGTCGAATGCGAGACCTATCAGCGCGGCGGCGCCCATTCGGGCTACGGCGTGGTGACGATCCTCTATGCCGGATCGATGATCTACGCGATCTACGACATCGCCGACGTGCGCTATATCGGCAAGCGCGTACTCACCAACACGCCGCCCTGCGGCGCCTTCCGCGGCCACGGAACGGTCAATGTGCGCTTCGCCTTCGAGAGCCTGCTCGACGAGATGGCGAGCGAGCTCGGCCTCGATCCCTTCGCGGTGCGGCGCGCCAACTACCTCTACGCGCCGACCTTCACCGAAAACGATCTCATGGTGAACAGCTACGGCCTGCCCGAATGCATGGACTGGGCTGAGGAAGCGAGCGGCTGGAAGACGCGGCGGGGCGAGATGCAGAGCCCCGGCCCCGGCAAGAAGAAAGGCCTGGGCATGGCCTGCTCGCATTACATCTCGGGCGCCTCGAAGCCGGTCAACTGGACCGGCGAGCCGCACGCCACGGTCAACCTCAAGCTCGACCATGACGGCTCGATCGTCGTGCTCTCGGGCGCGGCGGAGATCGGCCAGGGCTCCTCGACCATCCTCGTCCAGACGGTCGCCGACGTGCTCGGCCTCGACATGGGCCGCGTCCGCATCGTCACCGGCGACAGCGAGGTCACGCCCAAGGACAACGGCTCTTATTCCTCGCGCGTCACCTTCATGGTCGGCAATGCAGCGATCGAGGCGGCACAGAACCTGAAGCGCGTCCTGGTCGAGGCCGCCGCGCGCAAGCTCGACGCCCGCCCCGACGACATCGACGTGCTGGGCGAGGTCTACCGCGCCTCCTCGCAGGACCAAGGCATGACCTTCGACGAGGTCGTCGCCGAAGCGCTCAAGGACACTGGCACCATCACGGTCAAGGGCAACTTCAACACCATCCCCGACAGCTGGGGCGGCAACAAATACCGCGGCGCCGCCATCGGCGGCACGATGGGCTATTCCTACGCCGCGCAGGTCGTCGAAGTGACGGTCGACGAGGAGACCGGCGAGGTCGTCGTCGACAAGGTCTGGGTCGCCCACGACTGCGGCAAGGCACTCAACCGCCTCACCGTCGAGGGCCAGGTCGAGGGCTCGGTCTGGATGGGCATGGGCCAGGCGATGTCGGAGGAGACCAGCTACTACGACGGCCTGATGACGGCCAACAACCTCCTCGACTACCGCGTGCCCACCATTCAGGATTCGCCGCCCATCGTCACGCATATCGTCGAATCGAACGACCCGAACGGCCCCTACGGCGCCAAGGAGGCGGGCGAAGGCTCGCTCGCGGGCTTCCTGCCCGCCGTCGCCAACGCGGTGGCCGATGCGATCGGCGTGCGCTGCCTCGACCTTCCCCTCACCCCCGACCGGGTGCTCGCCGCGATCGAGGGCAAGTCGAAGACGATGAAGGCGGCGCGCCGCCGCCGGGGGCGCGGCTGATGGACGCGCTGCACGATTTCGAGCTGATCCGGCCGAAAACCCTCGACGAGATGGTGAAGGCCCGCAAGAAGGCGCCCGCCGCGCGGCTCATCGGCGGCGGCACCGACCTGCTGGTCAATATCCGCCGCGGCATCGAGGCGCCGGAAACCCTGATCGACACCAACGGCGTCGCGGAGCTCACCGCCATCAAGGCCAATTCGAAGGGCTTCGAGATCGGCGCCTCGGCCACTCTCTCCGCCGTTGCCAATCATGAGAAACTACGCGAGCTTTTCCCGGTAATTGCCCAAGCGGCCAACGCAATTGCCGGTCCGACGCACCGCATGATGGGCACCGTCGGCGGCAACATCTGCCTCGATACGCGCTGCATCTTCTATAACCAGAGCGAGTGGTGGCGCGCGGCCAACAACGACTGCCTCAAGACCGTCGGCGAAATGTGCCATGTGGCGCCCAAATCGAAGGGCGTCTGCTTCGCCACCTTCTCCGGCGACCTCGCCCCGGCGTTCCTGCTCTACGACGCCGAGATCGATTTGGCGGGCGGCACGCGCAAACGCACGATCCCGCTCGCCGATCTCTACATCGGCTACGCCAAGCAGGACGGCTCGACCGGCGACGGCAAGAATTATCTTTCGCTGAAGCCCGGCGAGTTCGTCACCGCCGTGCGGGGCAAGAACACCGCCGGCCTCGTCTCGGCCTACGACAAGGTGCGCATCCGCCGCTCGATCGAATACCCGGTGGCAGGCGTCGCCGTGGCGCTCAAGCGCACGGGCGAAAAGCTCGCCGACCTCCGCGTCGCCGTCACCGGCACAAATCCGCGCCCCGTTCGCCTGCAAGGCACCAAGGATCTCTGCGGCGGCCCGCTCGACGATGCTGTGCTCGCCGGGCTCGACGACCTGGTGCGCGACCAGGTCATGGCGATGAAGACCACCTTCACCCCCGGCATGTACCGCCGCCGCGTCGCCAACGTGCTCGCCAAACGCATGGTCCGGCGACTCTGGGACGAGGCGGGCTAACCCCTCACCTGCCGCGCGATTCGACGCGCGCCAGATAGACCGTGCTGCCGATCACGAGCGCGGCCCCGATCCAGACGAAGATGCTGACCGCCTCGCCGAACAGCAGATAACCGGCCAGGGTGATCAGCACCAGACGCACGAAATCGAAGGGGGCGACGAAGCTCGCATCGCCGTGCCGGTAGGCCTGGGTGATGCAGACATGCGCCAGCGCGCCGGTCACGCCGATGCCCACCACCAGCGGCCATTCCTTCAGGCCCGGCGGGTTCCACCAGATGATGGCCGGCGCCGCGGCGACGACCGCCAGCGTCAGATTGGTGTAGAGCACGATCACGCCCGTCCGCTCGGTCCGGGTGAGCGCCTTGGAGACCGCGCTGCTGGCCCCATAGAAGAACGCCGAGACGAGCGCCGCCACCGCCGCCCAGGTGACCACGGCGAAACCCGGACGCAGGATCACCAGGGCGCCGGCAAAGCCGACCATGATGACCATCCAGCGCTGCATCGACACCTGCTCGCGCAGCACCACTGCCGCCAGGATCACCGTCCAGAGCGGGATCGTCGCGTTGAGCGCCACGGCATCGGCCAGCACCATGTGCGCGACCGCATAGATCCAGGCAACCAGCGCGAAATAGGTCAGCGCCCCGCGCGCGATCATCAGGCCCGGCCGCTTGGTCCGCATTTGGCCGATGCCCGCGGCGAGGCCACCCCGGAAGATGACCGGCAGCATCACCAGCACCGACACGACCGCGCGGTAGAAGGCAATATCGAGCGCCGTCAACACGTCGGAGACGTAGCGGATCATCACGATCATCGCCGTGAAACAGCCCATTGCACCGAGCGCCCATAAGGCGGAGACGCCGGCATGGGTTTCGGGCGCGTCAGTCGCCTCGGTGATCTCAGGGTCCGATGGGGCGGGCTTGTCCATGCCGCTCGCGGTGGAAGGTTGAGCGTATTCCGGCCTCGATAACGATCATGCCGCCCGCCTGCAATCCCAAGCACGCGCAGGCCAGCCATGCCCCTCTGGTCGCCCGCACACTGGGTTATGTATCGAGGTCATGTGACAAGCACGCATTCTTGATCCTTCGGCCGTTGAAGCGCGCGGACGAATTTCCTGTATACTTGATGTCGCTCGGTGGATTTGCGGCGACCTGCACGGTTCGGGAGGACAATGGCCCCACGAACGAAAGACGCCCTACCTCGAGGCCATCAGTTCGAGGGGTACCGCATTGAAGGCGTGCTGGGCACCGGCGCCTTCGGCATCACCTACCGTGCGCGCGAGATCGAGCTTGGGCGTTGGGTGGCGATCAAGGAGTACTTCCCGCGCGAGCTCGTGAGCCGGGCCAAGAACGGGAGCACGGTGCGCGCGACGCACCGCGACGACAGCGAAACCTACAAGTTCAGCGTCGAGTCGTTTCGCGACGAGGCCAAGGTCCTCGTCAACTTCGACCATCCCAACATCATCTCGATCTATCGCTATTTCATGGCGAACGGCACCGGCTATCTGGTGATGCCCTTCGCCAGGGGCGAGACGCTGCAGGACCGCCTCGACCGCGACCGCACCCTGCCCGAGGAAGAAATCATCCGCCTTGTCATGCCCTTGCTCGACGGGTTGGAACAGGTGCACGAGGCCGGCTTCCTCCACCGCGACATCAAGCCCAGCAACATCTTCATCCAGGAAGACGGCACGCCGATCCTGATCGACTTCGGCGCCTCGCGGCAGGCCGTGCGCGACCGCCGACGCGAAGCCGCCAGCCCGGTCACGCCCGGCTATTCGCCCTTCGAGCAGTATTCACCCAAGGGCCGCCACGGTCCCTGGACCGACATCTATGCGGTCGGCGCGACGCTTTACCACGCCATCAGCGGCGCCCCGCCGCCGGACATCTTCGAGCGCATCGAGAACGACCGCATGGTGCCGGCAAGTGAAGTCGGCCGCGCGCTCTACAAACCGAGCCTGCTGGCAGCGATCGACAAGGCGCTGGAGCTTTCCCCGCATACGCGACCGCATGATGTGGCCTCCTGGCGCGAAACCATTGAAAGCCGCTCCCGTCCCGTGCCGGCGGGCAACGGCGGCACGTCAAGGCGGCGATCGGGAAACGACAGCGACACGCTCTTTGCCTCGCCCGCGGAGGCCGCCATCGCCGCGGCCGCGGCCGTCAAGACGCGGCGCAGCAGCAACCCCAACCGGCGGCGCTGGATCGCCGCCGCCGTGGTCCTTCTCATCCTCGCCGGCGCGGGGTCCTACTTTGGACCCAAGCTACTCGACCGCTACCAGACCCAGCAAATCGCCGCCGCACGCGCCAAGATCGTCGGCACCTGGTGCTTTGAGAAGACGCGCTATCTGCAGGTGAAGATTTCCGACGGCTATATCCAGATGGTGAACCGCCGCCTCAACAAATCCTCCGACAAGTTCGTCTACAAGGCGGTCAAGCTGGCGGACGGCGAGCTGACCGTTCAAACCACCGGGCGCGGCACCTTGGGTGAGCAGAGCTCGCGGCTGGTGCGCGTGCAGGTCATGAGCGGGGTCGGCGAGAAGGCGCCAAAGCTGCGCTGGGCGCCGGCGAAGACCGTGCTGAACGGCCAGGAGGTCGAAGCCGGCGAGCCCGAAATCCTCATTCCCTGCGGCTCTTAGTCACATCCTGCCACCGCCGTTATCGGGGGATTGGCGCCGAATGCAGCGCGTACCAATCTTGAACGTGGAAACACGGTTTGGGTGGGGATTCTGGTGAAACATAAAGCGTTATTCATTATGGCCGTCCTGGCGACCGCCACGCTCGCCGGCTGCGCGGACACATATCGGCCGGTCGTCGATACTCGCGATATCGACCAGGCGACCTATGAGCGTGACCTCGCGGAGTGCCGGGACTATGCGCGGCGCGTCGATCCCGCAGCCGATGCGGCCAAGGGCGGGGTCGTTGGCGGCGCGATCGGTGCGGCCGTCGGCGCTGTCATCGGCGCGCTCACGGGCAATGTCGGACGCGCGGCCGCGATCGGCGCGGCGGGTGGTGCGACCGGCGGCGTGCTCCGTGGCGGGCTGCGCGGCGGCGCCCGGCAAAAGCGCGTGATACGCCGCTGTTTGCGCGGGCGCGGGTATCAGGTTCTCGACTAATCGGCCATTCGCATCACGCGGAGCAACCGCGCAACCGTTGCCCTTGCGCGGCGGCGGGTGAACCCCTTCAATGGCGCCCGACCGGGCGGCGACCACCCGTTCCGGATCGAGGGGGTGACCGGCCGCATGAGCCTAATGGAACTGCCGCAACAGGGCTTGCCCGGCTGGCGCCAGGCCCTCGCCGCGCTCGACCGCCACGCGGTGAGCAACGGCATCACCGCCATGGTGCTGGCCTGCACCGGGCCGCTGGCGATCCTGCTCAGCATCGGCGTTGCCGTGAAGGCGAGCCCACAGGATATCTCGACCTGGATCTTCGGCGGCTATGCCTTCGGTGGCGTGCTGTCGATCATCTTCTCGGTGCTTTACCGCATGCCGATGGGCATGTGCTGGACGATCCCGGGCGTCGTGCTGTTTGGCAATGCGCTGCAGCATCTGCCCTTCGCCGAGGTGATCGGTGCGCTCCACGTAACCGCTGCACTCCTCTTCGTCCTCGGCCTGTCGGGCTGCGTGCGCCGGATCACGAACTTCATCCCGCTCAACATCGTGATGGCGATGGTGGCCGGCGTCTTCCTGCCCTTCTGCCTCAAGATCGTGAGCGGCTTCGATCAGGACTGGCTGATCGCGATCGCCAGCGTCGGGGCCTATCTCGTCTTCTGGCGCGTGCCGGTGCTGGAGCGGAGCATTCCGCCGATCCTGCCGGCGCTCGCCGCGGGGGTCGCGGTCTCGGTCGCCACCGGACAGTTCAACCTCAGCGAGCCGCTCAAGCTCGCCATCGCCGATCCGGTGGTTTACACGCCCGCCTTCTCCTGGGCGGCGACCGTCGAGCTCGTCTTGCCGATGGCGATCACGGTGGTCGGTATTCACAATGCGCAGGGCTTCGCGATCAGCCGCGACAATAACTACGACCCGCCGATCAACACGCTGACCACGGCCTGCGGCGTGGCGTCGGTGGCTTTCGGTGCGTTCGGCGCGGTCTCCGCCTGCGTGACCGGTCCCGTGAACGGCATCCTCAACACTTCGGGCGACCCGGCGCGCCGCTATATGGGCGGGGTCGTGTTCGGCATTCTGATCCTGATCTTCGGCATCCTGTCGCCGCCCGCCGCGCAACTGGCGCTCGCCCTGCCCGCTGCGTTCATTGCGCTTCTGGGCGGGCTCGGCATGTTTCCGGTCCTGCGCGCGGCCTTCGTCTCGGCGTTTTCCGGGCGGTTTCAGGTCGGCGCGCTGGTCGCCTTCATCGTCACCGTCGCCGGTCTGCCGGTCGCCACGATCGGCGCGCCGTTCTGGGGGATCGTGTTTGGAACCATCGCCTCGCTGCTCTTCGAGCGCGACGACTTCAGCCAGGCCAGCGAGGACACGACCGCCGCTTGAGCGGACGGCATGGCTTCAGGCCAGCGACGTCAAGACGCCTTTCGCTCCACGACGGGACGTTCGGGCGCGCGGCTATACGCATTGTTGATGTCGACGAACTTCTCCAGCAGGGCGGTCAGGGTTTCCCGCTCCTCCTCGCTCAATGGCGCCATCATGCGTTCCTGAGCGCGTTCGACATCCGGCGTCATTTCCTCGACGAGGTCGGACCCCGTCGGCGTCAGATAGAGCCGCTTGGTGCGCCGGTCGACATTGCCGGAGGCGCGTCGCAGCAATCCCCGTTCTTCCAGCCGGCCCACCACTTCGCCGGTATTCGAGCGGTCGAGGGCGACAAGATTGGCGAGCGAGATCTGATCGATGCCCGGATTGTGCCCGACCGTGTATAGGATGCCGAACTGGACCGACGTCGCCCCGTGGGCGCGGCACTGGTCGCTGAAGATCGAGACCGCGATTTGCTGCGCACGCCGGATCAAATGCCCAGGGTGCCGATAGATTCTGCCATTTTCCATGGTACCGGAGTATGGCCGGACAATCTCGGCTTGTCGATAGATCGGCCATGACAGACGCGCGCCGCCGCCATGCATGGTGCGTCCCGGTCTTGACAGAACCCGGCCCACGGTCGACATCGAGGGCACCCGAAAGCAGATTGACCGGGCCCGGCGCCAAACGCCGCCCGGACGCCCAGCCCGGGACGCCCGGCTATGAGCCAGACGCAGTGAGCGAGACGCCATGAACGAAATGATTGCCTACACCGAACTCAATGCCGACCTGCGGGCGAAGACCGACGATCCGTCGGCGTTCCTGGCGTCGACCTGGTTCCTCGATTTCGACACGCCGTCGGTCGCGGAGTTCGCGGCAAAGAACAGCAACGGCGCCGACGACCGTGAGCGCGCGGTCAGCCTGTTCTACGCGGTCCGCGATGGCATTCGCTACGACCCGTATTCAGCGGTCATGATCCGCGACTACTACAAGGCCAGTCACATCCTCAAGCGCGGCCGCGGCTTTTGCGTTCAAAAGGGCGTGGTGCTCACCGCGGGGCTCCGTTCGCTCGGCATTCCCGCGCGCCCCGGCTATGCCGACGTCACCAACCATTTGGCCAGCCCCCGGCTGATCGAGCTTCTGGGCACCAGCGTCTTCTACTGGCACAGCTATGTCGAGGTCTGGCTGAACGACAAATGGATCAGCTGCACGCCCGTCTTCAACGTCGAGCTCTGCGAGAAGTTCAACACCCTGCCCCTCGACTGGGACGGCGAGACCGACTCCCTGCTGCACGCCTTCGATGCCGACGGCCAGCAGCATATGGAGTATCTCTGCTATCACGGCGCCTTCGCTGATCTGCCCTACGAGACCTTGGAGGCCTGTTTCCTCCAGGAATACGCCAAGGCCTATAAGCCTGGCGGCGAGTTCGCCGAGGGCGGGGACTTCTACGCCGAGGCCGCCGCGATCGGGCATTCAGTGCGCTGACGGGCGGTACGCTGATTGGCCCGACCCCCGCCCCCTATCCATATCCGCTCCCCGAATTTATGTTAGCGTAGAAAACAGGCCCGGGCCGGCGCGCCGGGCATCAGGGAGGTCCGTGCAATGGACGCCGTAGCGGTTAAGCAGCTCGCCCGCGATCTGGGGGCGGATTTGGTCGGCATCGCCAGCGCCAAGACCCTGAACGCCTTTCCGCCCGACCCCCAGCACCCGCAGACGCCCGACCGCATCTCGCCCTACACCAAAAGCGTCGTGGTGATCGTCCAGCACATCCCCGTCGCCGCCTTCCGGGCGAAGAAGAACATCCCCGTCCAGTACATCGACATGCTGGTCCTGCGCCGCATGGACAAGATCGCCTTCAAGATCGCCGAGGCGCTGGAGGATGCGGGCTATCCGAGCTTCATTACCGCCGCGCAGGAAACCGACTGGGACTACAAGAAAGCGAGCTATGGCCGGCTCTCGACCCGCCATCTGGGCATCGAGGCGGGGCTCGGCACCTTCGGGCTCGAGGTCAATATCCTGACCCCTGAATACGGGCCGCGCGTCTACCTCACCGGCATCCTGACCGAAGCCGAGCTCGAGCCCGACGAGATGATCACCGAGCAGGTCTGCATCGGCGAATCCTGCTCGCGCTGCCTCTATTCCTGCCCCTCCGACGCCGTGCTGCATTTCGGCATCGACAAGCGCGGCTGCGCGGTCGAGGCGCAGGAATTCGGCTACATGCAGATCACCAAGTTCTTCAACACCTTCGTGGAGAAGTCGCACGACGAGAAGGCGGAAGCGATCAAGAGCCGCGACGTCTTCGGCTTCTGGCAGGGGCTGCTGCGGGTCGTCGGCTCGTTCGGCGACTGCCCGCGCTGTCTCGCCGTCTGCCCCGTCGGCAACGATTACCACGCCTATCTCTCCGACGTGCAGAAGCGCATCCCGGAACGCACGGTGGAGAAGGAGAAGAAAGCCAAGGGCTACAAGCAGGCCCGCATCGACGGCGAAGAGATCGTCGGTCTCAACGAATGGAACCGGCGCTGGGTCGGGCCGGAAGGCTACAAGGGCATGGTCGCGCGCCAGCTCCAGGCCTTCAAGAAAGAGCAGCGCGCGCGCGAAGACGCCGAAACAAGCGGCGCGGACTAACGCGCACCCCAAGGTAAGCGAGGGCATATGGTCGCGGTCTTCCAGTCTCCGGTCACGGCAGACGAGATAAAGGACAAGGCGAAGGCGCTCGGCGCCGACATCGTCGGCATCGCCGACGGCGCGGCCATGAACGAGAACCCGCCCGACCCGAGCGACCCGCGCCGCCCCTCCGACATCACCGACCACGACGCCGACCGCGTCATCGTCATCGGCACGCGCCTCAACAGCGGCACCACGCGCCTCACCCGCTGGGACGAGCGGCACAAGTACTACAACGACGAGCTCACCATGACGCGGCTCGAGGAGACCGCGCTCGAGCTCGTGCTGTGGCTGGAACAGCAGGGCTACCCGGCCTTGATCGTGCCGCCGACCCATGTCGATCCCTGGCGCTATCGCGGCGACCCCGAGGAGGCGATGAAGCCCCTCCTCTCCCTCGACCACGCCGCGGTCGAAGCGGGGCTCGGAACGCTCGGCCTCAACCTCCAGCTCCTGACGCCCGAATACGGGCCGCGCGTCATGCTCTCGGCGGTCCTGTGCTCGGTGCCGGTCGAGCCCGATCGGAAACAGGAAGAGGCCCTCTGCCTCGGCCCCGAATGCGGGCGCTGCCTCTCGACCTGTCCCGGCGACGTGGTCGGGCATTGGGAGCGCGACTGGAAGGCCTGCGACCGCTACCGCAGCCCGCACGGCTTCTTCCAGCTGACCGAGTATCTGGAGGAGATGATCCGCGCCGGCGACCCGGAGACACAGCGCGCCATGCTTCGCTCGGAGACCAGCTTCAACCTCTGGCAATCCATTTTGCGAGGCGCGGGCGCCATCACCGGCTGCCGCCGCTGCCAGGACGTCTGCCCGGTCGGCGCCGACTATGAGACGATGCTGAAGGATGCGCTCGACGAAATCCCCGAGGACACCGACGACAAGCGCGCGCGGCTGAAAGCGATGGTCGAAGCCGAGGCCGGTGGGTCCATGCCGCCCAACCACGACGCCCAGGCGCGCTGGATCGGCAGGCGCACCTCGCCTACAACCGCGAAGTAACACGTGCCGGCGACCGGCGCGAAGCAGGGAGCGACTGTGGATACCACAAGGCAGGACAGCTGGGACGACGGCGAGCTCTATGAGAGTTATGTCGGACGGTGGAGCCGACCGGTCGCGGCCGCATTCGTCGACTGGCTGGACATCGCCCATGGCGGCCGCTGGCTCGACATAGGCTGCGGCACGGGGGCGCTCACCCAGACGATCCTCGAGCGCTGCCGGCCTGCTGCGACGCTAAGCGTCGATCCATCCGAAGGCTTCCTCAACGTCGCTCGCCAGGCGATCGACGATCCCCGGGCGCGCTTCGCGGTCGGCGATGCTCAGTCGCTCGTGGTCGAGGGCGATCCGGTCGACGCGGTGGTGTCCGGCCTCGTTCTCAACTTCGTGCCCGACAAGCCGGCGGCGCTTTCGGCGATGACCAGCGCGGCGCGGCCGGGCGGCACGGTCGCCGCCTACGTGTGGGACTACACCGGCCGCATGGAGCTGATGCGGCGGTTCTGGGATGCGGCGGTGGCCCTTGACCCAACGTCAGCGCTGCTCGATGAAGGCGCCCGCTTTCCGGAGACCACCGCCGACGGTCTGACGGCACTGTTTGATGGCGCTGGATTTGACGACATCGCCACGCTCGCCATCGACGTCCCGACCAAGTTCTTCGATTTCGACGACTATTGGACGCCCTTCCTCAGCGGCGTCGCGCCGGCGCCCGGCTACTGCATGTCGCTCGACGAACCGCGCCGGGCCGCGCTGCGCGATCATTTGCGCGAAACACTTCCGACAGCGGACGACGGCAGCATCTCGCTGATAGCCCGCGCCTGGGCCGTGCGCGGCCGAACGACGTCGGCCTCCTGAGTAATCGGTAAGACGGACTGAGCTAATGCCCCTGCCGCTCCCCAAGTCCCGCGACGAGATCGAAGCGATCCAACGCGAGCGCATGCCGGTCATCGTCGAGCAGGCGAAGCAGGCTCCGTTTCACAAGGACCGCTTCGCAAACATCGATCCCGCGAAATGCGCCGATCCTGCCTATTGGCGGACCATCCCGATCCTCGACAAGGAGGAGCTGCGCGTCCTCTCCTCCGAGGCGTTCATGACCACCTTCAACATGGCCCCGCGTGACCAGATCATGGAGTACTGGCGCTCGGGCGGCTCGACCGGCAAGCCGCTCTTCTATCCGCGCACCTTCGAGGACATGAAGTACATGTATCTCGGCTTCACCCGCGGCATCGAATGCATGGGGCTCACGGCCGGCGACACCGCGCATGTCTCCTTCCCGCTCGGCATCCATCCGGTCGGCCACATGTATGCCCGCGTCTGCCAGCATATCGGCGTCGGGGTGAACTGGGCCGGCTCGGGCGCATCGACCCCGTCGCAGGTCCAGGTCCAGCTCATCCATGACCTCAAGCCCACCGTGTGGATGGGCATGTCGAGCTACGGGCTTCACCTCGCCAACCACGCCGAGGCGATGGG
The DNA here is from genome assembly GCA_037387885.1 of Alphaproteobacteria bacterium. Classification (GTDB taxonomy): domain Bacteria; phylum Pseudomonadota; class Alphaproteobacteria; order JAPULJ01; family JAPULJ01; genus DATKZM01. The sequence goes on along the minus strand of JARRKQ010000011.1, from coordinate 34,409 downwards.
CATCGATCTCGCGGCCTCGAGTGTGGAGCGCATCGTCTGCTCGGCCGAGCCGATCTCCGAGGCCAAGCGCGCCAAGCTTGAACGAAGCTGGGGCGCCAAGGTCTATGACAGCCTCGGCATGACCGAATGTTGTCTCATCAGCTCCGAGGACGGCGAGGACGAAGGCTTCCGCCTCTGGACCGATATGTTCCTCGTCGAGGTGCTCGACCCCGACACGCTCGCGCCCGTCGACGAGGGCGAGACCGGCACGCTCGTCGTGACGCCGCTCTGGTCGAACAACGCCACCCCCTTCATCCGCTGGTCGACCGGCGACATCGTCGTCAATCTCGGCTGGGGCGGCACCAGCACCGGCCCCTACTCGGTCTTTCCGCGTCTCAGGCACGCGCACCGCACCGCCGGCTTCTTCAAGGTGCGCGGCGTCAACATCAACCACACCGAGTTCGAGGATTTCATGTTCGGCTACGAGCAGGTGCAGGACTTCAAGGCTGAGATCGTCACCGTCGACGACCTCGACCGCCTTCGCCTTTCCGTCGAGCTCAAACGCGACGCCGACAAGGGCGCGCTGACCAAGGCGATCGAGGACGCCACCAAGACCACCTTCGAGGTCAGCCCGGAGATCGTCATCCTGGAAAGCGGCACGCTCGCCACCGAGTTCGAAGGCGCGGTGAAGGCGCCGCGCTTCCAGGACAACCGCGCCTGACATACGGTGCATCCTGGCGGCATCCTGGTGGTATCCTGGCGGCATGCCGGGCATCGGGCGGGCGCACAAGGCTGTATTTCCAGAATGTTAATGGTCTGCGGCGTTTACTGCCTGCCGCATCGCCGATGCTGACGGCCGGTGCCCATCGAAAGTCCGCAGCAGGTCTCCGACGTGAGTAATAGTTCAAGCAGGCGGCGAAAGATCGTCCTCGACGGGATCGACGTCATTACCTTCCCCGAACGCGACGATATTCATTCGAGCCTCGCGCCGCTGCTCGATTTCTGGAGCAGCGAATGCGGCGGGGACGTGCCGATTCCACGCGATCTGATCGATCCGGTGCGGTTACCAACCAAGATCCTGCCGCGCTTTGCGATCATCGATATCCTTCGCGACCCGGTGGACTTCCGATATCGGCTGCTGGGAACCCAGCTCACGCAGTTCTTCGGGCGCGACAGCACCGGCAAGCATTTCTCCGAAGTTGACTATCCGCAACCGCAGGGCGAGCGCCTCAAGCGCTATTTCGAGCTCGTTGCCAACGACAATGTCGTCGTCTATCGCGAGACCACGGCCGACTGGGCCAACCGTGATTACATGGGTATCGCGTCGATGTTCTTCCCCGGCACCAGCAATGGACACGACACCGACTTCATCTTCGGCGCGGTGATCACGATCAGATAGCTACGCGGCGGCGGCGAAGGCGGAATTGACCGCACACGACGCCTATCACTTTGCATATCATTGTATGAGGCCCGCCATGATCGGCGGGCGGATGGGTCGGGGATTCTTAACAGTCGGCGTGTCAGCATACGACCTCGCACGACCGGACGCCGTTCCATGGGCTCAGCGCGCCCGGTTCAGGATCGTCGAGGGAGAGCACATTCGCGTGCACGGGGTCGTCCATACGCGCCGGGAATATGACATCCGTGGCCGCAAGGTCGTGGCGTTCCCCGATCGCGACGAAATTGCCTCGCCCGTGCTGCCGCTGCACGATTACTGGCGCGATGCCTGCGGTGGCGTGCTTCCGGTGCCAAAGCAGAAGATCGATCCGGTGGCCCTACCCCCGCATCTTCTGGCCCATGTTCTCCTGGTCGATGTCGTGCTCGACCCACCCGATTTCCGATACCGCCTTATTGGAACCGAGATCACCCAGCTCACCGGCCGGGACAGCACGGGCAAGCTGCTCTCCGAGATCCCCTATCCCCCGGACGTCGGAGAGCGAATCGGCGAGATATATGCGGCGGTCGCCCATTCGAACGAGGTGCTCTATACCGAAGATCCGGCCGACTGGGCCTCGCGGGACTATGTCAGAATGGCGACGCTGCTGCTGCCCGCCACGAGCGACGGCAATCGGACCGATCTCATTTTCGGCGCGGTGATGAAGGTCGTCCGCGAACTTCCCGACCCCGACTGACGTCTTCGACGCCTCAACGGTGGCGATGGCGGGACAACCCGCCCATCTCCCCTGCCCGCTTCTGCCAAATGACGCCGCGGCGGCGATGGGCCATAATCGGTCGTGCACTTACCACTGCCGACAGGCCCCGATGACCGCGATCACCCGTGACGACCTTGCCGCCCGCGACGCCGCCGATCCGCTTGCATCCTTTCGCGAGCGCTTCGCGCTGCCCGACGGCGTCATCTATCTCGACGGCAACTCCCTGGGCGCCCTGCCGAAGGCGGTGAAGGACCGTATCGCCAAGGCGGTCGCCGAGGAATGGGGCCACGACCTCATCCGCAGCTGGAACCTCCACGACTGGTTCAGCCTGCCGAGCCGCGCCGGCGACAAGATCGCGCGGCTGATCGGAGCGCAAGCCGGCGAGGTGGTGGTGGCCGACAGCACCTCAGTCAATCTCTTCAAGCTGCTCGCGGCCGCGCTCAAGCTCCGGCCGGGGCGCACGGTGATCGTCTCCGAGCCCGGCAACTTCCCGACCGATCTCTATGTCGCGCAAGGCCTTGGCGAGCTCGTCGGCGGGATCGAGCTCCGACTTTCCGAGCCCGAGGGACTGGCCGAGGCGATCAATGATGATGTCGCGGCCGTCATGCTGACCCATGTGAACTACAAGACCGGCCGCGTGCACGACATGAAGGCGGTCACGGCGATGGCGCATAACGCCGGCGCGCTCATGCTTTGGGACCTTGCGCATAGTGCGGGCGCGCTGCCGGTCGACCTCAATGGCGCCGATGCCGATCTCGCCGTCGGCTGCGGCTACAAATATCTGAACGGCGGGCCCGGCGCGCCCGCCTTCCTCTACGTCGCCCGGCGCTTGCAGGACGATATCCGCCCGCCGCTCTCCGGCTGGATGGGCCACGCCGCCCCCTTCGAATTCGACATCGACTACCGCCCGGCCGAAGGCATCGCCCGCAATCTCTGCGGCACCCCGGCGATCCTGTCGATGGTGGGCCTGGATACGGCGCTCGACCTGATGCTCGAGGCGGACATGAACCAGATCCGGGCCAAGTCCATCGCGCTCTGCGACACCTTCGCCGCCCTGGTCGCGCAGGAATGCGCCGGCCACGGCTTCGAGCTCGCCTCACCGCCGGCGGCCGAACGCGGCAGCCAGGTGAGCTTCCGCCACGAAGAGGGCTACGCCATCATGCAGGCATTGATCGCGCAGGGTGTGATCGGCGATTTCCGCGCGCCGGATCTGATGCGCTTCGGCTTCACGCCGCTCTATATCCGCCACGTCGATGTGTTCGACGCCGTGGCAGTCCTGAAGGACATCATGGAGAGCGGCGCCTGGGATGCGGCCGAATTCCACGCGCGCGCCGTGGTAACCTAGTCTGGGCACGGCCAAGCCGGCCAAACCCCATGCCCTTAAGCCTTCGCCTCTATGCCGCGATCCGACGCTTTTTCCTAGGCGCGAACGATCCGTTGCCGTGGCTGATCGCCGCCACCGTCATCGGCGCCCTGCCCTATCTGCAAGCGATGATCGCGACGCTGTCGGGGCCCTTCACCATCGACGACGACGCCCGCCAACTCGTCTTCTGGATGGTGCGTTGGGGCGATCCGGCGCTCTTTCGGAACGACCTGATCGCCGACTATTTCGCCTCGGTCTCGCCGCCCGGCTTCCGCGCCGCTTATTGGCTCGCCGCCCAACTCGGCATCGACCCCGTCTTGGCGAGCAAGATCTTCCCCACACTCCTGAACGCGGTGATGACGGTCTTTGCCTTCCGCCTCGGACTGCTGCTGAGCGGCGGCCGGGTCCCGGCGGCCTTCCTCGGCGCGGTCGGTCTCGCCTTTCTGATGGCCTGGAGCCACATCATCATCAGCGGCACGCCGCGCGGCTTCGGGGTGCCGCTGCTGATGGTCTTCCTCTACTATCTGGCGCGCCGCCGCACGATCGGGCTCACCGTCTCCGGCGCGCTCGTCGCGCTCACCTATCCACCGGCCACGGCGCTCGGCCTCGGCGCGCTCGGCTTGACGATTTTCCGCTGGCGCGGGCGGCCGCGGCTCGATCTTTCGCGCGCCACCTGGGTGCCGATCCTGTGCGCCGGCGGCGTGGGCGTCGCGATCCTGCTCGTTGCCGCGCTCGACCGCCCGTTCGGCCCGATCACCACGGCCGAACAGGTGAGAAGCGAGCCGATGTTCCGGAGCGGCGGCCGCATGCCGCTCTTCGACGATAAGGGCGCGGTTCGCTTCAGGTCCTGCGGCGGCGCCTTCGGCGTGTTGCCGATCGAGTGGTGCCAGCTCGCTGACCGCCGCCTGGCCGCACCGATCCTGTTGGGCCTGTTGCTCCTTGCGCTGATCTGGGCCGCAGGCGGCCTGCATCTGCGCGGACCGCCTGGCGAACGCCCGGTCGACTGGGGACCCATAACCCGCCTTCTGCTAGCGGGTGCAGTCCTTTACGGGATTTCTTTCATCTTGTTGCCTAAGCTTCACGTGCCGTCGCGTTACGCGCTCACGCCGCTTCGCCTGGTCGGGCTGTTCGGGGCAACGATGCTCGGCGTACTGCTCGCCGAGCGTGCTTTGCGACAGGCCGGGTCCGCCGACACCAACGGCCTCCTCACCCGACGTCAATGGGCGCAGATCGGCCTTGCGGCACTGACCGTCATCGCCTTCGCCGCGGTCTACCCGCTCGATGTCGCCCGCCGCAATGTGACGCCGCGCTATCCAGCCATCCTCGCCTATCTGCGCGAGCAGCCGAAATCGGCCCTCGTCGCCGGCATGCATCCGGTGACGAGCAACATTCCCGCCTTCGCGCGGCGGCGCGTGCTCGTCGCCGGCGAATACGCGATCCCGCTCGACCGCCGCTACATCACCCGCTACCGGGCCGGCGCGCATGCCCTGATCGACGCGCAATACACGTCCGATCCGGCGAAGCTCGTCGCCTTCCTCCGACGCTATCGCGTAAGCCATCTGGTGCTTGATCCGAAGGTGCTCACCCCGGCCGGGCTCCGCACCGTCTGGTGGCGCCGTGAGCATGCCTCGGCGCATCGCCGGGCCGCGGCGGCGCTCGAACGCGGCGACACCCCGGCCCTTCAGCGATTTCTGGAACCGTGCACGGCGCTCAAGGAACGCGGCCTGGTGGTCGTCACGGCACGGTGCATCATCGACCGCGCCGGCGGCGGGGATCCGCGCTAAACCTTATTGGGCGGCCAGCTCCTGCTCGACCAACGACACCCAATATGAAGCGCCGATCGGCGCGACATCGTCGTTGAAGTCGTAATTCGGGTTGTGCAGCATGCAGCCGCCTGCCGCTCCGCCATTGCCGAGCCAGACGTAGGAACCCGGCTTTTCCTGCAGCATATAGGCGAAGTCCTCCGCACCCATCTCCGGCGGCGGATCGATGACGACATTGTCGTCCCCGACCACCTTGGCAGCGGCGCGGCGCGCCCGCTCGGTCTCGTCCGCGCTGTTGATCAGCACCGGATAGCCACGGTGATAGCGGATCTCGGCCTTCACCCCATGCGCATCCGCCACGCCTTTGACGATGGCGCGCATGCGCTCCTCGACCATGTCGCGCCCCGCATCGGACAACGTCCGGCAGGTGCCGCTGAGCTTGGCTTCGTCGGGGATCACGTTGCCGGCGCTGCCGGCATGAAACTGGGTGACGCTGACCACCACCGCGTCGACCGGATCGGCCGAGCGGCTGGCGATCGTCTGTAGCATCGTGACCATCTCCGCGCCCACCACGACCGGATCGTTCGCCCGGTGCGGCATGGCGCCGTGCCCGCCCACGCCGGTGATCGTGATGCTGAAGAAATCGGCCGAGGCCAGCATCGGCCCGGCGCGCACGCCGATCACCCCCGCCTCCATGCCCGGCCAGTTGTGCATGCCGTAGACGCCCTCGCAGGGGAATTTCTTGAACAGGCCCTCGCGCACCATCACCTTGCCGCCGCCGCCGCCCTCCTCGGCGGGCTGGAAGATGAAATGGACGGTGCCGTCGAAGTCGCCCGCATCGGCGATGTACTTGGCCGCGCCCAGCAGCATCGCGGTGTGCCCGTCATGGCCGCAGGCATGCATCTTGCCGTCATGCTTCGATTTATGCGCAAAGCTGTTCTTCTCCTGCAGCGGCAGCGCATCCATGTCGGCGCGGAGCGCGATCGCGCGCTTGGAATTGCCGCGCGTCAGCGTGCCGATGACGCCCGTCTTGGCGAGACCCCGATTGATGGGAATGCCAAAGCTCTCGAGCTTCTCGGCCACGACATCCGCCGTCCGCTCCTCCTTGAAGCCGAGCTCGGGATGGGCGTGGAGATCCCGCCGCCACTCGGTCATCTCCTTCTTGAGCGTCTTGACCCCGTCGATCAGCGGCATTGCGATGCCTCCCTTTGCAGTCGTTTCTCGTAGCGAGCTAGGCCAAGCCCCGGCGAAAGCAAGCGTCCCGCCTATCGCGAGACCCGGTAGACCGCCGTACCCTGCCCGATCGTCGTCCCGTCCACCAGCATGTCACAGGCGCTGAAGGCGAGCTTGCCGCCGACGCGCTTGGCTTCGGCACGCACCTCCAGCCAGTCGCCGATCTTGGCGCTGCCCAGAATGTCGATCGTCAGGCTCGCCGTTACCCCGCTCTTGGGCGCATTCTCGGCGACGCCCAGCGCATAGCCCATGGCGAGGTCGGACAAGGTGGCGAACAGCCCGCCATGCACGAGGCCGCGGGCATTGGTATGCCGCTCGGCGATCCGCACGCCAAGGCTCAGCGTCCGCCCATCGACTTTCCGGTAGACCGGCCCGATCGGCTCCATGAACGGGCTCTTGCGCTCAAGGCGTTCGTAGCCGTCGGGAATGTCGTCCATCGTGCCGAGCCCCCGCCTGGGTCAGCCGCCTTTGTAGAGTTGTTGCGGCAGCCACAGCGCGAGATCGTGGAAGAACATCAAAAGCACAACCAGCCCCGCGGCCGCCGCCAGGAACGGCACGATACCCCAATAGACGTCCGTCAGCTTCACGTCGGGCAGTTGTGCCCGGATGACGAAGATGTTGAGCCCAACGGGTGGCGTGATCATGCCCACCTCCACCACCACCAGCACCAGGATGCCGAACCAGACGGCGTCGTAGCCCAATCCCTGGGCGAGCGGCAGGAAGACCGGCACGGTGATCAGGATCATGCTGATGGCATCGAGGAAGCAGCCGAGCACGATGTAGAAGGCGACCATCATTAAGATCACCAGCCAGGGCGCCATCTGTAGACCCTGGACCCAGTCGGCAAGCGCGTTCGGCAGCCGCGTCAGCACCATGAAATAGCTGAAGATGAAGGCGCCGATGACGATGAAGAACAGCATGCCGGTGGTCCAGATCGTCTCCAACAGGGCGTCCCCCAGCCCTCTCCATTTCATCGCCCCGGTGGCGAAGGAGATGATAATGGCCGCGAGCGCCGCGATGCCCGCCGCCTCGATCGGCGTCATGTAGCCCGAATAAATCCCGCCGATCGCAATGCCGAAGAGGATCACCACCTTCCACAGGCCGAGCAGCGCCCATTTCCGCTCGCTCCACGGCATAGAGGGGCTGTTCGGCATGCGCTCGGGCTGCAGTCGAACGATCGCGACGATGACCGCTATATGAAGGATTGCCGCAACGATGCCCGGAAACATCGCGGCGGCGAAGAGCTCCGGCACGTTCCGCTCGGCGATGATCGCGTAAACGATCAGGATGACCGACGGCGGGATCAGCACGCCGAGCGTGCCGCCCGAGGCCACGACGCCGGTGGCGATGCGCTCGTCGTAGCCGTAGCGGCGCATCTCCGGGACGGCGACCCGGGCCATCGTCGCCGCGGTCGCCAGCGAGGAGCCGCAGATCGACCCGAAGATCGCGCAGGCGCCGATCGTCGCCATCGACAGCGCGCCGCGCAAGCCGGCGAACATGGCATTGGCGGCGGCGAAGAGCTCGCGCGACATGCCCGAGCGCGAGGCCACGACGCCCATCAAGATGAACAGCGGCACCACGGCCAGATCGGATTTCTCGGCGAGGTCATAGGGCGCCGACCCGGCGGTGATCAACGCGGTCCGCCAGCCGTCGATCGCCGCATAGCCCAGCAGCCCGACAAAGCCGAGCGCGATCGCGACCGGCACGCGCAGCATAATCAGCCCGAAGAGCCCGCCAAGCGCGACGAGCCCGATGAGTTGGTCGCTCACGGACGCGAACGCCGCGCGGGCGTCGGCCGCCGACGGCTCATTCGACGCCCACGTCGCTTTGCGTGCCGCGGCTCGGCGCGCCGTGGCGCAGATAGTGCGCGATCACCCAGATCGTAGCGAATATCGACAGCACGAATCCGAAGATGATCGGGACCCAGTGAACGAATTTGTTGATCCCCAGCGTCATGCTGACCTCGTGCTGGTCGAGCTTCTCGAGCGCCGGCTGGACCATGTAGGTGATCATCAAGGCCAGGAAAATGAGGGTCAGAATGAGCCCAAGCAATCGCAGCCGGAACACCGTTCTTGGTGACACCATCTGGTCGATCACGTCGACCACCACGTGCTCGTCGCGCAGGAAGACGCCCGGCATCGCCAGGAAGATGCAGACGAGCAGGCCTAAGTCGATCACGTCGACCACGCCGAGGATCGGCGTGTCTAAGATGTGGTGCATCACCCAGTCGACGGTGACGAACAGCATCATGAAAACGAGCACGGCGGCGGCCGCGTAGCCGAAGGGCAACGCGGCCGCGCGCAGATACTTGTCGTGCTCCAACGGGCTACTTCACCCAGAAGGTGCGCGACGTCTTGGCGTGCTTCGCAGAAAGCTTCTGCATCAGCTTATAGACGGCGCGCGCCGGCAGGCCACGCTTTTCAAGCTCCGCGATCTTGGCTTCGGCCACCTTGGCGCCCACCGCGCGGAAACGGGCATGCTCGGCCGACGACAGTTTGATCGGCGTGGTGCCGGCCTTCATCATCAACTTCTTGCCGATGTCGTCGAGCTTGTCCCACTCGCGTCCGACCTCGCCCTCGCGGCCCGCAAGCGAATCGTTGATCAGCTTCTTCAGCTTGGCCGGCAGACGATCCCAGCTGCGCTGGTTCATGCAGAGGCAGAAGCTGGTCACATAGGAATACATTTCAGTCGTGTACTTGGTGACCGGCCCCATGCGGAACGCCAGGCCCGCGCCGCCGTAGTCGATCACCGCGCCGTCAATCGTGCCCTTCTGCATCGCCTCGGTGATCCGGGTCGGCGGCATGCCGACGGGCACACCACCCAGCGCCGCGATGAAGTCCTTGATCGTCGCCGAGGCAAAGCGCAGGCGCAGACCCTTGATGTCCTCGATCTTGCGCACGGGCACCTTGGCCGTGTTGATGTTGCCGGGCTGGTGCGTAAGCAACATCAGCACGTGCACGCCCTTGTGCTCGGGGTCGAGATATTTCTTGCGCAGCACCGGGTCGTTCATGACCTTGGTGCCGACCTCGGCGCTGCCGACCAGATAAGGCAGGTTGGAGATCTCGGTAAGCGGGAAGCGGCCCGGTGTGAAGCCGTGCGCGGTCCAGATAATGTCGGCAATGCCGCGCCGGGCGATGTCGTAGTATTTCGGCGGCGGGCCAAGCTGCGAGCTCGGATAGATCTTGAACTTGAGCTGGCCGTTCGACTTCTTGGTCAGCTCCTTCGACCAGCGCTCGATCCACTGCGAATACGAGTGCTTCGGCGTGACGAAATGGGCGATCTTGAGGTTGTAGGTCTCGGCCGCAGCCGGCAGCGCGGCAATCGTCAGTGCCGCGGCGCCCGCCAGCAGACCTGTCAGCCTTACCTGGGTCATGCGTTAGTCCTCCCTATCCTGCCCTGGTGTGCGATTATCTTGTTGGGATCTTATTATACTTAGAACCCAAACGATTGCATTCGTGGCCGATACTGCCTCCACAGACGGGGAAAAGCCACCCTGGCATGATCGGCATCGCGCAATGTCGACCGCCCAGCATCCACCGGATCCGGAGACCCGAGGTCATGACAGCGGACACGACGGAAACCGACGTATCCCGCCACTACACCCATGGCGGCCTCGAAGCAGCGGTTCGCGATGGATTGGCGGCCCTCGGCAAAGACCCCGCGGGCTTGAGGCCGGCAGATCTCGCGCCCGTCGACGAGTTCCATATCGGCGGCCGTGAGGCGACGGAGCGCCTGGCTCAGTCCCTTGGGCTCAAGCCCGGCATGCGCCTGCTCGATATCGGCAGCGGGATCGGCGGCGCCGCGCGATACTTCGCCGCAGACCATGGCGCCGAGGTCGTTGGGATCGATCTGACGGACGAGTATGTGCAGGTCGCATCCACGCTCGCCGCATGGGTCGGTCTGTCGAAGCAGGTGACGTTCCGCCAGGCAAGCGCGCTTGCCCTGCCCTTCGAGGCGGCATCCTTCGAGGCCGCGACCATGCTTCACGTCGGCATGAACATCGCCGACAAGGCGGCGCTGTTCGCCGAAGCGGCGCGGGTTCTGGCCCCAGGGGGGCAAATCGGCGTCTACGACGTCATGCGGGTCGGCGACGGCCCGCTGGTCTATCCCGTCCCCTGGGCCGCCGACGAGGCCGCCAGTTTCCTCGCCCCGCCCGCTGCCTACCGGGACGCCCTCGCGGCCGCGGGGTTCGAGGTGTTCGCTCAGGAAAGCCGCCGCGACTTCGCCATCGCCTTCTTCGAGCGGATGCGCGCACGGCTGGGCGGCAAGGATGGGCCGCCGCCGCTCGGCCTCCACATCCTGATGGGCGCCGATGCATCAGCCAAGGTCGGGAACATGATACGGAATGTCGAGGCCGGCCTGATGGCGCCGGTCCAGATCGTCGCGCGGAAGCCCGGTTAGAGCATTTTCGATGGTCTCGGAACCGGGCCGACGCCGATTCGGCGAAAGTCGAGAATAACTTAGGCGGCGCTGCTCTTCTCCGGCTTGGCCGCGCGGTTCGCCAGATCGGCATAGAGCCGCGCGAGGACCGACTTGTACTCTTCGGGATTGATCGCGTCGTCGTTCTTGTAGACCTCCATCACTGCTTCGGCGATCTCCTCCGCGGTCATGGTCTGCGCCGGATCGAGCTTGGCATTGCGGATCAGCCCTTTGATGCCGTCGCCGAAGGCGCGACGGAACGGCGCCGGCACGCCGGTTCGCTTGAAGAGCGCGGTCAGCGCCGCGTCATCGCCGGACGTCAGCACGGCGATGGTACTGTCCATCGGCCGCCCCGCCAGACGCGCCACGCCCGCCTCGAACGAGCTCCGCCGGCCATCGCAGAGCGCGCGGATCAGGAATGCCGGCGTCAACCGCCCGGCCGCGGCGAACTGATCGGCAAGCTTGGAGGCGTCCAGGCCCTCGACCCTCCGGTGTCGCGGCTTGACGAGATTGAGCCGGCGCGCGAACAGCGGATGCGCGCGCTCGGTCGGCTGGGCGTTTTCTTCGTCTTGCTGAACCGCCGGCTCGGCGAGCAGCGTCACGATCCGATCCGCGACCGAGCTCGGAACCCGCCCGCGGTTGGTCAAGGCGTCGACCACATCGCTGTTGCGGTTGTGCGCATCCATGATCTTGTGGAGCGCCAGCTCCGAAAGCTTTGCGCCCTCATTGCCCAACAGCTTGACCGTCACGCCGGCTTCGCCGCGGCCGATCAGGACGTCGGAGACATCATGCGAGACGAACGGCCGGCCGGCGATGGCGGCTTGGTGGGGAGTTGCCTTCTCCGAGGCGATCTGGATCAGGTCCTCATCGGTGAGCACGTCGGACTGCTCGAGCATCGGCACAGCCACCGATTCCACGTCTTTGGCCATGGCCCGCGCGTATCGATGCGGCAGGAAGCCACAGCTCGCCAAATGCTTGGACAGGGTCGCACGCACCGCCTCCGCGCCGCGCTGCAGCCATTGGCCGAAGATGGCCTCGGCATGCTCGCGCTCGCCGCCCTGGGCCGACGACTTCGCGTACGCCGCCGCGACCTTGCGCGCGATCTTGACCGCGCCCTCGCCCATCTTGTCGTCGCGAAGCGTGCTGACATCGGATGCGCCCAATGACGCATCGCCGGAAAAGCTGTCGTCACTCGAACGCGCCGGCGGGGCCGAACCGTCTTTCGATCCGACCACGCCCGCGCCTGACTGCGTCACCCGTTCGTTCATCCCTTGGACTCGATCACCGACGTAATCCGATCAATTAGCTCCACGGTCGACATGCCGAGGTTGCTGAATGCAACGGCCGCGATGATCGAAATCAGCACCGCCACCAACGCATATGAAACGACGACCTCTCCCGCCTCATCCCTCAGGAGCGCCCACAACAAGGTATCGCGCATTGTTTTTCCCCATTCTTAATGGCTAACACTAAATTAGTGTTACATACGTCCGTGATTTTCGCAAAATAAATCTCAAATAATTCAAATATTATTGGACAATTTTATAATACTTATTCTAAATTTTGGCGATATTTATTCTAAATTTATTCAAACATTTCGGGATAATTATTGACAACCCCAAGTATTCGGCGGCTTTATCGGTGGGGCAAGCGGCAAATTTCGAACCTGCCGGAACTACGGCGACGCCATAGCGCTGCCGATACATCGGCAGAAGCCCCTCCCAATGCTGCTCGGGCTCGCGGTAGACGGCGAGCCAGGCGTCGTGGACCGAACGGTCGAAGCTGTGCGGCTCCGTCCAGTCCCGCTCCAGCTGCCCTGCATCGATGGCGAAGCCCCGCCGCGCCAGCATGCGGATCGCCTCGTCATAGAGGCTCGGCCGCTCCAATAGCTCCGCAAGACGCGCGTGAAGGTCCGGGTCATGGGCATGTGGCTTCAGCATCGCCGCCTGCTTGTTGCCGAGGATGAACTCGATCGCCCGGTACTGGTAGGACTGAAAGCCGGATGATTGGCCGAGCGCGTCGCGAAAGCGCGAATAATCGGCCGGGGTCATCGTGGTCAGCACCGACCAGGCATCGATCAGCTGCTCCTGGATCCGCTTGACCCGCGCCAGCATCTTGAAGGCGGGCCGCAGCGTATCGGCCTTGACCAGGGCGAGCGCCGCTTCCAGCTCGTGCAGCATCAGCTTCATCCACAGCTCGCTCACCTGATGGATGATCACGAACAGCATCTCGTCATGGGTGCCCGAACGCGGGGTCTGGGCGCTCAGGATGCGGTCGAGCTGCAGATAGCCGCCATAGGACATACGCTCGGCGAAATCGGTGTAGATCGCCTCGCCTTGCAGCGCGCCGTCATCCGTGGTGCCGGTATACCGCGCCGATTTGTCGCCGCTCACTTGCGCCTCCGATCTCGTGTCAGGGGTTTTCAAGGCCGGGCCGAGAGTGCACAGTCCCAGGGTGCACAGTCCCAGAGTGCACAGTCTATGTGGGCACAGTATTGCCGCTCCGGCGGCGGATAGTTTACACTTAAAACGTTTCCCGGCAACCGACCGCGATATCTACCGGTGGCGGCGGCTGGGTTTTAGACCATTTCGGCGGACCAGCGGGCTGAGTGACATTCCTGAGGGTAGAGGGACACAACGATATGAGTGACACGGTCAAATACGTTCTCGACGAGACGGACATTCCCAAGACTTGGTACAACATCGCGGCCGACCTGCCCGAGCCGCCGGCGGCGGTTCTGCATCCGGGCACCGGCCAGCCGGTGGGACCGGACGATCTGGCGCCGCTCTTCCCGATGGCGATCATCATGCAGGAGGTCTCCACCGAGCGTGAGATCGACATCCCCGAGCCGGTGCGCGACATCTACCGGCAATGGCGGCCTTCGCCGCTATTCCGCGCCCGGCGGCTGGAGAAGGAGCTCGATACGCCCGCGAAGATTTACTACAAGTACGAGGGCGTCAGCCCCGCCGGCTTGCACAAGCCCAACACCGCGATCGCCCAGGCCTTCTACAACAAGGAAGAAGGCATCAAGCGCATCACCACCGAGACCGGCGCCGGACAATGGGGCTCCTCGCTGGCGCTCGCCGGCTCGTTCTTCGGTCTCGAGATCGAAGTCTTCATGGTCAAGGTGAGCTTCAATCAGAAGCCCTACCGCAAGGCCTTCATGGAGGCGTTCGGCGCGCGTTGCGTCGCCAGCCCGTCGGAGGAAACCGAGAGCGGCCGGGCCGTCCTGCAAAAGGATCCCAACTCCAACGGTTCGCTCGGCATCGCGATTTCCGAGGCGGTGGAGCGCGCGGTTCAGCGCGAGGACACCAAATACGCCCTCGGCTCGGTGCTGAACCATGTGTTGACGCACCAGACCGTGATCGGCCAGGAGGCGTTGAAGCAGATGGACATGGCGGGCGACTATCCCGACATGGTCATCGGCTGCACGGGCGGCGGCTCCAACTTCGCCGGCCTTGCCTTCCCGTTCATCGGCGAGAAGCTGCGCGGCGGCAAGAAGACCGAGATCATCGCGGTCGAGCCGGCGGCCTGCCCGACGCTGACGCGCGGCGAATACGCCTACGACTTCGGCGATACCGGTCATCTGACCCCGCTGGTGAAGATGCACACGCTGGGCTCGACCTTCGTGCCGCCGGGATTCCACGCCGGCGGCTTGCGCTATCACGGCATGGCGCCGCTGGTCTCCCAGCTCGCCGAGCTTGGCGAGATCAAGGCGCGCGCCTATCACCAGACCGAATGCTTCGACGCTGGTGTCCGGTTCGCCAAGGCCGAAGGCATTTTGCCGGCGCCGGAAGCCAACCATGCGGTCAAGGCGGCCCTCGACGAGGCGCTGAAGGCGAAGGAGGAAGGCAAGTCCAAGACCATCCTCTTCAACCTCTCCGGCCACGGCAATTTCGACATGGGGGCTTATTCGGACTACTTCGCCGGCAAGCTGGTCGACCAGCCCTACGACGAAGGCGAGCTCGCCATGGC
>JARRKQ010000011.1:0-19493 GCA_037387885.1 Alphaproteobacteria bacterium | reverse complement strand
CTCCGGCCTGCCCTCGGTGGCCGCGGAATAGCACGACGGCTCGTAACGTGAGTGGGTTGAGGAAGAGGGGCCATGCGCCCCTCTTCCGATTCATGGGCCTGCTATGAGCCGGAAATCATGACCTGGAAATCGACCGTCAGCTTCGGCCGCACCGCCGAGGACTACCGGCGCCACCGCGCCGGCTTTCCCGATGCCTTCTTCGAGCGCATCGCGACCTTCGGCGTCGGTGCACCAGGCCAGCGCCTGCTCGATCTCGGCACCGGAACCGGCACGCTCGCGCGCGGCTTCGCCTTGCGTGGCGCGGCCGTCACCGGCCTCGATCCCTCCGACGACATGCTGGCCCAGGCCCGCACGCTCGACGCCGAGGCCGGCGTTTCGGTCGACTACGTCACTGCCAAGGCCGAGGCGACCGGCCTCGAAGGCGCGGCCTTCGATGTCGTCAGCGCCGGCCAGTGCTGGCATTGGTTCGACCGGCCGCGCGCCGCCGCTGAATGTATGCGCCTGCTCACGCCTGGCGGCACGCTGGTGATCGCGCATTTCGACTGGCTGCCCCTACCCGGCAACGTCGTCGAGGCGAGCGAGGCGCTGATGCTGGAGCACAACCCCGACTGGATTGGCGCCGGCGGCACCGGCATCTACCGCCGCTGGCTGACCGACATGGCCGTCGCCGGCTACGGCGACATCGAGAGCTTCAGCTTCGACGTCGCCGTGCCCTACAGCCACGAGGCCTGGCGCGGCCGCATCCGCGCCAGCGCCGCCATCGGCGCGAGCCTGCCCGACGAGAAGGTCCCCGTTTTCGACGCCGCCCATGCTGCGATGCTGACCGAGCGCTTCCCTGAGGATCCGCTCGCCGTGCCGCACCGCGTCTTCGCCGCGGTCGGGCGAAAGCCGAGCAGTCCCGAGGACTAGGATGACGCTTTATTACGAAGATCTCGACGTCGGCGACGTCATCGACTACGGCGAGTACACGACCGACAAGGCCGAGATGATCGAGTTCGCCAGCCGCTGGGACCCGCGTCCCTTCCATGTCGACGAGGACTTTGCCGCCGACACGCTCTACGGCCAGCTCACCGCCTCGGGCGTCCACACGATGGCGATGCACATCCGCATCTGCAACCGGGCGACCGCCGACTGGCGGGTGCGCGGCGCGCTCGGCTATGAGGAGCTCCGCTTTCCAACCGCGGTGCTCGCCGGTGACGTCCTACACGGGAAGACGACGGTGATCGCAAAGCGCCTGTCGAAGAGCCGTCCCGAATACGGCATCGTCACCACACACGAGACCATGACCAACCAGCGCGGCGAAACCGTGCTCGATTTCAAGGTTTCGGTGCTGTTCGAGCGGCGGGACGCTTAGCGTCACCTCGCACTGGGCGTCGCCTCAGCCGGCCTCCGCACCCACGATCGCGCGCCGGAACCGGTCCTTGATGACCGCGCCGTCCTTTTCGGGCATCACACGCGGCAGATCGACCGGCGCAATCTTCACGGTCGCGAAGCCGCAACCGCTCTTCGCATAGATCCGCCCGCACAGCGCCTCGAGCGCCGCCTCGTCGCGCACCGTCTCGGTCCAGGCGAAGCCCGACGCGGCCGCAACCGCGGGCAGGTCGAGCCCATGCGCCGTGTGACTCTTTTGCATACCGGTCTCGCCGAAGCGCTCGTTGTCGCAAACCACGACGGAGAGATTGGCCGGCGCCTTGGCCCCCGCCGTGGCGAGCGAGCCCATGCCCATCAGCATCTCGCCGTCGCCGGTGATCACCAGCACCGGCAGCGACGGCTGCGCGAGCGCCAGGCCCAGGCCAATGGTGACGGCGCTGCCCATGCCGCCCCACATATAGAAGTTCCGGTCGTGGTCGCCCGCCGCCGCAAGGTCCCAGGTCGGCGAGCCGAGGCCGGCCACGACGGCGGCCTCGCCGCGATCCTTCAGAAGCCGGGTCACCACCATCCGCCGGTCGAGCAATCCATTCGACGCCATGCCGCTCACCATTTCCCGCTCACCATTTTTTCGCGCCGATCAGTTTCTGGCCGATCAACACCGCCGAGGGCAGGTTGCGCGCGAAGGTCTCGGCGAGCGCCTCCTTCACCAATCCGGGCAAGGCTTCCGCGTCGTCCGTCCGCCGCACCGCCACGCCCATCAGCGACAGCGCCGCTTGGCTCGCCCGACCCATCGGTTCCTGCCAGGGATTGAACTCCTCCCACTCGCCGCGCATCGTCACCAGGATCAGCATCGGAAAGCGGCAATGCTGGGCGAAGGCGAGCATGTTGACGCAGTTGCCCACACCGCTCGACTGCATGAGGAGCGCGCCGCGCTGCCCGCCGAGCCAGGCGCCGGCGAGCAGGCCGATCCCCTCTTCCTCGGTGGTCAGCACCGTCGCCTCGATGGCGTTATCCGCCTCGCAGAGATTGATGAGCCCGGTATGCCCGGCATCGGGCACATAGCCGACCTGCTCGATCCCGGCCTCGGTGAAGGCGGCATGGATCGCGCTTTGCCAAGGCCGTGCTTCGCTACCCGTCTCGACCGCCGCATCGTTCACGCCGGCATCCTCATTGTCCGTTTCGTGCTGCGCCGATGGTAGGGCAGCCCCCCGGCAGCGACAACGCCCTTACCTTGCAACCTTGCCCGCGCGGTGCACAATGTGGAGACGATCACGGGACCGGGGGGCCACAGCCATGAAGCTCTATTCCTTTACCGGCGCCTGCGCGTTGGCGCCCCACATCGCGCTCGAATGGGTCGGCGCCGACTACGAGCTCGAGCTCATAAAACGCAGCGATACGCGCGAGCCGGCATTCCTCGCGCTCAATCCCGTCGGCAAGGTACCGGTGCTGGTGCTCAACGACGGTACGGTGCTCACGGAGGTTCCGCCTCTCCTCGTGTGGATTGCAGAGCACTGGCCGGACGCCGATCTCGGCCCCGAAAACAGTGAGGATGGCCGCTATACGTTTCGCAAATGGATGGCCGAGTTCAACGGCGATATCCATCCGGCCTTTACCCCCTACTTCCTCACCTTCCGCTTCGCCGACGACAAGGCGGCGCAGAAGGAGGTCAAGGCCAAGGCCGCCGAAGAGGTCGACTTCCAGCTCTCGATCGTCGAGCGCCACATGGACGGCCGCGACTTCGTGATGGGCGAGCGTCGCACCATCCTTGATCCCTACCTTTTCGTCTTCTGCCTTTGGGCCGGCTTCATGCCCAAGCCGCTCAAGGAATATCCGAACCTCGCCGCCTTCGCCGAACGCATGAAGGCCGATCCCGGTGTGCAGGCGGCCATGACGGCCCAAGGGCTGACGAAAGGCTAAGGCCATGACCGGCGGAATGAGCGCCCAGGATTTCGAGCAAGCGTTGGAAGACTTCTGGGCGGTGCGCGGCAGCGGCGAATTTCCGCTGCACTGGGAGGCCAAGCTGACCCAGGACGACGCCTACCGCATCAACCTCGCCCTCACCGACCGCCACGCCGCGCAGGGCGAAGCGCAAGCCGGCTGGAAGGTCGGGCTGACCGCGCGCGCGATCCGCGAGCAGTTCGGCCTCCCCGAGCCGCTCTTCGCCGTGCTGTTCAAAAAGGGCCGCTGGGCGAGCGGCCGCACCTGGCCGCGCGACGCCATGATCGGACCCGGCTGGGAGAACGAGCTCTGCCTCACCATGGGAAAGACGCTTCAGGGTCCGGGCGTCACCGAGGCCGATGCCAAGGCCGCCATCGCCACGGTCGCGCCGGCGATGGAGATCATCGAGACGCGTGGGCCCAACTCGATGGACGGCTTCAAGTGCATGATCGCCGACAACGGCCAGCAATACGCTTATGTCGTCGGCGAGGAGACGCCCTACGATCCGGCAGTCCATGATCTGGGCAAGGCCACCGTCGAGATCTTCATCGACGGCGCGAGCCAGGAGACGGCGCCGGGCAGCGCCGTCATGGAATCGAGCGCTGTCGCCTCGATCGTCTGGCTCGCCAACAAGCTCGCCGAATTCGACCGCACGCTCGAGGCGGGCCAAGTGGTGATGACCGGCTCGTTCACGCGGCAATACCCGATCGACCGCAACCTGACCGCCGAAGCCCGCTTCGACCCCTTCGGCAGCGCTATCGCGACCTTCGCTTAGGCATCGCGCCGGATCGCCGCTCCTGTTTGACTCGTCCCTAAAAATACTTACTATACGGTCAGTATTTTTAGGGACGATGCTGTGACCGCCCAACCCCTCACCAAACGCGAGCAACGCGAGGCAAGCGTCGAGAACCTGCTCGGCGCCGCGCTCAGTCTGTTCGTGCGCCAGGGCTACAAACACACTTCGGTCGAGGCGATTGCCGATGCGGTCGGCCTCACCAAGGGCTCGGTCTTCTTCTATTTCGGCGCCAAGGCCAAGCTGCTCGACCATCTGCTCGACCGGGTCGAGGAGATCGTCGTCGATGCGATGGAAGCGCGCGTCGCCGCCGCGGGCGCCGACCCGCGCGCACAGATCGTCGCCTTCATTCACGGCCAATCGATGCTGGGCGTCGAAGGCTGGGAGTACGTGCTGCTGCTGATCCTGATGTCGCTTGAGTTCCGCGATGCGGGCGACGCTATCGAAACGCGTATCGCCAAGATCTACGACCGGCTCTACGCCGCCATCGAAGCGATCATCGAAGACGGCAAGGCGGCCGGCGTTTTCCGCACCGATATCAACAGCCGCGAGCAGGCCGCCATCGTGATGGCCGGACACGACGGCACCTTCCTGCAGTGGCACCGCCGCGGCCGCGCCCTCGATGGCGAGGAGCTCGTGCGGGCGCTGCGTACGTTCACTCTGGCCGGCCTGTTGCCCAACGCCGGCTGAGCCGATTTCAAAGGAGCAACCGACATGGCCGATACACGCGCCAAACCCGAGCCCCCGCGGATGTACAAGCGGAACGACCCGGACATGCCGGAGGAATACCGCGCCTTCATGATCAAGCTCATGAAGCACGCGCATATCGAGAACGCCGGCAATCCCTACAGCCGCGAGGTCGTCGCCAACATCGCCAATGCCGGCCTCCGCTACGCGCCCAACGGCAAGGACGCGCTGACCGAAGCGGTGATCGTCAAGCAGGAGGCCGAGCACGGCCAGATCGTCGCCAATCTGATCGAGAGCTTCGGCGAGAGCGCGGTGATCGACAAGCCGATCGGCCAGTACGCCTTCAAGATCCCGCTGGAAACCTGGTGCGACGTCGCCTGGTTCCACGCGCTGATCGACCGGGTGGGTCTCTATGTCGGCATCGAGTGGATGGCCTCGACCTACGAGCCGCTCGCCAAGGTCTCGCCGCGGCTGGAGCGCGAGGAGCAGTTCCACGCCGATACCGGCTTCCGCCATCTTCGCGAGATCGTCAAAACCGAGGACGGGCGCAAGGAAACGCAGGACCTGCTGCACAAATGGTGGCCCGCGGCGCTCGACATGTTCGGCCGCTCCGACAGCAAGAATTCGGAGATCTACGTGCGCTGGGGGATCAAGACGCAAGGCAACGAAGAACTCCGCCAGCAATACATCCGCGAGACGGTGCCGCTGATCGAGGCGCTCGAGATCGACGTGCCCGACCACATGGCGAACCGGCAGTATGTGTAATACCCACTTTCGTCATCCCCGCGAAAGCGGGGATCCATGCCGGTCGCCACGAACCGAGCTTGTGGCCCCTGGATTCCCGCTTTCGCGGAAATGACGCGGCGGAGATAATGGATCGTGCGTAACTAACAACAACAAGCGCGGCGTGAGGGAGAACGACCGATGCCCGCCCCCATCACCTATCTGACCGAAAAGGCGAGCAAGGCCCGCTACTGGAACGAGCTCATCGAGACCATGCCGCGCGACGAGCTCGATGCGCTGCATCTGAAGAAGCTGCAGAAGCTCGTCGCCTACGCCTATGACTTCAGCCCCTTCTATCACCGCCGCTTCGACGATGCGGGCCTCAAGCCGGGCGACATCCGCTCGCTCGAGGATTACCGGCACAAGGTCCCGCTTACCGACAAACAGGATTTCATCCATCTCCAACAGGAGCGCCCGCCCTACGGCGACACGCTCGCCCTGCCCGATGAGATGCTCACCCACCACGTCGAGACCTCGGGCTCGACCGGCCTGCCGCTCGCCGTGCCCTACTCCGCCTACGACACCGAGCGCGTCGGCGAGTCCTGGACCTATGGCCTGTGGGCGCACGGCATCCGGCCCTCCGACAGCTTCTACTTCGCCTTCAACTGGGGCAACTTCGCCGGCTTCTGGTCGTGTTATTTCGCCGCCCGGCGCATGGGCTGCCGGGTGATCTCCGGCGGCGGCGCGGACTCCAAGGGTCATATCGCGGCGATCAAGCGCCTCAAGCCCACCGTTCTCATCTGCACGCCCACCTTCGCGCTCCGCCTCGCCGAGGTCGCCAAGGAGATGGGCGAGGACATCCAAAACTCATCGATCAAATACACCTATCACGCGGGCGAGCCCGGCCCCTTCGCCCTGCCGGCGATGAAGGCGGCGATCGACGAGGCCTGGGGCGCCGATTCGGGCGAGCTGCTCGGCATCGCCGAGATCGAAGCCTTCGGGCCCGGCTGCGCCCAGCGCGACGGCGTCCACGTCAACGAAATGGCGGTCTATTCCTGGTCGATGGATCCGGCAAGCGGCGAAGAGACGCCCGCGGGCGAGATCGGCGAGAACGTCATCTCCAGCTACACCTACTCCGCGCAGCCCCTGCTCAACTACCGCAGCCACGATCTCGTCCGCCGCACCCGCGACTGCCCCTGCGGCTGCACCTGGGACAAGTTCGAGAGTGTGGTCCTCGGCCGCACCGACTTCATGGTCACCGTGCGCGGCACCAACGTCTATCAGACGGCGGTGGAGAACATCATCGGCGAGATCGAGGGCGTCTCCCCCTTCTACCAGCTGGTGCTCGACCACGAGGGCTCGAACGACAAGATGACGGTGGAATTCGAGCCGGACAAATCGGTCAAGGACACCGACTGGCCGAGCCTTGCCCAGGAGGTTCAGGACCGCATCCACAAGGCGCTCCATGTGCGGCTGGAGACCAAGCCGATGGCGCCCGAGTCCCTCCCCCGCTACGACCTCAAGACCAAGCGCATCATCGACAACCGCCCCAAGGAACTCCGCCGGGCGTTGGATCGCTAGGAGACGAACCCATGCAACCGACCGAAATCATCGAAAAGCTCAAGGCCGCCCGCACCCTCCTGGACGAGGTCTATGAGGGCACCGACATTCCGCAGATCCAGTCGATGATGCGCCACGCCGACATGAACCTGCACTGGGCACTCTGGAATCTGGGCGAAGTCGAGACTTTGCGCCCCGATCTGAAAGCCTGAGCCGATGCCCGACGACACCAAGTCCGATCGCCATCCTGCGCCTCAACCGGCCGGAGAACCTGAACGCCTGGAACCTGCAGATGCGCCAGGAGCTGCGCGACGCCGTGCGCGCCTGCGTCGAGGACGACGAACTCCGCGTCCTCATCGTCACCGGCACCGGCCGCGCCTTCTCCGCTGGCGAGGACGTGCGCGGCATGGGCGATCTGTCGGCCGTCGGCCCGAAGGGCTTCCGCCGCCGCGTGCGCATGATCCACAACGTCTTCGACGAGATCGAGGCGATGGAGATCCCGGTGATCGCCGCGATCAACGGCGTCGCCGCCGGCGGCGGGCTCGAGCTTGCGCTCTCCTGCGATTTCCGCTTCGCCGCCGACATCGCCATGATGGGACTGCCGGAAAACAATGTCGGCCTCATCCCGGGCTCGGGCGGCATCTCGCGCCTCGTCAAGCTGGTCGGCCCCTCGAAGGCCAAGCGCCTCGTGATGACCGGCGAGATCGTGCCGGCCGAGAAAGCCCTCGCCTACGGCCTTGTCGACGAGGTCGTGCCGGCCGGCGGGCTGATCGATCACGCCGTGGCCTTCGCCGAGCAGCTGGCCGCCAAGGCGCCGCTCGCGCTCGGCACCGCCAAGCTTGTGATCAACCAGTGCGCCAATGTCGACACCGAGACCGGCCGCAATTTCGAGCGCATCGGCCAATCGGTCCTCAAGTTGACCGAGGACCATGTCGAGGGCGCGAAGGCCTTCGTCGAGAAGCGCAAGCCCGACTTCAAAGGGCGCTGACCCAGCCACCCGCCCGGCCACGCCTTGCCCGCGGAATGGACATCCGCCGCGACGCTTCGCGCCGGCCGAGACGACGATGTAGGTTGAGCGCAACGAGAAACGCGGAACCGGCCCTCGGAGGACCTCCATGCAATTCTCCATCTTCACCCTGCCGTGCTGGCGCGAGGCCGTGGCGCCCACCCTCGGCCAGTTCTACGAGGAGCTGATCGAGAGCGTCGTCCTCGCCGAGAAGCTCGGCTGGGACCGCGTCTGGTGCTCCGAACACCACTTCCACTACTACGGCGGCGCCTCGCCCAACCCGGCGATGACGCTTCTGGCCTATGCCCGCGCGACCAAGACGATCCGTCTGGGCTCCGGCGTCTCGCTGCTGCCGATGAACCACGGAATCCGCGTCGCCGAGGACTTCGCCATGCTCGACCAGCTCTCCGGCGGCCGGCTCGATTTCGGCGTCGGGCGTGGCTACCTGCCGCACGAGTTCCAGGGCTTCGCCGTCACCGAGGACATGACCGCCGGCCGCTTCGACGAGGCCTTCGAGATCATCCAGCGCGCCTGGGCGGGCGAGCGCATCGCCTTCGACGGCGATCACTACAAATTCGACAAGTTGGAGATCCATCCCAAGCCCGCGCAGGACCCGGTGCCGATCTGGTGCGCCTGCTCGCGCGCCAAGCCGAGCTACGAATGGACCGGCCGCAACGCCTACGCCCTGATGATGAACCAGTACCCGATGTCGCTCGCTGATGCGAAAGAGCGCTTCGGCTGGTTCAAGGACGCCTACGCCGAGGCCGGCCACGACCCGGCGCGGCGCGAGGCGATGATGTCGCTCTTCCTCCACATCGCCGACAGCGAGGAACAGGCGATCGCCGAGGCAAAGCCCGCCGTGCAGGAGCACGCCAACCTCTTCCGCCTGCTCTTCACCGGCGACCGCTGGAACACCGACTACGAGGGTGACGAGAGCGTCTTCGAGTTCATCACCGGCGGGTCAAAAGACGTCACCGAAGCCTTCCGCGAGCGCACCCTCGTTGGCACCGTGGACCAGATCTGCGACCGTATCGCAATGTACCGTGATCTCGGCTATACTGAGATCTCGTTCGTCGGGCGGTACGGCACGCTGAGCCAGGAGCAGACGCTCCGCAACATCCGCACCGCGAGCGAGCAAATCATCCCGCGGTTCCGCCAGGCGCGCGCCGCCTGAGGCTTCCCGCCGGGCCGCGATCCCTACACGAACCAAATAATGAGCATTCGCGCATGACCACCTATGTCGGCAAGCCGCTGCCGCGTCTGGAAGACGCCCGCTTCCTGCGCGGCGAGGCCAAGTTTACAGACGATCTGAGCCTCAGCGGACAAGCTTTTGCAATCGTTCATCGTTCGCCCCACGCGCACGCGGCGATCAAGGCGATCAACACCGAAGACGCGCGCGCCGTCCCCGGCGTGCTTGCGGTGCTGACCGCGGCCGATTTGCGCGCCGGCGGCATGGGTGAGATCCCCTCGCTCACCGCCGAGGTGCCGCTGCCGCCGAGCAACACCGACCGCGGCCCATTCGCCGATGCATCGCAATACCCGCTCGCCGAGGACCGGGTCCGCTATGTCGGCGAGCCGGTCGCCTTCATCGTTGCCGAGACCAGGGACGCCGCGCGCGACGCCAGCGAGCTGATCGAAGTCGACTACGATCCGCTGCCGGCGGTCACCACCCTCGACGACGCCCTGGCCGCGGGCGCAACGCAGATCTGGGACGACGGGCCGGGCAACCGCTCGCTCACCTGGGACAACGGCGATGCGGACGCGACCGATGCCGCTTTCGCGACGGCCGCCCACACGGTCGAGCTTACTGTGGAGTATCCGCGCGAGTTCATCGCCTTCATGGAGCCGAGAAGCGTGCTCGCGAGCTTTGACGAGGAAACCGGCCGTTTCACCGTCCGCGTCGGCTGCCAGTCCGGCCACGTGCAGAAGATCCTGTTGGCCCGGATCGTCGGCGTCGACGCCGACGATATCCACGTCATCGTCCCGGAGACCGGCGGCGGCTTCGGGTCGCGCAACGTCACCTATCCCGAGTTCCCGTTGGCGATGTTCGCGGCCCGCGCGCTGGGCCGGCCGGTCGCCTGGACGGCCGATCGCAGCGAGGCCTTCCTCACCGACAGCCAGGCGCGCAGCCAGCGCCTCACCGGTGCCCTCGCCCTCGACGCCGACGGCACCTTCACCGCGATCCGCGTGCTGGCCCAGTGGTGGCACGGCGGCTATATCCTGCCGCGCTCGGTCGCGGTGATGGTCGCCTGGATGGCGCCGATGACCTGCGGCCCGTACCGCCTTCCCACCCACCATTTCACGCTCGAGGGCATCTTCACCAACACGGCGCCGATGGCCGCCTTTCGCGGTGTCGCGCGGGCGGAGATGACCTATCTGATCGAGCGCCTGGTCGACGCCGCTGCGAAGCAAACCGGCGTCGACCGCATCGAGCTCCGGCGGCGCAACCTGATCGACCGGAAAGACATGCCGTGGCATTCGCCCACCGGCGCCGTCTATCAGCCGGCAGACTTCAAACGCAGCCTTGAGATCGGCCTGGAAACGATTGATGTTGCATCATTTTCCGAGCGCAAGACTAAAACCGAGGCCAATGGCCTCCTGCGCGGCTTGGGCATCACGACATACATCGAGAATGCCGGCGGCGCGCTCTCCGACTATGCCGAGGTCGAGGTCTGCGGGAACGAGGCGGAGGGCGTGGTCGTCCATGTCGGGACGCAGGATTTCGGCATGGGTCACGCGACGGTCTATGCCCAGGTCATCGCCGATGTCCTCGGCGTGACGCCTGAAACCATCCACGTCAACGACGGCGACACCGACCGCATCCCGACCGGCGCGGGCTCGCACGGCTCGCGCTCGATGCGCATCGGCCGCCGAGGCGGCGCGGCGCGGCGAACCGCTGGTCGCGCGCGAGACCTTCGAGGTCCCCGGCGCCAGCTACCCCAACGGCGCGCATCTCTGCGAGGTCGAGGTCGATCCGGAGACCGGCGCGGTCACGCTGGATCGCTACGTCATCGTCTCGGATCCGGGCCGGGTCATCAATCCGCTGCTGGCGGCCGGCCAGCTCCATGGCGGCCTCGCGCAAGGGATCGGCCAGGCCGCGCTCGAACGCGTCGCCTACGACCCCGCCACCGGCCAGCTTCTCTCCGGCAGCTTCATGGATTTCGCCATGCCCCGCGCCGACGACATGCCCGACGTCACCGTCGCCTTCAATCCGGTCGAAGGCAACGACAATCCGCTCGGCGTCAAGGGCATCGGGGAGGGTCCGACCACCGCCTCCCCGCCCACCGTGGTCAATGCCGTGCTCGACGCGCTGGGCCCGCGCGGCGTCGGCCATATCGACATGCCGCTCACACCGGAGACGGTCTGGCGCGCCATCGCCCGGGCTTCGGGGACTTGAAGGGGAAAAGTTGACCGGATAAGCGGCCGAATGGCCGCAATCCCACTTTGGTCCGCTCCCCGATCGACTTAGACTGAGCATCAGCACGAAGCGGCATTCGCCGCTCCCAGGACCGACCGCAGATGCCGCTGACCGATCGACGCGATTTTCTGATCGCCGGGCTTGCCACGGCCGTCGCCGCACCGACGCTGTCGCGCGCTGCGGCGCCGAAGTCTTTGCGTATCCTGATCCTCGGCGGCACGGCGTTCATCGGACCGCATATCGCGTTGGCGGCCTTGGCGCGGGGGCACGCGGTCACCCTGTTCAACCGGGGCCGCACGAACCCGCATCTGTTCCCGAAGAAAGAATTCCCCAAGGTCGACAAGCTCACGGGCGACCGCGACGGCAAGCTCGATGCGCTCCGCAATCGCGCCTGGGACGCAGTGATCGACAATTCGGGCTATCTGCCCCGCCTCGTGCGCGATTCGGCGATGCTGCTGCATGCCTCGGTGCCGCACTACATCTTCACCTCGACAATCTCGGTCTATGCCGATTTCCGCGGTGCGCGGATCACCGAGGCGGACAAGGTCGGGCGGCTGAAGAACCCCGCGATCGAACGCATATCCGGGGATACATACGGCCCCCTCAAGGCCTATTGCGAGGACGAGGTCCGCAGCAGCTACGCCGAGGCGGCGACGATCGTCCGACCCGGGTATATCGTCGGCCCCGGCGACCGTACCGACCGCTGGACCTATTGGCCGGTCCGCTTTGCGGCCGGCGGCCAGATGCTGGCGCCGGGCACGCCGGGCGATCCGATCCAGATCATCGACGCGCGCGATCTCGCGGCCTGGTATGTGCACATCGCCGAGCAGAAGGTCTTCGGCACCTTCAACGCAGTGGGACCCGCGAGCCCCTACACCATGTCGGAGATGTTCGCCGCGTTCGAAACCGTCACCAAACGCGGCACCCGCCTAGTCTGGGTCGATGCCGCCTTCCTGCGCAGCCAGGGCGCCACCGTGCCGGTCTGGCGCCCGCCCCACGGCCCCACCATGGCGCTCCACCGCGTCGCCAACGAAAAGGCGCTCGAGGCGAAGCTCACGCTCCGTCCCGTCGCACACACGGCGGCCGACACGCTGAAATGGTGGGGAACGCTCTCCGAGCCGCGCCGGCTGACGATGCGCGCCGGCTTGCGCGCGCGTCCCCTGCTGCCGCCGGGACCGGCGCCCCTCGATTCGGTGATGGCCGAGGAAGCCGCGCTCATTAGGCGCTGGCGCGACCAGCGATCGCGGCGATAGAGCCGCGAGAGCCGCGGGCGGGCTTACTTCCGCTCTTCTGACCGGCTGAGCCAATCGGCGAGCACCGCGGCCACTTGGGCTTCGAGCTCGCCGCCGCTGACGCCCGACAGATCGGGCAGACCGTTGCCGCGCCGGCCCTTCGCCTTCTTCTTTTTCTTTTTCTTCTTGCCACCCTCGGGGCCGTTCGGCCCGAAGGCCGGCGTGGCCGATGCATCCTGCCCGTTGCCCGCGACTGGCTGGGGCGCGGAGGCGATTGGCGCTTCCACCACTGTTTCGCTCGGCTCCCGCAGCTCCGGCACCTCGATGCGCCACTCGGAGAGATCGACCGACTTGTAGGTCGAGCGGTCCCAGTCGGGCGTATAGGGGAAGGGCCGGGTCGCATCGAAGCCGACCTTGGCGCCGAGATAGCCCGGGAAGGTCGGGTTGAGCCCGTGGCCGAAGACGTTTTCGATCACGTGAATGTCCGTGGCCGCGTCGAGACGCTCGGTCATCGCCCACTCGACGTCCATCGGACTGCGGATATCGACGTCGCAATCGACCACCGTCACCATCTTCAGCGGCGGGAACGCGGCGAAGGTCGCCATGATCGCCTGCTTGGTCCAGCCGGGCATCTTCTGGTCGATCTGCACGACGGCGTGATAGAAGCCGCCGCCGCCATGGGTGAAGTAGACGTCGCGCACGCCCGGCACCTGCTTCTGCAGGGTTGCCAGCACGTTCGCCTCGCCCAGGAGACCCACCGAGTTCCACACCTCGATGCCCGAGAGGATGGTCTGGAAGACCGGCTTCTCGCGCCGATGCACCTTGCGGACATGGACGACCGGGCGCTTGTCGACATGGGCGTAATAGCCGGTCACCTCGGCGAACGGCCCCTCGTTGTCGAGCTCTCCGGGCACGATCTCGCATTCGAGCGCCCACATCGCATGCGCCACCATCTCGACATCGGAGATCGTGCCCGGCACGAGCTGCAGCGGCTTGCCGTGGAAGGCGCTGGCGATGCCGAGCTCGTCGGTATCGATGGGCGCCGCCTCGGCCGGCGTGGAGGCGGCGAAATGCAGCCCCGGCCCGCAGCCGATATTGAGCGTGATCGGCAGGGTCTTGCCCATCCGCGCGGCCTTTTCCAGGTACGTCTCCAGGTGCCGCCCGGCATCGATGTTGATGTTCATGCGGTCGGCGTCGACCACCATGAAGCGTTGGATCGAGGCATTGCGCACCCCGGTCTCAGGGTCCTTGGCGATCACCACCGCGGCATCGAAATAAGGCCCGCCATCCTTGATCGCGTGGATCGGGATCGGCAGCTTGTCGAGATCGACCTCATCCTCGGTGACTTCCAGCACCGGGCCGTTCTTCACCACCTTGGGGTGCTTGGGCTTGGCCTGCCAGGCCTTGATGCAGTCGCTCACATATTGCGGCAGATCCGCCTCGTCCTTGCGCATCACCGCGCCCAGCATGTCGCGCGACCAATAGAGCCCGGTGAAGACCGGATAGTCGCGTCCGTGAACGCGCTCGAACAGCACGGCGCGCGGCCCGCCCTCATATTTCGCGGCAATGCCGGCGAGATCGTAGCGCAGATGCACCTGGCCCTTGACGCGGATCAGGCGGCCCATCGCGTCGAGATCGTCGATGATCGCCTGCAGATCGTGAATATGGCTCTCGCTCATGGCGCTATCCTCTTTGCAGTGGCGCGCTCAGCCCATTTGGCCCACTCAGCCCAATCAGCCCTGTGCGCGGCCGGGCCGGCGGAAGACGCGGGTGGTCTTTTCGTCCTCGCCGCCCTCCTCGCCCCAGCGCTTGACCAGGCCGACCTCGAAGCCGAAGAGGTCGAGCGCGCGGCCCACCGACTGATCGACCACGTCGTCGATGGTCTCCGGCTTCTGATAGAAGGCCGGCACCGGCGGGAAGATGATCCCGCCCATCTCGGTGATCGCCGTCATGGTTTTGAGATGGCCCAGATGGAGCGGCGTCTCGCGCAGCATCAGGACGAGCTTGCGGCGCTCTTTTAAGACCACGTCGGCGGCGCGGGTCAGCAGATTTCCGGTGGTGCCGTGCGCGATCTCCGACATCGAGCGGATCGAGCACGGCGCGATGATCATGCCTTGCGTGCGGAACGAGCCCGACGAGATCGAGGCGCCGATATCCCCGAAAGGGTGCACGACATCGGCCAAGGCCTGAATGTCGGCCGCCTTCTTGCCCGGCATCTCGTAGGCGAGCGTGACCTCGGCCGACTTCGACATGACCAAATGGGTCTCGATGCCGGAGCCCTTCAAAGCCTCCAGCACACGCGCGCCGTAAACGATCCCCGACGCGCCGCTGATACCCACGATCAATCGCTGCGGCTCGGTCATGTCCCTACTTTCGGCCGTTATTCCACTGTCGATCTTGAGTCGATCTTAAGTTCCGCCAGCCTGGCTGCGGCAGTCTACCGCTAAGACCTACACCGCGCACCATGAGCTTATGGTTAACGAATTGCCAATCGGTCATTGCATGCCCAGATCGCGCCGGCAACGTGGTGCCGCCGTTTGTTTCGCCCGGGCTTTTCGCTACTCTCGCGGCAACGAACAAGCACCGGGGGAGACGGCCCATGAAGGTCATGCAGATCCAAGACGACTGGAGCGCGGAGAACATCAAGCTCGCCGAGCGCCCCGATCCCGAGCCGGGACCGCACGAGATCGTCATTCGCATGCAGGCGGGCTCGCTCAACTACCGCGACTTCGTGATGTCGCAGCGCGGCTACGGCCGCCGTTCAGGCGAGCTGCCGCTGGTCCCCTGCTCCGACGGCGCCGGCACCGTGGCGGCCGTGGGCGAAGGCGTCACCCGCGTCCAGGTCGGCGACCTCGTCTGCCCGATCTTCAGCCAGACCTGGCTCGACGGCACGTTCAACGAAGCGTCCTGGCTGGGCACGCTCGGCGGCCCGCTCGACGGCACGTTTCAGGAATTGATGCTGCTGTCGGAGGAAGGCGTCGTCAAAGCGCCCAAGCATATGAACGCCGCCGAAGCCGCCGCGCTGCCCTGCGCCGCGCTCACCGCCTGGAACGCGCTCGTGTCCCAGGGCCACATTCAGGCCGGCGACCTCGTGCTCGTGCAGGGCACCGGCGGCGTCTCGATGTTCGCGCTGCAAATCGCCAAGATGATGGGCGCGGAGGTGATCGCCACCTCCTCCAGCGACGAGAAGCTGAAGCGCGTGAAGGCGCTCGGCGCCGACCACCTGATCAACTACGCCGACGATCCCGACTGGCATAAGACCGCTCGCGCGATTTCCGGCGGCCACGGCGTCGACCACATCGTCGAGGTTGGTGGCGCCGGCACGCTCGAACGCTCGATCCGCGCCATCCGCCCCTCGGGCCGCATCAGCCTGATCGGCGTGCTCGCGGGCGCCGCCGGCGAGCTCAACCTCGGGCCCGTCGTCACCCAGAACATCGGCCTCCAGGGCATCACCGTCGGGAGCCGCGCAATGATGGAGGACATGGTCCGCGCCATGGAGCTGCACGAGCTCCGCCCCGCCCTGGAGGAAAAGCGCTTCGCCTTCGAGGACCTCGGCGCCGCCATCGCCGCATTGCCCCAAGGCAAGCATTTCGGCAAGGTGGTCTGCGAGTTTTGAGGCGCAGGCGTGCCGGCCGCCATCCTTCGAGACGGCGCTACGCGGCTCCTCAGGACGGCGTCTCGAAGGGCGAAGCGCCCTCGCCAACCTAAGCTCCGCCATGCCCGCCTACGCCTACATCCTCCGCTGCGCCGACGACAGCTACTACACGGGCAAAACGCAAAAAAGCCTCGATGACCGCGTGGCCGAACACAATGCAGGGTCCTTCGGTGGCTACACGGCGCGCCGGCGCCCTGTGGCTCTCGTCTGGCACCAGGATTTCGACACCTACACTGACGCGATCGCGGCCGAGCGCCAGATCAAGGGCTGGAGCCGGGCGAAGAAGGAAGCGCTCATAGCGGGTGACTTCGACCGATTGAAGGTTCTGTCGAAGCGGAAAAAGCATGCCTAGTCTGGCCCGCTTCGTCCTTCGAGACGGCCGCTGCCGCGGCCTCCTCAGGATGATGCTCCGTTGCAGTGTTTGCAGCGGCCCAATCAGAGCTTCATCCTGAGGTGCGAGCGAAGCGAGGCTCGAAGCTTCATCCTGAGGAGCCGGCGCAAGCCGGCGTCTCGAAGGATGATGCGGCACGCCTAATCCGATACCCTGCACCCAACAGTACCCAACCCCCAAGGAATCCCGCCCCATGATCCCCCGCACGCTCTACTCAGAAGACCACGAGATCTTCCGCGACGCGGTCGCCAAGTTCTTCGAGAAGGAGGTCGTGCCCTATCACGACCAGTGGGAGCGCGAGGGACAGGTGCCAAAGGAATTTTGGCGCAAGGCCGGGCAAGCCGGCATCCTCTGCTGCGACATGCCCGAGGAATACGGCGGCGGCGGCGCCGACTTCAAGATGGCCGCGATCGTCAACGAAGAGCAGGCACGGCTCAACATCTCCGGGCCCAACTTCGCCGTCCATTCGGATATCGTAGCACCCTACGTCCTCCACTTCGGCTCGGAGGATCAGAAGAAGACCTGGCTGCCCAAGATGGCCTCGGGCGAATGCGTCGGCGCCATCGCCATGACCGAGCCCGGCACCGGCTCCGACCTCCAGGGCGTGAAGACCCGCGCGGTGATGGAGGGCAACCAGTACGTCATCAACGGCTCGAAGACCTTCATCTCAAACGGCCAGAATTGCGGCTTCGTCATCGTCGTTGCCAAGACAGATCCGAATAAGGGCGCCCACGGTACCTCGCTCTTCATCGTCGAGGACGGCCGCGAGGGCTTCGCGCGCGGCCGCAACCTGGAGAAGATCGGCCTGCACGCGCAGGACACGTCGGAGCTCTTCTTCGAGGACGTCCGCGTGCCGCCGGAGAACATGCTCGGCCAGGAGGGCCAGGGCTTCGTCCAGCTCATGCAGGAGTTGCCGCGCGAGCGCCTGCTGATCGCCATCGGCGGCATCTCGAACGCCGAGGCGGCGCTGCAATGGACCATCGACTACACGCGCGAGCGCCAGGCCTTCGGCAAATCGATCTCCCAGTTCCAGAACACCCGCTTCAATCTCGACCGCTGCATCGAGTTGCTGAACACCGGCGATCTCGACGTGGAGAGCGCCGCCATCGCCAAGCTCACTGCCTCGGAGTTGCAATGTCGGGTGCTCGACGAGTGCCTTCAATTGTTCGGTGGCTACGGTTATATGAGGGAATACCCGATCGCCCGCGCCTGGGCCGACGCCCGCGTCCAGCGTATCTACGGCGGCACGTCGGAGATCATGAAGGAATTGATCGCCCGCACGCTCTAGACCGGCATCCATCCTTCGAGGCTCGCTCCGCTCGCACCTCAGGATGAGCATTGTTGTTTGCAGAGAGCGGGTGCTCATCCTGAGGTGCCGCCAACGGCGGCCTCGAAGGATGGAAGCAGGCCAGGGAAGGAAACCGAGACCATGACCGAAGCCTATATCTACGACGCCGTCCGCACGCCGCGCGGCAAGGGCCGGCCCGACGGCGCGCTGCACGAGGTGACGCCGATCAAGCTCGCCGAGACCGCCCTGCGTGCGCTGAAGGACCGCAACGATCTCGACACGACCGAGGTCGACGAGGTGATCCTCGGCTGCGTCGAGCCGGCGGGCGAACAGGGCGCCGACATCGCCCGACTCGCCGCGATCATGGCCGATTACGACGAGAGCGTGCCGGGCGTGCAGATCAACCGCTTCTGCTCCTCGGGCCTCGACGCGGTCAACCTCGCTGCGGCCAAGGTGAAGGCCGGCCAGGACGAGCTCACCGTCGGCGGCGGCGTGGAGTCGATGTCGCGCGTCCCGATGATGACTTCGGGCGGCGCCTACTACCAGGACCCGGCGGTCGCCTTCAAGGTCTACTTCGTGCCGCAGGGCATCGGCGCGGATCTGATCGCCACCAAATACGGCTTCAGCCGCGACGACGTCGACGCCTACGCGATCGAATCACAGCAGCGCGCCGAGGCGGCGTGGTCGGGCGGCTATTTCGAGCACACCGTCGTGCCGGTGAAGGATCAAAACGACCTCACCCTGCTCGACCACGACGAGCACCGCCGGCCGGGCACGACGATGCAGAACCTCGCCTCGCTGGAGCCTGCCTTCAAGATGCAGGGCGAGAATTACGGCTTCGATGCCGTCTCGCTGCAGCGCTATCCCGAGGTCGAGCGCATCAACCACGTCCACCATGCCGGCAACTCCTCGGGCATCGTCGACGGCGCGGCGGCGATCCTCATCGGCAACGAGGAGATTGGCAAGAAGCTGGGCCTCAGGCCCCGCGCCAAGATCAAGCACTTCGCCTCGATCGGCTCGGAGCCCTCGATCATGCTGACCGGCCCGGTCGGCGTGACCAAGAAGGTGCTGGCCCAGGCCGGCATGGAAGTCGGCGACATCGATCTCTGGGAGCTGAACGAGGCCTTCGCCTCGGTCGTCCTGCTGCTGATGGACCAGTTGAACGTCGACCACGCCAAGATGAACGTGAACGGCGGCGCCATCGCCATGGGGCACCCATTGGGTGCGACTGGTGCCATGATTTTGGGGACGTTGCTCGACGAACTCGAACGTCGCGATCTTCAGACCGGCCTCGCCACGCTCTGCGTCGGCGGCGGGCAAGGTACAGCGACCATCATCGAACGGGTCTAATCAGACACCCCTCAACCCGGCCCTCTCCCGCAAGGGGAGAGGGAAAAAATGCCGGGCGATGTCCTAATTCCCTCTCCCCTC
>JARRKQ010000010.1:0-45060 GCA_037387885.1 Alphaproteobacteria bacterium | reverse complement strand
GGCGGCGGAGTTCACCTTCGAAGAGGCCCAGCACAGCCAGATGCTGATCGACGTACTGGAGGAGCTGGGCGAGGACGCCGAGGCGATCATCGAGGCACGGCCCGACGCCGGCAAGTTCTGGCATCTCGATCTCGACGACTGGGTGCATATCGCGGTCTTCAACTTCACCGTCGACCGCGGCGGCAGCCAGCAGATCATGGAATACGCCGATTCGAGCTACCGTCCCTGGGCGGAGAAGATGGGCGTGGTGCTCGCCGACGAGGAAGAGCACTACTCAAACGGCGTCGACAATCTGCGCGAGTTCGCCAAGGACCCGGAACGGCTGGCCCATTTCCAGTCGGTCTTCAACGAGCTGCTGCCGAACGCGGTGAAGCGCTGTTTCGGCCGGCCCGAGGGCGCCGACAACGAGTTCTGTCTCGCCCACGGCCTCAAGCACAACTCGACGGAAGTGGTGGTCAACCGCTACCTGACCGAGATGCGCGAATACATGGCCGAGAACGGGCTCAAATTCCCGCCCTTCGAGAATTTCGAAAAGGCTGGGGCCGAGCTGATGCCGAGCACGCGCGAGATCATCGGGTCCTTGCAGTAGCGGGGCTGTCGCAGGCGCCGGGCGTGCGCCTGCCCTGCCTGCGACAGGAAACGCTTGCATGAATTCGGGCGCTCCAGTAATTTACTAACCGTTCAGTCAGTCTATGAAGGGGTGGAATTTCGCCAATGACCGTGCGGGCCTTGACACGACCGTCCGCCGCCGAACGCCGCGAGCACAGCATTGGCGCAGTCCTGGATGCCGCCCAGCACCTCTTCGTCTCGCAGGGCTATCACGGCACCACGATGGAGGCGATCGCCAAGCGGGCGGGCCTGACCAAGGCGGCGATCTATTTCTATTTCGACGACAAGCGCAGCCTGCTCGACGTGCTGCTCGACCGCGTCGAGGAGCGTGTCTACCGCCCGCTCTTCGAGGACATGAGCCGGGACGAGCTGAGCGCAGCGGACCGGCTCGTCACCTTCCTGCACCGCCAGGCCGTCTCCGGCGGCGAGGACGCAGAGATGCTGCTGCTCCCGGTGGTGATGTCGAAGGAGTTCAGCGGCAGCGGCGACCCTGCCGAGCGGCGGGTACAGGCGCTCTACGACCGCATCTACACCGTGATCGAACGGGTCGTCGATGACGGCCAGCGCAACGGCGAGTTCGCCCCGCACGCGCCGCCGCCCGAGCAGGCGAGCATCATCGTCGCCGTCCATGACGGCATGCTGCTCGAATGGCTGCGCCGCGGCCGCAGCGACCAGCTCGACGGACAGACCCTCGTGCGGGCGATGCGCCTAACGGTGCTGGACGGCGTGCGCGATCACGGCGCGAATACGGACCGCAATGCAGGGGACAAGAAAGGATCGAACGATGGCTGACGCCGCGCTCAAGACCAAGCCCGAGGATGAGGCCGAGCTCGCCCTCCAGGTCCGGGTGAAGGCCGGGCACCAAATCGAGGACGAGAGCGAGATGACCGATCGCTACCGCGACGTCCTGGTGCAGACCATGATCATCGCGGCCGATCTCGAGCTCTCGACCTTGCGGATGTACTACAAGCCCCTCCTGGTCGGGCCGAACCTGGAAGCCAAGATCGCCGTCGCCACGGCGATGCAGGATGAGCTGGGTCACGCCCAGGTCATGTACCGCATGCTCGAGGACTTCGGCTATTCGACCCACGAGCTGATCTTCGAGCGCGATCCGAAGGACTTCAAAACCTTCTATCTCGTGCAGCAGGACATTCAGGACTACGTCGACTGCGTGGTCTACATGCTGCTGGGCGACCGGGCCGGCTACACGACCACCCGCGACCTGGAGGAGTCCTGCTCCTTCGCGCCCTATGCGCGCTCGCTGCGCAAGGTGAATTTCGAGGAGATGTTCCACGTCGCCCACGGCGAGAAGTGGACGCGCTTTTATTGGAACTACTCGCCGGAGACGCGCAAACGCGTGCAGGACGCGGTCGACTTCGTCTTCCCGATGGGCGTCATGTGGTTCGGCACGCCGGACTTCATGAAGAGCCGCACCGACCAGCTCTCCTACCGCATCCGCGGCCAGAGCAACGACGAGTTGCGCCAGCGCTGGCTCGCCGAGGTGGTGCCGTTCTGCGAGCAGGTCGGCATCCGCGTGCCGGCGCATTTCGACGAAGAGCAACAGCGCTATGTGCTCGACTACGAGTTGCCCATCCTGCTCGACGAGGAGACGGGCACCTGGGACTACGGCGGCTGCACCTGGGAAGAGAAGTTCGCTCAGTGGAAGAAGGGCGGGCCGACCAAGACCGAGGCCTTCGAGCGGCTGCAGAACGAGGTCTGGGGGGACGAGCTCTGGTGAGCACGCCCGGCCCCATACTGGCCGACAGCGCCCCCACCGAACAGTCGGTGCGCGCCGCGCTCGAGGCCGTGCACGACCCGCATGTGCCGGTGAGCCTGCGGCGCATGGGCATGCTGCGCGAGATCGAGGTAGCACCCGACGGCGTGGTGCGGGTGCAGCTCTGCGTGCCCTGCCTCGGCTGCCCGGGCCTCGGCATGCTGCGCGACCGCGTCGAAGAAGCGGTCGGCGCGCTGGCGGGCGTGAGGCGGGTCGAGATCGACGAGGGCTTTCACCTCCGCTGGTCGCGCGAGATGGTCGAGCCCGAAACCCGGCAGCTCATGCGGGATAACGGGATCCAGATATGAGGGCGGTCCGGATATGAAACGCAAGCAAATCAATCGCACGGTCGAGATCGGCGGCAATCGGACCAAGTTCTACGAGGTCTTCGCGCGCAAGGACTCGCACGACGTGCTCGCCCATGTCGGCAGCATCGAGGCGCCCAACGACGATCTGGCGCAGGTGCGCGCCTGGTACGTCTACGACCAGCACAAATGGAAAGAGATGTGCCTGGTGCCGACTGACGCCATCGTCTCGGTCACCGAGCACGACAAGCGCGTCAAGATCAAGGAGGTGTGAGATGGAGACCTACTCGATCGCGGATCTCGACCCGGCCGTCGCCAAGGCGCTGGAGAGCGACCTGCTGGCCGTCGCCGATACCAAGCTGGTGCTGGGCAACTGGTTCGTTATGTGCGTCAACAACGGCCGCAGCCTGCCCGACTTCGCCGCACTGCTGGGCCAGTCGGCCGCCGTGCTCGGCCATGCGCGCTCGCTCTATCTCTATCTGGTGAATTTCGGCCACACCTACCAGCATTTGGAACAGGGCCGGGGCGCAGACGCGATCGCCTCGATGAACCTGCTCGACGCGCCGCCGCAGTCGTGGGAGGATTTCATCGCCTCGATCTATCTGGCCGAGCAGGCGAGCTGGATGCTGATGTCGGGTTTCCTGAAACATCCCGACCGGGCGCTCGCGGGCCTGGCGGAGAAGATCGGCCAGGAGACCTACTTTCACCTCAAATACGCCAATGGCTGGGCCGCGCTCTTTGCCGAGAGCGGCGGCGAGGCCTTTATCGAAGCCTTGAGCGCGCGCTACCCGCTGGCGCTCGCCTGGTTCGGCGATACGGGCCACGATCCATTGCACGAAGCGGGGCAGCGCAGTGTTCCACTGTCTGCCCTCAAAGAGGGGTTCGCCCGCGAGGTTGCCAAGATCGCGGACGTTGTCCGCCTGCCGCTGGACTTGCCGGACGCGGTCGAGCCGGGATCCGATTGGCGCCCGCAGAGCCGGCGCAGTGGCCCGCTCTCCGAGCGCCTCTTCGAGGTCATCCGCTTCAAGGATCCCGAGGCGGTGCATCCATGAGCAAGACCCCCGTGCGCGCAGGACCTGAAAAGTTGGATGACGACTTCAAGGACGTCCGCTGTCCGCATTGCGAGAGCGCCGATATCACGCTCGTCTCGCTCTTCGGCAGCAGCGTCTCGGAGGTCATGTTCCGCTGCCTTGCCTGTCACACCTTCTTCAACTGGGTGAAGTGGCAGGGCCGCCTGCCCGCCTCGCCGGCGCTCGATGAGCGCGACGACGTCGTGCGGGCAACCGCAGCGTCACCAGCTTCGCGCCAGTAACCGCTGCTCAGGCGGCTTTTTCTTTGTCGTAGAAGGCCTGCAACACGGCGATCACCTCGGGGCGGCTGTATTCCTCGGGGATCTCTTCGTGCTGCGCGAACATCTCGCGGAGCCGGGTGCCGGAAATCGCCAGCCGGTCCTCGGCCCCATGCGGGCAGGTCCGCGCCGTCGCCATGCCGGCGCAGGCGTAGCAGTAGAAGGTGATGTCGATCTTGAGCGGCTGGGTGACCAGGCTGCCTTCGGGCAGCGTATCGAAGATGTGATGGGCATCGAAGGGACCGTAATAGTCGCCGACGCCGGCATGGTCGCGGCCCACGACCAGATGCGAGCAGCCGAAGTTCTGCCGGAAGACCGCATGCAGCAGCGCCTCGCGCGGGCCGGCATAGCGCATCTCGATCGGATAGCCGGCCTGGATCGTGGTGCCCTCGACGAAGTAGTTCTTGACCAGCGCGTCGATGGCCTGGACGCGCACATCGGCCGGGATGTCGCCGGGCTTGAGCGCCCCAAGCACCTGATGGATCAGCACGCCGTCGCAGATCTCGATGGCGATCTTGGCGAGGTATTCGTGGCTGCGATGCATCGGGTTGCGGGTCTGGAAGGCGGCGACCGTCGACCAGCCCTTCTCCTCGAAAAGCGCGCGGGTCTCGGCCGGCCGGAGGTAGAGGCCCTCATAGGTCTGCGGGAAATGGCCCTCGGACAGGACGGTAACCGGGCCGGCGATGTTCACCGCCTCCTGCGCCATCACCTTGGCGACGCCGGGATGCGCCGGATCGGTGGTGCGGAAGACGTTCTCGCATTCGAGCGCGCGGTCGATCGCGTATTTCTCGCGCACGGTGATGATGCCGAGGATATCGCCGCCCTCGCCGTCGACCAGCGCCGCCTCGTCGCCTTCCTTGAGGCCGTCGGCGGCCTCCTGGCTCGCCGAGAGCGTGATCGGGATCGGCCAGAAGACGCCGTTCGAAAGCCGCATATCGACGCAAACGCCGCGCCAGTCGGCCTCACCCATGAAGCCGTCGAGCGGCGTGTAGGCGCCCATGCCCAGCATGAAGAGGTCGGAGACCTCGCGGCTAGTCAGCGGAATCTTGGGCAGCGCGCCCGCCCGCTTGGTCTCCTGCGCCCGGGCCGGCTCCGCCGCCAGCAAAGGCCTCAATTCGTCCGCCCCATGCGGCGGCACCAGCTTCGTCATCTACTCCCCCGGTTTCGGTTCTGCCGGCGCGGCGCCTCTGCGTTTCCAGAGCACCAGCGTCCCGACAGACATATAGGAAAGTGGGAGTAAATATGATCGATTCTCCGGAAAGCAAGCTGGGGACGCGCGGCATTACGCCACGCAGGCGGGAGGCAGCCAAATGAACGAAATCCAGAACCTCGACCTGCCGGCGGTGGGCGAGAACCGCCGCATGGGCTGGGTCAGCGACGTCGCGGCGGAGGTGCTGCGCAAGCTCGGCATCCGCTATATCGCGCTCAATCCGGGCGCCAGCTATCGCGGGCTGCATGACAGCCTGGTGAATTACCTCGGCAACCGCGACCCACAGATGCTGCTCTGCCTGCACGAGGACCATCCGATCGCGATCGCCCACGGCTACGCGAAGGTGACCGGCGAGCCGATGGCGGCCGTCGTCCATTCCAATGTCGGGCTGATGCACGGCCTCATGTCGGTCTTCAACGCCTGGTGCGACCGCATGCCGGTCTATCTGCTGGGCGCGACGGGGCCGGTCGATGCCCAGAAGCGGCGACCCTGGATCGACTGGATCCATACCTCCAAGGATCAGGGCGCGCTTTTGCGCAACTTCACCAAGTGGGACGACGAGCCGCGTTCGCCGCAAGCGCTGGTCGAGGCGCTGCTGCGCGGCGCGGTGATGGCGCGGACGCCGCCGCAAGGCCCGGTCTATCTCTGCCTCGATGCGGGGTTGCAGGAGAGCGAGCTCGACGAGCCGCTGGATATACCCGACGTCGAGCGCTTCGCGCCGGGCGAGCCGCAGGCGGCGTCGAGTGAGGCCGTCGAGCGCGCCGCCGATTTCCTGCTCGCGGCCAAGACGCCGCTGATCATGATGGGCCGCATGTCGCGCGGCCAGGACGACTGGGATGCGCGGCGGCGCCTGGCCGAGCTTTTGGGCGCAAACGTCATCACCGATATCAAGATCGCGGCGACCTTCCCAACCGACCACCCGCTGCATGTCGGCGCGCCGTCGTTGTGGCCGCGCGAGGACCGGAACGCTGCGATCAAGGAAGCCGATGCCATCCTGTCGCTCGACTGGGTCGATCTCGACGGCAGCTTCAAATCGGCCGGCCTCGGCAAGGACGTGGCGGCCAAGGTGATCTCGTGCAGCGTCGATATCCATGCGCATAACGGCTGGTCGATGGACTATTTCGGCCTGCCGCCGAGCGATCTCACGGTGCACGCCGACCCCGACCGGTTCGTCGCCCAGCTCCTGCCCGTGATCGAGGCGCGGCTGGACTGGAAATCGCGCTGGTCCGGAACGGCACAAGCGGCGGAAACGCCGCAGCCGGAGCGGACGTCCGGTGCGCCGCTCAGCACGACCGATATCGGCCTCGCGCTCGATGCGGCGCGCGACGGCCGGCGCCTCACCCTCACGCGCGTTACGCTCGGCTGGGACGCTTCGGTCTATCCGTTCCGCGATCCGCTCGACTATACCGGCCACGATGGCGGGGCCGGGCTCGGCGGCGCGCCCGGCATCACCATCGGCGTCGGCCTGGCGCTCAAGGGCACCGGGCGGCTGCCGGTCGCGGTCATGGGCGACGGCGAATTCATCCAGGGCGTGACCGCGCTGTGGACCGCCGCGCGCTACAAGATCCCGGCGCTCTTCATCGTCGCCAACAACCGGTCGAACTTCAACGACGAGATCCATCAGGAAACGACGGCGAAGCTGCGCGGCCGGCCCATCGAGAACAAATGGATCGGCCAGCGCATCGACGATCCCCCGGTCGACATTGCCGGCCTTGCCCGCGCGCAAGGCGTCGAGGCGGACGGGCCCGTCGAGAGCTGGGAGGCGCTGGAGCAGGCGATCGAGACCGGGCTCACCGCGGTCGCCGATGGCCGGCCCTATCTGATCGACGTCTCGATCGAGCCCGGCTACAGCACACCGCTCGTCACTCGGGGATGATCAGGATTTGGGCGGGTTCTCGCGCATCCAGTCCGCGATCAAAGCCTTGCGATCGATCTTGCCGCGCTCGGTCTTGGGCAGGGCGTCACGGAAGAGGATCTGCGTGGGCGCCTTGAAAGCCGGCAGCGACGCGCCACAATGCGCCAGAAGCGCGTCCTCGGTGATCCCGGCGCCCGTCGCACGCACGACGCAGCTCACCACCGCTTCGCCATAGATCGGATCGGGTACGCCTATCGTTGCTGCCTCTGCAACGTCGTCACATTGCAGCAGCACGCCGTCGATCTCGATCGGTGCGATGTTGACCCCGCCGCGGATGATCAGATCGCGCTCGCGCCCGGTAATGAAGAGATAGCCGTCGGCGTCGAGATAGCCCAGATCCCCCGTGCGGAAGCGCCCGGTCGCGTGCACCTTCACGGCGCCGTTCGGGTCGACGTAGCGGTAGTCGCGCGCGGGATCGTTGCCGAGCTCGACCTGGCCGATCTCGCCCGCCGGCAGCGCGTTGCCTACCGCGTCGACGATCTTCAAATCGTGATAGGGGAGTGGCTTGCCGACGCTACCCAGCCGCCGCGACGTTTCGTTGCTACCGGCGACCCAGCCCGCCTCGCTGGTGCCATAACCCTGGCCGATCGGGATTCCGAACCGTGCTTCGAAGCGTTTGGCCTCCACTGCGGTGAGCGGGGCGGAGCTCGACGTGATGTAGCGCAGCGACGGGAAATCCGTGCCGGAGATGGTCTCGGCTTCGCTCATCAGCATGTTGAGCGTGGTCGGGTTGCCGGCGGCGATGGTCGCCTGCGTGTCGCGGATCCAGCCGAAGAAGCGGCTGCGTGAGAACTTCCGCGCCATCACCACCGAGGCGCCCCTGGCGAGCGGCGCGAGGCCGCTCAGGATCTGCGCCGAGGCCCAGTTGTATGAGCGGAAATCGAGCAGGCGGTCGTCCTCGCCGATCCCGAAGGCGTCGGCCAGCGGCTCGATATTGTCGATCAGCTCGCCGAAGCTCAGCACCACCCCCTTGGGCCGGGCGCTGGTGCCCGAGGTGTAGTAGATGCAGGCATCGTCGGTTCGCACGCCTAGGCATCCGCACCAGTCCCGGTCGCCGCGCTCCGCCAGCGCCGCGAAGAGCCCGCGCCCGCCCTCGGCCTGCCAGTCGCCAAGCGCCTGCCAAATACCGGGCGTGGACTTCGCGAGATCCGCCGCGACCGCACCGTCCTCGTAAAGCACGAGACGCGGCGCGAGGCCGGTCAAGATGTCCTCGAAATAGGCCGCATTCATCTCGACGTTGATGGTGCAGATCGTGGCGCCGTGC
Source organism: Alphaproteobacteria bacterium (assembly GCA_037387885.1). Lineage (GTDB taxonomy): Bacteria > Pseudomonadota > Alphaproteobacteria > JAPULJ01 > JAPULJ01 > DATKZM01. The sequence goes on along the minus strand of JARRKQ010000010.1, from coordinate 36,635 downwards.
GCCATCACGCCGAGATAGGTGGCGAGATGCTCGATCGAATTGTTGGAGAGCAGCGCCACGCGGTCGTTGGCGCCGATGCCGGCCGCCGCGAGATAGCCCGACAACCGCCGCGCCGTTTCCAGGAGCTGGCGGTTGGTGATCGCCTTGTCCTGGTCGATGCTGTGGATGAACGTCTTGTCGGGATGGCGCCTTGCATTCCGCTCGAGCCAGAAGCGCAGCAGGCCCGACGCCACTGCGTCCGGCTGCGGTGCATCACCATCTCCGCGAACCTGACCGTCCTCGGCCGGGACGTGACTTGTCTGCTCGGACTCCACCACCTGGTCTTCGCCCTTCGGCTTGCTCGCTCCGATTGTTTAGAATTCTAACGATTTATGGTGCGGAACGCCATACCGAAGGCTCACCGTGCCTGAGCGGCTGAGCGGTCCGCCCGCCGTCCGCAGTCGTCAGCTTCGGTCGGCTTCCAGGTTCTCGATCATTTTCGTGAGGGCGCGCCGCAGGGCGGCATTGTCGGCCTCGGACACATCCTGGCCCGCGACCTCGTTCACCTCGCGGGCCAGGGGCAGCATGACGCCACGCAGCCGCTTGCCCTTCGGCGTCAGGAAGATGTGGACCTTGCGCTTGTCGGACGTGCTGCGCTCGCGCCGGATGAGCTTGGCCTTTTCCATGCTGTTGAGCGCAACCACCGTCGTCGGCTCGGTCATGCCGACCTGGCCGCTCAACTCGCGTTGGTTGAGGCCGTCCTGCTCCCACAGCACGCGCAGGAAATACCACTGGCCCGGCGTGACGCCGTGCCGGGTGATCCGTTCCTCGAGCGCGCGCTGGAACGCCCGGTTGGCAGCACGCACCAGAAACCCGGTGCTCCCGGCCGTCGGATAGTGGCCCGCCTTCGGCGGCGCCGCCGCGACCGTGTTCGAGGCCGCCCGTTTCGCACCCTTGGTCTGGCTCAAGCCCATCCCCCTCATCGCCCTTCTTCGTCGAGGGCGTGCGCAAAGCGATCGAGACCCCGCACGTACTCGCCCGGTCCCAACGCACCGGTCACCCAACTATCGGATGAAACAGTCGTCTCATCGCAATCTAACGAATTGGGCACCGACAACGAACCCTAAATCGATCAAGGCGGATCACGGCAATGCAAACCATCCCGTCTCGCCCCGTCGGATTTGCAATGGTTCGCGGTACCGTTTCGCTGGTAAAGTTCAGGCTGACGGACCCGGCGGTGCGAGCGCTTGACGATTGACTCAAAGCCGGCAAACGGTTAATGGTTAGAAATCTAAGGAAATATCCGATGCACCAGCCCTGGCCGCACGCAGGGGTGGATGCAAGTTTGGGGAGGCGATGATGAACAGACCGACGATGAAACCGGAGCATCCCGTCGCGGCGGAAGGTATCAGGGACCTTCGCGGCACGCTCGAATGGCTGAAAGAGCAGGGCGACCTGATCGAGACCGACACGGAGGTCGACCCCGATCTGCAGGTCACCGGGCTGCAGAAGCATCTCGACGGCGCCTGCCCGGTTCTGTTCAACAACGTCAAGGGCAAGCCCAACCACCGGGTGGTCACCAACCTCTTCGGCGACATCAACGTCATCAACAAGATGTTCGGCTGGAAGGACAGCCCCGACCGCGTGCGCCGGCTCGCCCATGCCCTCTCCAACCCGATGAAGCCGGTGGAGATCCCGCAGAGCGAGGCGCCGTGCCAGGAGGTCGTGATCGAGAATCCGACCGACGTGAACGAGCACATGGTGCCGATCCGGCACACGACCTACGAGCCCGAGCTGACCGTCGGCTCCGGCATCCGCTGCGTCACCGGCGACACCTTCGAAGGCGGCACCGACCTCGGCTACAACCGCATGAACTTCCGCTGGGGCAATGTCGGCACGTTCCAGATCTCGCCCGGCTCGCATATGTGGCAGGTGGTCAGCAAGTACCACCGCATGGGCGAAAGGGTTCCGCTGACCGTCTGCTTCGGCGTTCCCCCGGCATGCACGCTGCTCGCGGGTGCGGGCTTCGACTACGTCATCCTGCCGACGGGCTGCGACGAGATCGGCGTCGCCGGCGCCGTGCAGGGCTCGCCGATCCGTATGGTCAAGGCGCGCACGGTCGACGCGATGGCGCTCGCCGACGCCGAAGTGGTGCTCGAAGGCTATATCGACACCACCGACCGCCGCTACGAGACCGGCGAGGCGGAAGAGGCCGACGTTCAGGGCCGCTATCACTTCCACCCGGAATGGGCGGGCTATATGGGCAAGTCCTACAAGGCGCCCACCTTCCACGTCACCGCGGTGACGACGCGCGAGCCCGCTTCCAAGCCGATCATCTTCTGCCTCGGTGTCCACATGCTGGACGACCACAACATCGACACCACGGTGCGCGAGGCGGCGATCTACGAGCTTTGCAACCGCATCCAGCCGGGCATCATCCAGAACGTCGTCATCCCCTATTCGATGACCGACTGGGGCGGCTGCATCATCCAGGTGAAGAAGAACAACAAGATCGAGGAGGGCTATCAGCGCAACTTCCTCGGCGCCATCCTCTCGACCTCGCAGGGCATGCGCCTGGCGATCGCGGTGAGCGAGGACGTCGATCCCTATTCGATGGACGACGTGATGTGGTGTCTCACCACACGCGTGAACCCGCAGATCGACATCCTGAACCCGATCCCCGGCGGCCGCGGCCAGACCTTCATGCCGTCGGAGCGCATGACCGCGGGCGGCGAGCAATGGACCGCCGCCAATACGCGCTTCGAGGGCGGCATGGGCATCGACGCCACCGTGCCCTTCGGCTACGAGAACGACTTCCTGCGCCCCGTCTATCCGGTCGACAAGGTGAAGCCGGAGGATTTCTTCAGCGCCGATGACATCCAGAACGCCAAGTCTCGCATGGCCGGCTGGGTGCTCTCGCTGGCTGATTCCGGGCGCTAATGGCCCGATCCTGACGAGAGATACCCATCCCTATGGGTCTCTTTTGTCGGGTGAATCGGCCCACCAGACATAACTTCTGGCGGCGTTTCTATCCCGACGAGCTGGGGCGGTCCTTCGGGGCCGCCCTTTTTCCATGCCCATTTCTATGCGCTTCCCTCTCTTGTCGGGCCGGGGGGCCTATGCTCTAAGTAACTGACTAGTTACGCGTGAGACAACCCGTTCGACCATGATGCGGAGCCCGGCGGCGGCAGTGGCCAAGCGCAATCCCGAGCAGACCAAGGAACGGATCCTGGCGGCGGCGATCGACGTCTTCTCGTCGCAGGGCCTGAGCGGCGCGCGCGTCGACGCGATCGCCGAGCGCGCCGGCGCCAACAAGCGCATGATCTATCACTACTTCGGGAACAAGGATCAGCTCTTCGTGCATGTGCTGGAGGCGGTCTACGGCCATATCCGCAGCCACGAGCGCGAGCTGCGCCTGGACGATCTGGACCCCATCGCGGCGATGCGCGAGCTGGTCCGCTACACCTTCGACTACTTCCTCGGCAACCCGCATTTCATCAAGCTGCTCAACACCGAGAACCTCTACGAGGCGGCGCATCTGAAGACGCTGCCCGCGATCCGCGACATGCACATGCCGCTGACCGCGCAGATCAAGGCGATCCTCGACCGCGGCGTGGCGGCGGGCGTGTTCCGGAACGGGGTCGATCCGGTGCAGCTCTACATCTCGATCGCGGGGGTCGGCTATTTCTATCATTCGAACGTGTACACGCTCTCGACGATCTTCGGGCGGCCGCTCGGCGCCAAGGACGCGATCGACGAGCGGCGCGCGCACGTCATCGATTTCATCCTCGGCTATCTGCGTGTAGACGGGACGGGTAACGGTTAGGGGAGAGAACACGACATGTCGGAGATCAGGCTCGGCGTCATCATGCACGGCGTCACCGGGCGCATGGGCACGAACCAGCACCTCATCCGTTCGATCCTGGCGATCCAAGAGCAGGGCGGGGTCGCGCTCAAGAACGGCGATAGGGTGATGCCCGATCCGATCCTCGTCGGGCGCAATCCGGGCAAGGTCGAGGCGCTGGCGCGGACGCACGGGGTCGACCGCTGGACAACCGATCTCAATGCGGCGCTGGAGAACGCCGACGACACGCTGTTCTTCGATGCCGCCTCCACCCAGCTCCGCAAAGAGATCTTGCTGAAGGCGATCGCGGCCGGCAAGCATATCTATACTGAGAAGCCGATCGCCGAGACGCTCGACGGCGCGATGGAGCTCGTCGCCGCCGCCAAGACGGCCGGCATCAAGAGCGGCGTCGTCCACGACAAGCTCTCGCTGCCTGGGCTGATGAAGCTCCGCATGCTGCGCGATGCCGGCTTTTTCGGGCGCATCCTCTCGGTGCGCGGCGAGTTCGGCTATTGGGTCTTCGAGGGCGACTGGCAGGAAGCGCAGCGGCCGTCGTGGAACTACCGCAAGAAGGACGGCGGAGGGATCATCCTCGATATGCTCTGCCACTGGCGCTACGTGCTCGACCACACCATCGCGCCCGTGAAGGCGGTGAGCTGCACCGGCGCCAACCACATCCCCGAGCGCTGGGACGAGGAGGGCAAACGCTACGACGCCGATACCGACGATGCGGCCTATGCCGTCTTCGAGCTCGAGGGCGGCGTGATCGCGCAGATCAACTCGTCCTGGTGCACCCGCGTGCGGCGCGACGATCTGGTAACCTTCCATGTCGACGGGACGCACGGCTCTGCGGTGGCGGGGCTCACGCGCTGCGTCTCCCAGTCGCGGGTCAACACGCCGAAGCCGGTCTGGAACCCCGACGTGCCGCAGGCGATGAAGTTCCACGACCATTGGCAGGAGGTGCCCGACAACACGCCGCCCGAAAACGGCTTCAAGATGCAGTGGGAGATGTTCATCCGCCACGTCTACGAGGACGCGCCCTGGGAATACACGTTACTGTCCGGGGCCAAGGGGGTGCAGCTCGCCGAGCTCGGCATGAAGAGCTGGGCCGAGCGACGCTGGATGGACGTCCCCGACCTGGAGGGCTAGGCGCATGACCGCGATCAATTTGCCAACCGCGGACGGCCGGATCGAAAGTTACGCGCTTTCGCAGCCCCTCGCCTTCACGCCGGCCAAGGCGGACGCCTTGCCGCGCATCGCCTATTCCGCCGCGCATGTGGTCAACGACCCGATGGCCGACAACGACCCCTGGCTCGACACCGCGCTCGATTGGGAGGCGACGCTCGCCTACCGCGAGCATCTGTGGTCGCTGGGTTTGGGCGTCGCCGAAGCCATGGACACGGCGCAACGCGGCATGGGGCTCGACTGGCCGACCTCGCTCGAGCTGATCAAGCACTCGGTCGCCGCGGCCAAGGCGCATGGTCCGGACGCCCTGATCGCCTGCGGCGCCGGCACCGACCATCTGACGCCTGGCCCGGACGTGACGCTCGACGACGTGATCCGCGCCTACGAAGAGCAGTGCGAGAGCGTCGAGGCGGCGGGCGGGCGCATCATCCTGATGGCCAGCCGGGCGCTTGCGGCCTGCGCAACAGGGCCCGCCGACTACGCCACAGTCTATAGCCGCATCCTCTCCCAGGTGAAGGAGCCGGTGCTGATCCACTGGCTGGGCGAGATGTTCGACCCCGCGCTCGAAGGCTATTGGGGCGACGACGATCACATGGCGGCGATGGAGGCCTGCCTCGCCATCCTCGCCGACCACGCCGATAAGATCGACGGCATCAAGATCTCGCTGCTCGACGACCAGAAGGAGATCGCCATGCGCCGCCGCCTGCCGGCGAGCGTGCGCATGTATACCGGCGACGACTTCAACTACCCGACGCTGATCGCGGGCGACGAGGAGGGTTTCAGCCACGCGCTTCTGGGCATCTTCGATGCGATCGCACCGGCCGCGAGCGCCGCGCTCCTGGCCATGGCTAAGCAGGACATGGACGGCTATTTCCGCATCTTCGAGCCGACCGTGCCGCTGTCGCGCCACATTTTCCAGGCGCCGACGCGCTTCTATAAGACCGGCGTCGTCTTCATGGCCTATTTGAACGGGCATCAGGATCACTTCACCATGGTGGGCGGCCAGGAGAGCACGCGCTCGACGCTGCATCTGGCCGAGCTCTTCCGCCTCGCCGACCGCGCCGGGCTGCTCGCCGACCCCGACACGGCGGCGACACGCATGCGCGCGGTGCTCGCCGTGCGCGGCATCGCCTGAGTACGAGATCCATGCGCGACTTCAGCCACGACGCTCGCCTCATGTCGCTCAACACCGCGACGGTGAGCAAGCAGTGGACGCTCGAGGAGTGCATTGCCGGCTGCGAGCGCCACGGGATCGGCGGCATATCGCCCTGGCGCGACAAGCTCGCCGAATGCGGCGTGGCGAAGGCGGCCAAGTTGATCAAGGATGCGGGTCTCCGCGTCACCGGGCTGTGCCGGGGCGGCATGTTCCCGGCAGTGGACGCAGTGGGTCGCCAGGCCGCCATCGACGACAACCGGCAAGCGGTCGACGACGCAGCCGAGATCGGGGCGGCGTGCCTGGTTCTCGTGGTCGGCGGGCTGCCCGAAGGCTCGAAGGACATCGCCGACGCGCGGCAACAGGTGCAGGACGGCATCGCAGCGACACTCGAATACTCGCGCCAGGTCGGCCTGCCGCTCGCCATCGAGCCGCTGCATCCGATGTACGCCGCCGACCGCGCCTGCGTGAACACGCTCAAACAAGCCAATGACCTGTGCGAGGCGCTGGGCGAGGGCGTCGGCGTTGCGGTCGACATCTATCACCTCTGGTGGGACCCCGAACTCGAGGCCGAAATCGCGCGGGCCGGGGCGGCGGGCCGCATCCTCGCCTTCCATGTCTGCGACTGGCTGGTGCCGACCACCGATCTCCTGCTCGACCGCGGCATGATGGGCGACGGCGTGATCGACATCCCGCGCATCCGCGGCTGGGTCGAGGCGACGGGCTACGACGGCTTGTCCGAGGTCGAGATCTTCTCGGTCAACAATTGGTGGACCCGTGATGCGGACGAGGTGCTGACGACCTGCATCGAACGCCATCGGACGGTGGTGTGAGACGCGATGGCGGGGCGGATTGCAGATATCCCTGAAGACGCGCTCGATGTCTTTCGACGCGGCACGGTAATCCCCGCGCATCCGCTGGCGCTCACCGCCGAACGCAAGATGGACGCGACACGCCAGCGCGCCCTCACCCGCTATTACCTCGATGCCGGCGCGGGCGGGCTCGCGGTGGGGGTGCACACGACGCAGTTCGAGATCCGCGAGGCGGGGCTCTATGACACGGTCCTCAAACTCGCCGCCGAGACTGCAGCAGCGTGGAGCGAGACGCAGCCTTTCATGATCGCCGGCGCCGTCGGCCGCACCAACCAGGCGGTCGCAGAGGCCGAGATCGCGCGCGGGCTCGGCTACCACGCCGTGCTGCTGAGCCTCGCCGCCTTCAAGGGCGCCAGCGAGGACGAGATCGTCGAGCACTGCGCGCGCGTCGCCGAAGCGATGCCGCTGGTCGGATTTTATCTGCAGCCGGCGGTGGGCGGGGTCGAGCTGCCCTTCTCCTTCTGGCGCCGGTTCGCCGAGATCGATAACGTCGTCGGCATCAAGATGGCGCCCTTCAATCGTTACAAGACGCTCGACGTGGTGCGCGGCGTGGTCGCCGCAGGAGCCGAAGACCGGATCACGCTTTACACCGGCAATGACGACGCCATCGTCGCCGACCTCGTGACGCCCTATCGCGTGATGCGCGACGGCGCGCCGGTCGACATTCGGATCCGTGGCGGGTTGCTCGGACATTGGAGCGTCTGGGTTCATTCGGTCGTGGCGCTCCTTGAGCGTATCCACGCGGCGGTCAAGGCGGACCGGATCGACCAGGACTTGCTGGCCCTCGCCGGCCAGATCACAGATTGCAACGCCGCCTTCTTCGACGCGGCGAACGACTTCCGCGGCTGCATCGCCGGGATGCACGAGGTGCTGCGCCGCCAGGGCCTGCTCGACGGCATCTGGTGTCTTAACCCGGACGAGACGCTGAGCCCCGGCCAGGCGCAGGAGATCGAGCGGGTCTGCCGCGACTACCCGCATTTGAATGACGATGACTTTGTGGCCGAAAACCTGGATAGATGGCTGAAAGACTAAGACCAGCAAGCAAGCGGCAGCCGGCCAAGTTGAGAGAAGCGTGCGACGCGTAGGGGAGCTGAATGACTGTGAAAACAGGAGCTGACACGGCCATGCGCTGGAGCGCCATCATTGGCGTTCACCTGGCCGTCGTCTTCATCTGGTACCTCGTCGTCAAGCTGGGCGATATCCCGAAATTCGTGATCGCCTCGCCCTATGCGACGCTGATGTCGCTCTTCGATACCTATCCCTGGTTCGACAATACCGTCATCACCACGATCGAGATCTTCGGCGGCTATTTCCTGGCCGTCGTGGTCGGGGTCGGCCTCGCGCTCGTCTTCTCCTGGTTCAAGATGGTGGAAGACCTGCTGATGCCGCTCGTCGTCAGCCTCAACATGATCCCCAAGGTGGCGCTCGGCCCGCTCATCATCGTCTGGTTCGACTATGGCCCCACGACCAACGCCATCATCGCCTTCTCGATCAGCTTCCTGCCCATTCTGATCACGACCGCCCGCGGGCTGCGTGAGATCGAGCCCGATTTGATCGACCTGGTCAAAACGCTTCGCGCCACGCGCTGGCAGGTCTTTGTCAAGATCCAGCTGCCGGGCTCATTGCCCTACATCTTCTCCGGCATGAAAGTGGCCGTCGTCCTCGCCGTGGCCGGTGCGGTGGTCGGCGAGTTCATCGCTTCGGATTCCGGGCTCGCCTATCTGATCGGCCAGGTGCAGGTCACCCTCGATACGGCGGCGATGATGATGTCGGTGCTGCTGATCACCCTCGTGGGCGTCGTGCTCTATCTGATCGTACTGGTCATGGAGCGCATCCTCGTGGTCCGCGACGCCCGGGTGGAAACCGTCTGATGGGGGCCGAGCCCTTCATTCGGCTCGACGGCGTGCGCAAGGTTTTCCGGGCGCGCAAGCAGGAGTTTCTCGCCGTCTCCGACGCGACCTTCGATGTGAACGAGGGCGAGCTGGTTTCGCTGGTCGGCCCGTCGGGCTGCGGCAAGACCACGCTCTTGAAGATTATTGCCGGTCTCTTCGCGCATGACGGCGGCACGGTCACCATCGGCGGTGCGGGCAGCGACTTCGATCCGGCGCGCGACATCGGCATGGTGTTCCAGGCGCCGCTCTTGCTCAAGTGGCGGCGGGTGCTGGAGAACGTCATGCTGCCGGCCGAGATCCTCGGCCTGCCCATGGGCGAGGCGAAGGACCGCGCGGGCGAGCTGCTGACGATGGTCGGCCTCGAAGGCCACGAGCAGAAATACCCCTACGAGCTCTCCGGCGGCATGCAGCAGCGCGCCGCCATCGCCCGCTCGCTGGTGCACGACCCTAAGCTGATCCTGATGGACGAGCCCTTCGGCGCGCTCGACGCGCTGACCCGCGAGAAGATGAACCTGGAGCTGCTCCGCATCTGGGAGCAGAGCCGCAAGACCATCCTCTTCGTCACCCACGGCATCACCGAAGCGGTGTTCCTGGGCACGAAAGTGGTCGTGCTGACGGCGGGGCCGGCGCGCATGGCCGACCGCATAGAGATCGACCTGCCCCAGCCGCGCACCCTCGACATGAAGACCCATGAGCGCTTCGGCACTTATACCCGCCGGATCTATCAGCTGCTCGGCATGGAGTGACGGAACCGGTATTTGGCCAGCGCAACAACATGCTTGTCGGCCTCCGCCGAAACGCTTAGTTTTTTGTATCTGACTGGTTACTTAAGGGATAGATCGCGTGACAATTCGGCGTTGGGCCTTGGCGGGCGGCAACCGGGATCAACGCTTAACAAACGACGAAAATACGGACCAAGCAATCACACTAAAGGGAAAGGGGACGAGCATGATCGGGCGACATAAAGTTTCGGCTCTGGCCATCACGGTGGCCTGTAGCCTGAGCGCCGGCGCGGCGGGCGCCGCGGAAAAGGTCGACTTCATCTTGAACTGGATCGCCGGCGGCGATCACGCGCCTTACTATTGGGCCAAGAAAACCGGCATGTATGCAAAGGCCGGCATCGACCTCAACATCCAGCAGGGCCGTGGCTCGGCCATGTCCTCGCGCCGCACGGGCGCGGGCAAGAACCCGATCGGCCTCGCCGATCTGGGCACGGCGCTGGTCACCATGGGCAAGGGCGCCAAGATGGTCGCGGTGATGAACATCTACGCGAACTCGCCCTACGGCATGTACTGGCTTAAGAGCTCGGGCATCAAGGGCCCGAAGGATCTCGCCGGCCGGAAGATCGGCAATCCGCCATGGGACGCCGCGCGTCAGATGTGGCCGGCGCTCGCCAAGAAGGTCGGCGTCAGCGGCCCGCCCGTGAAGTGGGTGAACATCCAGCCCAACGCCAAGCTGGCGGCGCTGAAGGCGAAGTCAATCGACGCGACGACGTCCTTCTACAACATCCACCACATCTTCAAGCGCGAGCTCGGCGCCGATATGGGCTTCTTCCCGTGGAAGAAGTACGGCATCAACCCCTACGGCAACTCGATCATCGTCAACGCCGACTATTTCGCAAAGCACAAGAAGACCGTGGGTGCCTTCGTGAAGGTGACGCAGCGGGCCTTCGCCGCCTGCGTGAAGACGCCGGCCCCGTGCATCGCGGCGCTGGTCGAAGCCAACAAGGGCCTCAAGGTCGCCAACGAGACCGAGAACTGGGGCCTGGTGACCGAGCTCATGAGCGACAAGGTCTCGCGCACCGTGGCGCTCGGCTATTTCGATCCGGCCCGCATGAAGGCCGATCACGAGCTGATCAACACCTACTTCAAGATCGACACCAAGTTCGACATCGAGAAGCGTTACACCAACGAGTTCCTCGACAAGTCGATCAAGATGCCGAAGATCAACCGCAAATCCGCGTTCGATTGATCGGTTTGGCCGCCGCGGTGGCCCGGGTAACCGGGCCGCCGCGGCGGCACACCGCCTGCCATGAGCGCAAGCTTCGATGCCACCTACGACGCCATCATCCTGGGCGCCGGGCATAACGGCCTGATTCTACAGAGCTATCTCGCGCGCGCCGGGCTCTCGACCCTGGCGATCGAACGGCGCGACGAGCCGGGCGGCGGCCTCGCGGCGCTGGAAGACCCGCGCCATCCGGGCCTCTTCCACAACACCCACGCCTTCTTCCTGCGCGCCATCACCACGATGCCGTGGTACCGTGACCTCGCGCTCGAGGCGCATGGCGCGCGCCTGATCGAGCCCGAGCTCAACGTCGCCATGCTGACGGGCGACGGCGGCGTGCTCGAATGGTGGACCGACATCGAGCGCACGGTGGCGTCCTTCGCCCAGGTGTGCGAGCGCGACGCGGCGACGCTCAAACGTTGGTTCGAGGAGTTCGGCCCGGTCGTCGAGAACATCCTGATCCCCGAGGCGACGACCCCGCCGATCCCGCCCGCCGAACGCCGCGCGCTCCTGGAGAAGAGCGCCGAAGGGCGCCGGCTGCTCGAGGTGAGCGCGCTCTCGCCCCTCGACTTCGTGCACCGGGAGTTCGAGAGCCCGGTCGTCAAGGCGGGCCTGCTGTTCTTTAATGGCCTGCGCGAGGTCGATCTGCGCATCAAAGGCTTCGGCCATCACATCGCCTTCCTGCTGGCGAACCCCGCCAAGGCGCAGATGTCGGCGGGCGGATCGGTCGCGCTCGGCCGGGCGCTTGCGAAAGCGGCCGAAGCGGCCGGGGGCGAGATCGCGACCGGCACGACCCCCAAGCGCCTCATCGTCGAGGGCGGGCGCGTAACGGGCGTTGAGACGACGGACGGCAAAAGGATCGGCGCGCGGCAGCTCGTCGCCTCCTCGCTCAACCCGCACCAGACGTTCCTCGATTTGATCGACGCCGACCTGCTGCCATCCGGGTGGCGGGAGAAGGCGGAGGGTTTCCGCTACAACCTGCTGGCGCCGCTCTTCGCCCTCAACCTCGCCTTGAGCGAACCGCCGGCCTATGCGGCGGCCGCGCGCCATCCGGAACTCACACAGCCCTTCATGACCATCCTCGGCCTCGACCATGTCGACCAGTTCAACGACATCGTCGCCCATCACGAGGCGGGCACGATCCCGCCAACGGTGATGTGGGGCACATGCCCGTCGCAGTTCGATCCGAGCCAAAGCCATGACGGCAAGCACAGCGCCTTCATGTGGGAGAAGCTGCCCTACGCGCTCAATGGCGACCCCGCCGGATGGGACGCGGTGAAGGACGCCCACGGCGACGACATGCTGGCGCTCTGGACGAAGCACGCGCCCAACCTCGCCGACGCCGTGCTCGGCGGCTTCACACGGAGCCCGCTCGACGTCGAGCGCGACTTCCCCAACATGCGCTCGGCCGACTTGCTGATCGGCGCCTTCAGCGACGGGCAGGTCGGCTACCACCGGCCGTTCGAAGGCGCGGGCGACTACCGGACCTGTTTCGAGGGGCTCTATCTCTGCGGCTCGGCCTCGCATCCGGGCGGCAATATTACCGGCCTGCCGGCCTACAACGCTGCGCAGACAATCTTCCATGACCTGGGGCTGGAGGGTGACTGGATCCCAGTCCCCGCCGCGCAACGCATCGCCGCGCTCGCCGGCTGACCGGTCAGCCCAGCTCGGGGCCGGCTATCGCGTAGATTTGCGCCGGATCGTCGAAGCCCTCCGCGCGGCCGCGATACATCCGGAAAAAGGGCCGCTGCAAGGCAAAGCCGCTCGACGCGAGCCAGGCAACGAACTCGGCCTGCGCATCCGGCGCATCGAGATAGACCGGCCCGTCGATCCCGCCGAGCGCCGCCCGCGCCAAGCCGATGGCAACATCCGGGTTGTTCGCGACAAGCGGCCCCACCTGATGCGCCTCCCTGCCCTCACGAGCGAAGACGTAGCCGGCGAGATCGCCGCCCCGCCAGGCGCCGTGCGGCGCGCCGGGAACGCGGGTCAGCAGGTGTTTCAAGAGTGCGCTGCGGTCGCCGCCGAAGACCGCTTCGTCCATCGCGGCAATCGCCGGCAGGTCGCTTTCCTGCAGCGGGCGGATCGTCACGTTCGGCAGATCGGGCAGATCGGCGGCTCCTAGATCCACCTGCTCGGCGCGGTAGCGACCGGACCTGTAATCCTCCTCGAAACCGATGCGGCGATAGACCTCGCGGCCATCGGGCGTGGCGTCGAGCCCGGGCACGCGCCCGGCCGCCTCCTGGCGGGCGACGACGGCATCCATCAGCTTGGTCGCAAGCCCCTGCCGCCGGTAGTCCGGATCGACGAGAACCATGCAGATCCAGGAGAACCGCCCGTAGGGGAGCGCCATGGCGCTGGCGACAAGCGTGCCGTCAGCGGCCCGGAGCCCGACCCCCTCGCCCGCCGCCAGCATGTAGTCCCAATCGGGCAGCGCCTGGTTCCAGCCGATCCGCGTCGACAGCGCGACGCCATCCGCCGCATCGGCGGGGGTGAGATCGAGCTGCCGGAGCCCGGCCGCAGAGGGCATCTAGAACTTGCCGTCGCGGCTGCCATAGCCGGTGGGCTTGCCGTAGTCGCTGCCGCCGCGCTGCAGCCAGTCGGCGATCCAGTCGACCATCTTGAGCAGCGGCACGCTCGGATTGCCGAAGAGCCGCGCCGCCTCGCCGGCATTGACCAGCCAGCATTTGTCGGACTCGGTCTCGACGAAATCCGGTTCCTTGCCAAAGCGTTCGCCAAAGGCGAGCGCGATAGCCCGCACGCTCACGGTCTCCGGCCCGGTGACGTTGAGCGGTGAGGCGGGCGTGGTGCAATGCGCAAGGCAGCGCAGAATGTGGCTGTTGGCGTCGCCCTGCCAGATCACGTTGACGCTGCCGGTGGTGAGGTCGATCGGCTCGCCCTCGAAGACCTTTTCGCCGATGTCGCGCAACACGCCGTAGCGCATGTCGATGGCGTAGTTCAGCCGGATGTTGCGGCCCGGCGTGTCATATTTCTCCGAGTAATGCTCGAAGATGCGCTCGCGGCCGAGGCAGCTCTGGGCGTATTCGCCGACCGGCTGCGGTGGATCGGATTCGATTGACCCGCCCGCGGCGACCGGGCCAAAGGGATAGATGTTGCCGCTGGAGAAGACGACGATGCGGCTGTCGCGGAAGGCCTCGGCGGCGATCGCCGGCACCGCCACGTTCATCGCCCAGGTGAGCGAGAGCGCCCCCGCGGTGCCGAACTTGCGGCCGGCCATGAAGATCACGTTCGGGCATTTGGGCAGCACCGCCACCGCGTCCCGGTCCGCCAGATCGCAGGTGATGGTCTCGACGTCCCAGCTTTGGAGCTTTTCCGCCATCGCCGGATCGGAGAAGCGCGCCACGCCGATGACCCGCCGGTCGGGCACGGCGCGCTTGGCCATGCGCGCCAGGGTCGGGCCCATCTTGCCGCTGACGCCGAGGATGATGATGTCGCCTGGAACGCTCTCCAGATCGCGCACCAGCGCTTCGGACGGCCGGGTCATGAACTCTTCGAGTTCCTCTTCGTCGGCGAAGCCCGTGGGCATGTCTGCCGGATCGTGGTTGCTCATTCTCTGATCCCGTCTGGTCTGGAGGTCGGCCCGCGCGGTCCGGCCGGTCTTTCCCGACGCCGCTGCGACAAGGCTTTGTTTCAGCCCCTATTTCGCCACGGGAGGCCCGCCTTGCCAAGGTTGTTCGGCCCGCGAATTCCTGCCAATTTGACGGTCAATGCGGCGGGCAAACGCATAGCGGGAGGGGACCCATGGCGGAGCGCACATCCAGGATCAAGACGACCGTGGTCGGCTCCTATCCGGTGCCGGATTGGCTCGTCAACAATCCCTCCGAACAGGCGCTGGCCGATGCGACGCGGGTCGTGCTCCACACCCAGGAGCAGGCCGGGATCGACGTCGTCTGCGACGGCGAGCTCTCCCGTTTCGATCCGAACCATCCCGAGACCAACGGCATGATCGAGTATTTCGTGAAGCCGATGGGCGGCATCTCGACCGAGATCAGCTTCGCGGAGCTCACCAAGTACCGCGAGCAGGCGGGCATGCAGTTCCGCAAGCGCCCGCCCGCCGTGGTCGACGGGCCGATTACGTCGGGCACGCTCGACCTGCCGGGCGCCTGCCGCCTGGCGCGCACGCTGACCGACCGGACGCTCAAGTTCACGCTGACCGGCCCGCACATGCTCGCCAAGACGCTAGTGGACCGGCATTACGGCGCGCTGCCGGCCCTGGCCAATGCGATCGCCGACGTGCTGGCCGAGCAGGTCCGCCACGTCGATGCAGACGTGGTGCAGGTCGATGAGGCGAACCTACCGGGCAGCCCCGAGGAATCCGACTGGGCGGCCGATGCGATCAACCGCGTGCTCGACGCCGTCAAAGGAACGCCGGCGGTGCATCTCTGTTTCGGCAATTACGGCGGCCAGTCGATCCAGAGCGGCACCTGGGACCGCTTGATCGGCTATCTGAACGCGCTGCATGCCGACCATATCGTGATGGAGGTGGCGCACCGGCCGCCGGAGGAGCTGGTCGCGTTCCGAGACTTGAAGCCGGAGATCGGGCTCGGCATCGGCGTCGTCGACATCAAGGCGACCGAGGTCGAAAGCGCCGACGA
The DNA here is from genome assembly GCA_037387885.1 of Alphaproteobacteria bacterium. Lineage (GTDB taxonomy): Bacteria > Pseudomonadota > Alphaproteobacteria > JAPULJ01 > JAPULJ01 > DATKZM01. The sequence goes on along the minus strand of JARRKQ010000010.1, from coordinate 21,093 downwards.
GATCGCCCGCGCGATCGAGCGCGCGGAGAAGCTGCTGGGGGCGGGACGTGTGACATACATCCATCCCGATTGCGGGTTCTGGATGCTGAAGCGTCCGATCGCCGACGCCAAGATCCGCGCGCTTCCCGCGGGCCGCGATCTTTACGAAGGACGGGCCGCGAGCGCGGCGGCATAAGGCAACGCCTACGCGGCCGCTAATGCGGCGCGGTCCGCAGCCGGACTTGTCGTTGGACTATCGGTGACGGGCGCCTAGTTGGTCGGCCGGTCGAAGCTCTTGTCCATGTGGCCCTTGCCCTCCTGATCGCCCCGCTCGAACAGCCACGAATAGCCGCCTTGCGGATTGGTCAGGATCTCCCAGGCATTGTCGTCCCTGTCCCAGAAGTAGAAGCTGTAGGTGCCGTGCTGGACCAGCGGCTTGCTGATCTTCTTGAGGCCGTATTTCTCGGCGTATTCGACGACCTTCTTGTGCGCTTCGTCGACCTCGGCCTCGGTCTCGACATCGATGCCGTTGTGGTTGAGCATCGTCATCTCCGAGCTCTTCCGCTTCTGCTCGACCACCGCGATGGTGTTGGGGCCGCCGAGGCGGATCAGCAACGAGATCGGGCTGGTGCGCACGACCTCGAGGCCGAGAAACTCGGTGTAGAACTCGCGCGCTTTCTCGAGGTCGCGGCTCTCCAGCGTGCCGTGCGAGAGGAACTTGAGCTTGAGGACGGGATCGGCCGCTTTCTCTATGACGGGGGTGGGGCGGTCCTCGGGTTTGGTCTGAGCTTGAGCGTCGGCCATTGCATTACTCCCTAGCTTCGCGTTGCGGCTTCGCGTTCTTTTGGGCCCACGGCGGCGGGCCTTTTCGCCATCTTACGCGAGTTGTTCGCAAATTCAATCATTGCATTTTCAACAATTTATCCCGCGACCACCGGGTTCGAGAGCGTGCCGATGCCCTCGACCGTCACCTCGATGGTCTGGCCGGGCTTCATGAAGACCTTGGGATCGCGCCCGAAGCCGACGCCCTCGGGCGAGCCGGTCGTCACCACGTCGCCGGGGCTGAAGCGGTACCACTGCGAGTAATAGGCGATGAGCTTCGGGATCGGGAAGACGAGCTCGGTCAGCGTGTCCTGCATGACCTCGCCGTCGAGCTTGGTGACGAGGTGGAGGGCCGCCGGATCGTCGATCTCGTCCTTGGTGACGATCACCGGTCCCATCGGCGTGAAACCCGGATAGTTCTTGCCGAGGATGTTCTTCTCCCAGGCGTGGATCGCCGGCATGGTGCCTTCCACGGTGAAGACTGCGGGGACCCAGTCGCGCGCCGAAACGTCATTGGCGATGGTGTAGCCGGCGACGCAGTCCATCGCCTCGGCCTCGGACACCTGGTGGCAGCTCCGGCCGATGACGAAGGTGAGCTCGCCCTCGAAATCGACCATGTCGGCATGACCGGCGGGCAGGCGGATCGGCTCGCCGTGGCCATTGAGCGAGGTCGGCACCTTGATGAAGGCGGCCGGCTCCTTCGGGATCGGCGTGTTCATCTCCGCCAGATGTTTGGCGTAGTTCATGCCGACGGAGAGGATGAGGCCGGGTTTGGGGATCGGCGGACGGTAGCGAACCAAGTCCGGATCGTGGATCGCGCCCGCCGCGCGCATGTCGTCGATCTTGCCTTGGGCCGCATCGACCAACCGGCGCACCCCATCGAGGCCGGCTTGGCCTGCCTGCAGAATTCCGAGCACCCCGCCATGGGCCGTGTGGGTGTCGAGCGCCGCCGCCGCGGCGCGCAGATCGAGGATGCCCGCGTCGAGCAGGACGCCGGGCACATCCGCGCCGTCGATATCGATCGTGACCAGTTTCATGGCTTTCGCTTCCTCCCGAATTTCAGCCTTACGGCATCGTTGATTTGACGGCCCTGTCTTCGACCGGCAGCCGTTTGTTCATTGATAATGGAACAGTTGCATTTGCAATGAAAGACCGCTACCCTTTTTTTCGTATTCGCCCGGGCTCGACAGCGCCCGATCGACAATCGGCGGATCGCAAAAAAACGGCGCGGATACGACCGGCGCCGGCAAACATAAACATGCGTCACCAGCCGTTCGGCGAAAGCGGCGGGGCGCCGGGAGGAATGACAATGCGCAAGGGTGCCCTAGCTCTCTCATTGGCGGCAGTCACGGCGGCGGCATTGCCGCACGCGGCGACGGCCAAGGACTACAAGCTTACGGTCGCGGCGGCCCCTCCGGCCATCGTGACGCCGGCGTTCGTCACCAAGACCTTCTTCGTGCCCACCGTGACCAAGCGCGCCAAGGCGTGCGGCGACACCATCACCTGGACCCAGGCCTACGGCCAAACCCTCGCCAAGTTCGGCGAAACGCTGGAGGCGGTCGAGGAAGGCATCGCCCATGTGGGCGTGGTCCTGCGCAACTTCGAGGAGTCGAAGCTGCCGCTCGACCAGTACGCCTCGGTGATGCCCTTCGTGGTCGCCGACCCCAACGTCATGGTCGAGATCGACGCGGCCGTGCGCAAGAAGGTGCCGGCGATCAACAAGATGTACGAGCGCTACGGGCAGATCTTTCTGGCTGGCGGCTCCGAGCACAGCATGCAGCTCTTCACCACTTTCCCGGTGAAGCGCTACGAGGACCTGAAGGGTCACAAGATCGGCGGCAGCGGCTCGCTCGGCAATTACATTCGCGGCACCGGCGGCGTGGTGGTCAACTCCTCGATGCAGGACTCCTACACCAGCATCAAGAACGGCCTTTATGACGGCTACCCGATCATCATCTATCTGGCCTTCCCCTACCGGACCTATCAGGCGGCCAAGTTCTACACGGTTACCAATTTCGGCTCGACCTCGGTCGCGGCATTGACCGTGAACATGAAGACCTGGGCCGGCTTCTCCGACTGTCTGAAAAAGGCCTTCCGCAAGACTGCAGCCGAGTGGTCGAAGCAGTACGTGAAGGTCAACAACCAGCGGATCAACAAGTTCACCGGCATCATCAAGAAGAAGGGCGTGAAGTTCTCGAAGATCAGCGATGCCGAGCGCAAGCGCTGGGCGATGGCGCTGCCGGCGCTCTCCAAGCAGTGGGCGAAAGCGCTCGAGGCCAAGGGCCTGCCCGCCAACGCCGTCATCAAGGCGTTCATGGAAGAGGCGCGCGCGCGCAAGATCGTGCCGCCCCGGGCCTGGGACAAGGAATAGGCTTCCATGCCTGAGTCCGCACCGGCGGGCCTTGCTGCAGAACCGACACTGCAAAAAGGCCCGCCGTCGGCCCTTGCCCGCAATTTCGGGCATATCCTTTCCGGCCTGAACGGCCTCGGCACCGCCTGGATCTTCGTGATGATGGTGCTGATCAACGCCGACGTGATCGGGCGCGCGGTCTTCAACGCCCCGATCCGCGGCGTGCCGCTCATCATCTCGCTTTCGATCATCGCGATCGTCTTCCTGCAGCTGCCCGACGCGCTCAGGATCGGCCGCGTAACCCGGAACGAGGTGGTGCTGTCGCGCCTGCAGACGCGCCGCAGCCCCTGGTTCTACCGGTTGCAGGCGATCTTCCATCTGTGCGGGGTCGCGATGATGATGGTCATCATCGTCGCCGGCTGGCCGCTGCTGGAGAAGGCATGGCGCTCGCAGGCTTACTTCGGCAATCTCGGCGACTTCACCTTTGCGGAATGGCCGATCAAGCTCGTGGTGCTGATCGGCGCCGTCGCCGCCGGCGCCCAGTTCCTGGTGCTGTTCGCCCGCGACGCCGCGGCGCTTGGGCAGGCGAAGGGCGGCTGGCTGAACGTGCTCTATACCGTGCTGGGCGCGGTCCTCATCGTGGCCGGCGCATATTTCGCTCTCGCCGCGCAGAGCCCGCTGCTCGTTGGCTTGCTGTCCGTCGCCTTCATGCTGGTGCTGGTCTATCTCGGCATGCATGTGGGCGTGGCACTGGCGATCGTCTCGTTCTTCTGCGTGCTCGTGATCCGCGACAGCGTCAACATATCAGGCAAGATGATGGCGCTCGCCGCCAATGAAAGCCTGCGCCAGTACGAGCTCGGCGTGGTGCCGCTGTTTGTCTTGATGGGGATGTTCGTCGCGGTCTCCGATGTCGGCAAGGACGCCTTCACGGTCGCGCATCAGATCTTCCGGCGGCTGCGCGGCGGGCTCGGCATGGCGACGGTGGCGGCGAACGCGATCTTCGCGGCGATCACCGGCACGAGCATTGCCTCGGCCTCGGTCTTCACCCGGATCGCGGTGCCGGAGATGCTGCGCATCGGCTACAAGCCGCGCTTCGCCGTGGGCGTGGTCGCCGGCAGCTCGGTGCTCGGCATGCTGATCCCGCCGAGCCTGCTCCTCATCATCTTCGGCATTCTGGCCGAGACCTCGATCGGCGATCTCTTCATCGCCGGCATCCTTCCCGGCATCCTGCTGTCCCTCGCCTACGGCGTGCTGATCTGGGTGATGGCGACGCGCTTTCCGCGATCGGTCTATGCCGATCCGGCCGCCACCGGCGAGAAGGGCGGCGCCATGCAGAGCGACGAGCCGCTTTTGCCGTGGCACGTGATGCTGATCAAGATCGGCCCGATCATGGCGCTGATCCTGCTGATCCTCGCCGGTATCTATGGCGGCATCTTCACCGCGACCGAGGCGGGCGGTGTCGGCGCGCTGGGCGCCATGCTGATCGCGCTGGCGCGGCGGAAGCTCAGCCTGCCCTCGCTCTGGAAGGTGCTGGTGGAGACGGGCTACGTCACCGCCGCGCTCTGCTTCCTCCTGGTCGCCGCCCACCTCTATGCGCGCATGATCAGCGTGAGCGGCATTCCGGGCGCGCTCGAGGAGGGTATCGCCACCGCCGGGCTGGGCTTCTACGGTCTCATCGCCGTCTACGTGGCGTTGCTGGTGGTGCTGGGGACGATCCTGGACTCCGCCTCGATCATGCTGATCCTGGTGCCGATCCTGACGATCATCCTGCGCTCGATGGAAATGGCCGGGACCGATATCGGCAGCATGGTCTGGTTCGGCATCATCACCGTGCTCTCGGTCGAGATCGGGTTGCTGACACCCCCGGTGGGGCTTGCCTGCTTCGCCATCCACAGCAATCTCAACGATTCGCGCATCTCGTTGAGCGACGTCGTCCACGGCGCCGCACCCTTCGCGGCGACGATGTTGCTCGTGCTGCTGCTCATCATTGCCTTCCCCTGGCTGGCCATGGGGTTACTCTGAGACACGGCGGAACCGATGACTCGCCTTGCAACCGAAAGACGATGAATGCCTGACGCCAATCCCAAAGCCTTCGACCTCCACGATTTCGTGCCGTTCCTGGTGGCGCGGGTCGGATCGCTGATGGCGCTGACCTTCACGCCGCTTCTGGAGCAGTCGGGCATCACCATGCATATGTGGCGGGTCGTCCTGGTGTTGCACTTCAATGGCCCGCTCACCCTGGTCGACATCTCGCGGCTCATCGGCGTCAAGACCTCGACGCTCTCGCGGCTGGTCGGCCGCATGATCGACAAGCGACTGGTAACGAGGCGGCGCTCGCAGGACGATGCGCGAACCGTGCAAATCAGCCTGCGAAGCGAGGGCCAGGCGCTGTTCCGCAAGCTGTGGCCGGAAGCGGCAAAAGCCCAGGACACGGTGACGGCCCCCTTCTCGGCGCCCGAGCTCGACACATTCAAGGAGATGCTGCGCCAGATCGAGACGATCCTGATGGATCAGCTCGAGGCCGAGCGCAAATCGCGGCGCGGTTAACCAGGAGAGATCGATGATGGCGGAACGGGACGACCGTTACGGTGCGCTGCGCATGCGCGTCCCGATGATCTGCCGCATTCGACGCTCTTCCTGTGGCGCGAGGTCGGGCCCGTCGAGTGGTATGTGAGCCACGGCTACGCTTACGTCCATGTCGACGTGCGCGGCACGGGCCAGTCGGGGGGCAGCTACAACTTCCTCGATGCGACCGAGCAGCAGGACCTCTACGACATCATCGAATGGATCGCGGCGCAGGACTGGTGCAGCGGCAATGTCGGCGGCATCGGCCAATCCTATTACGCCTGGTCGCAGTGGTTCATGGGCATCGTCAACCCGCCTTCGCTCAAATGCATCGCGCCCTACGATGGGGCGATCGATCCCTATCGCGGCTGCGCCTACCACGGCGGCATCTACTGCGACTTCATGACCTGGTGGTACAACCTGGTGCGCGGCAACAATCTCCACCGCGCCGCCAACGCCGAGACCGGCAAGGCGCTGCAGACGGATATCGCCTGGGAGTTCATCTCGCGCCCGACCTATGACGACTGGTGGAAGGAGCGCAGCCCCTGGGAGCGCATCAAGGACATCAAGGTGCCGGTGCTCTCGATCGGCCATCAGGGCAAGATGGCGCTGCACGAGCGCGGCAACATCCTCGCCTATGAGTATTTGGATGCGCCGGCGAAGCTGGTGCTGACCGGCGCGCGCGACGTCTTCGAGGCGCACGACCTTTTCGACCACATCGACTATCACGCCGAATGGCTGATGCCCTTCTACGATCAGTTCCTGAAGGGCGAGGCGAACGGCTTCTGGGAGAAGACGCCTGACGTGCGGGTTTTCATCCGCGGCCGCGAGGAATGGCGGGAGGAAGCCGACTGGCCCCTGCCGCAAGCGCAAGTCCAGCCGTGGTATCTGACGGACGGGCGCTCGGGCAGCGTGCGCTCGCTGAACGACGGCCGCCTGAGCGCCGAGGCGCCGGGCGGAGACGGGGCCACGAGCTACAGCTATCCCGATCCCGGCTGGGTGCTGGGCAATGTCGGCTTCGGACCGCAAGGCCCCGATCCCGTGGCCCGCGTGCTCACCTTCACCAGCGAGCCGCTGGCGGAAGACCTGGAGGTCGTCGGCCCGATCGTGCTCGAGCTGCACGTCGCCTCGAGCGCCACCGACACCGACTTCTTCATCAAGCTCTCCGATCAGATGCCGCAATCGGAGGACGACCGCGCCAAAGGCGCGCAGCCGCAATCGGTCTATGTGAGCCGGGGCTGGCTGCGCGCCTCGCATCGCGAGAAGGACGAGGTGCACTCAACGCCGCACCGGCCCTTCTATACCCATGGCAATCCCCAGCCCATCGAGCCCGGCACGGTGATCGCCTACGAGATCGAGCTCTGGCCGGTGGGGTATTGCTTCAAGGCCGGGCACCGCATTCGGCTCGAGGTCTCGAACGCGGACTCGCCGGTCACCGACGCGATCTTCGCCCACCAATATATGTGGTACAAGGTCGGCACGGACACGATCCACCACGGCCCCGCGCATCCCTCGCGCCTGTTGCTCCCGGTCAGGCCAAACGGCGACTGAGCGGCCGCGCGATGTTCGGCCGGTCCGGCCCGGCTCACACAACCTGGTTCACACGATCGGTGTGTTCGGCTCCTTGCCGAGCAGCAGCCGGCCATAGATCTCGGCGCTGGGGGCGTGGGCGAGCAGCCCGTGCATGTGGGTCGCATGCAGGTTCCGCCAGGCGCGCTGCATCGCGCTGCGAAGCGAGAGGCCGGCCGCGCCACCGGTATGGAAAAGCTTGTCGACCCCTTCCATCAGGAAGCGCACGCCCTCGGCGCAGTCCATGCGAATGCGGCCGCGCATCACCATTGGCATGCGCTCGCCGGCCTGGGCGAACCGGTCGATGTCGTCGGCTGCGCGGTAGAGGATCATCTCGCCGATATCGATCAGCGACGCGCCTTCGGCGATGGCGATGTGAGAGGCGACGTACTCGTCGTGAATATGGTCGGTATACATAAGCTGTTTTCCGACCACCGCGGCCTGGTATTCGGGAAGCACTGCGCGCGCCGCTCCGATCGCCGCGCCGGTTATGCATAGCGAGAGCACGGGCACGGCCTCGGCCCGATAGAGCCAGCCGTCATAGCCGTCGAGCCCGGGGGTCTCCAGGGCGATCAGCGCCGGGATCGACAGATGTCGGTGCGGCGGAATGCGCACATTGTCGACGGTGACGGAGTTGCTGCCGGTGCCCTGCATGCCGGCGACGTTCCAGTCGTCCCGGATGCTCGCCTGATCGGCCGGTATCAGGAAGTCGGCTTCGTCGATCATCTCCCCCGCCTCGTCGAAGACCTGGGCGCCGAAGATCAGCCACTTGGCGTGGTGACACCCTGACGCGAAGGGCCAGAAGCCGCTGAGTACGTGGCTGCCGTCCGGCTGGCGGACGGCTTTGCCGCGCGGGCCGATCACCGCCGAGACGAGCGTGTCCGGATCGTCGCCGTAGACCTCGCGCAATGCCTCGTTCGGGAAGTGCCCCAGCATCCAGCTATGAGCATGGCCGACGCCCGCGACCCAGGCCGTGGCGCCGCACCCTTCGGCCAGGGCCGAGATGACGTCGAGATGGGCGCGCATCGAAAGCTCGTGGCCGCCCACCCGCCGCGGCTGGATCGTGCGCAGGAGTCCCGCCTCGCGAACGCGCTTGATGCTTTCGTCGGGGACGCGCCGCAGCTCGTCCGCCGTGCCGGCATCCGCCCTGATCGCCTCGGCGACCTCCCGTGCGCGCGCGACGACCTCGTCATGCGTCGCACCGGACGGAGCCGAAACCTCGTTCGTCAATGTAGCCATATCAACTTCCCTTTCGGCGTCTTCCGGCCGCGCCGTTTTCTTTCGTTTGACGGCCTCCGGCCTGCCTGCTCAGCTACAAGAGGCCCTTCCCTTCGTAGTATTTCCTCGCGCCCGGATGCTGCGGAACCGACGTCCGCGCCATCTTCGCGGGATCGAGCGGGTAGGTGAGCGGGCTGTCCTCGGGCGCCAGGTGTTTGTACTGCTGCTCGATCGTCGCCGTCGTCTCGCAGGCGCACCACGTCATGAGATAGGCGATCTCCTCATCGAGGTCGTCGCGGCACAGCAACAAGAAATCGGAGAAATCGAGCGTCTGGAATGAACTCTCCAGGCCCTTGAAACGGCTCTGGGGCACGGTTCCGCGCGGCCACGAATACTGCGCCTGAAGCGCGTCCAGCACCTCGTCGTCGATCGGCAGGAAGGTCATCTCGCGCCGCTCTTGCAGCTTGGTCCAGAAGGGCGTCATGATCGCTTCGAAGATGACGGCGTCGGCCGTCCCGTCGATCGCCAAACCGATCGTGTCCCACGGGGCCTCGCCCTCGACGAAGGACCCGCCCCAGCCTTCGATGGTGGCGCGCGAAAGGCCGGCCGCGTCGAGCAGGCGGTTGGTGGCATAGCCCACCATGTTGCAGCCATCGTCCATCGCCACGGCCATGGTGAGCGGCGGCTTGGCGCGGCGCAGATCGTCCAGCGACGCAATGCCGTATTTCGAGTCGATGGCGATCACCAGCCGGTCGTCCTGGGGCAACGTCGCGATCGCGCGCAGCCGGTCGGCGCCCGGGCCGCCGTAGATGCCCTGGCCCTCAACCACGGTTTTCGCGAAGGGCGCCGGCACGAATAGGGACGCGTCGACGGTGCCGTCAAGGACCGCCTCGATCGCATCGGTTCCGCCGCGCCCGTTCCAGGTGGCAAACCGCGAGCCGGGCCCGGCACGCGCGCCCATCTCCGCCGCGAGCCAGCCGCAGATCCGGTGCAGATTGGCGATGCCCTCGGGAACCGTGGCCATGGAATATCCGCCATATGTGGTTGCGTGGATCGGCTCATATGACGATGGCGATGACGATGACGCCGACGACGATACAGCGATAATAAGTAGATATCTACTTGACATCAAATCATTACAATTGCAATCTTGCTGTAGCTCATGTGAAACGCTGCTGGAGTGCCGATTCCGTGCAACAGGTTCGCGAAAAGCCAAGGCCCGACACCGGATCCGCCCGGAGCTCGATCCGGACGTTGACCCGAAGCATCGGCTATCACCTTCGCCAGCTCTCGGAAAGCTGGACCGACATGATGCACCGGATCATCGACAAGCACGGCATCACCCACGGTCAGTGGCGCTATCTGCGCGAGCTATGGGAAGAGGACGGCCTCTCCCAGCGCGAGCTCAGCCTGCGGGTCGGCCGGCAGGGCCCGACCACGGTCTCCGCGCTGAAGCTGCTCGAGCGCTCCGGCTTCGCCCGGGTCGAGCGCAGCGATCACGACCGACGGCAGACCCGCGTCTTCTTGACCGAGCGCGGACGCTCGATCGCCGCGGAGATGGAGCCGATCGTCGGCCATGTCGAGGCGATCGGCCTCGCCGGCTTCGACGAGGAAGAAGTCCGCACTCTCAAGCGCTTCATCGTCCGCATCCAGCGCAACCTCGACGCCAACAGCAAGACACGCAATCCATGGGCCGGGTGGCGCACCGAGCAACTGGCGGAGGAAGTCGGCGACGTAAAGCCGGCCCCGCAAAAACGATAAATCGAGCCAAAACGATAAATCGAGGAGGAAACGAATGCCGCAATACATGACCGTCCACCGCGCGCCGGGTCTGAACCCGGACGAACTCGCCGCCAACGCGCTCAACGTCTTCAATTGCGAGCCCGCGACCTTCCGGCAGTTTTACGTCAACCTGGGCGCCGGCGTGATCGTCTCGATCTACGAGGCGGAAAACCAGGACGACCTGGAAGAGGCGTTCGAGCAGCTCGGCTTCCCCCACGGCGAGATCCACGAAGTACAATTCGCCCAGTCGCGTCAGGAAATGGAGGGCATGCTCAAATCCATGGGCAAGCTCTAGACGCCGGCGTCCTTCAACGAATACACGGGGGAAAGCCGCGCAAAAGCCGTGGCACCCGAGGGAGGCATGCGATGTCCAAGTCGGCAACATCCAAGTCACAGGCAACGTCAAAGTCAAAGGAACCGAGCGACCGCGCGCTCTCCATCCCGCCGCCGCGCGCCGACCGGCCGCCGCTCCACGCCAACCTGTTCGCTGCCATGCAGACGGGAAATACGCAACTGATGCCCCTCTTCCCCCATCTCTATCCGGGGGCGATGGTGCCGGCGGGGGCCATCCTGCGCGGCGGGCCCGACAAGGACCACGGCCATTTCTTTCATCACAACACGGTCGACGAGGTGGTCGTCGCTTTCGCCGCCAACGGCTCGCTGCTGAAAACCGGCCAGGTTTTCGTCGGCGGCCGGGTCCACGGCGTCAACTCGTTCCTCAAGGACGAGAAGGATCCCGAGAGCTTTGCCATCATGTGCATCACCCAGCGGCAGACCGAGGACGGCCCGCAGCGCGAGGCGGTCTCGCTTCAATGCGAGGCGTGCCGCGAGGAGGTGTTCAAGTACGAATTCGACGCCACGCCGCAACCCAACGCCGATACGGTCTCGCATCCCTTCCCGAGCCTGACGATCCCGGCCAAGGCGATGACGGAGTACAACTCGGCGGCGGCGAACCGGACCTGCCCGAAATGCGGCCACGTGAACGCCCCCTTCCCACTGCGGGACTGGGGATGGGAAGCCTATGTCGACCAGGCCGCGACCGTGCATGACGGTATGAACGCCCTGCGGGAAGCCGCCGGGCAGCTGCCGTCCGATTGAGGCGTCGCACGTCGCCCGAGGAGCCGAGACTATGGCGCGAAAGAAAACGTTCCAGATATTTCGGGAAGCCAAGACGTCCGGTCCCTATGACGAGCGGCCGATGCTGCCCGACACGATCGACGTGCAGGTCTGCGTCAGCCGCNNTGCGAGAAGGACACGCTGATCGCGCAGGTCGCCGGCGCGGGCCATGTCGAGTTCAAGGACACGGCGGTCGCGCGCTTCGCCCTCGCACCCGGCGATTATGTCTATGTGCCGGCCGGCGCACCGCACCGCCTGGTGCCCGCAGGCGAGAGCGTCAATCTGCGCTACAAGGCGGCGCAGGCTGGTCTCGAAGGCGTCGCCTGGTATTGCGAAACCTGCGGCGGCGAGATCCACCGCGACGTCTGGGACACCGCGGTGATGCTGCCGCAGGAAGGCTATCTGGAGACGGTGCAGCGCTTCAATGGCGATGCCGCGCTACGCGCCTGCGCGGCTTGCGGCGTCGCGCACCCCGAGATCGATCTTACGCCCTATCGGTGGGAGGCGCTTGCAGCGGACATACGGGCAGAGTCCGCAAGCGCCTAACCCATCGATCCTGACGCGATAAGCACGTCTGCTTGGCGCACGATCGGCGCTCTCCGATCAGCCATGGTTATGCGGGCCGCCGGGCGCGATTTTCGACGCCAAGCAATAGGCCCACGGCGCCGAGACGTGGGATGTCGCCGAGTGCGTGCTCTGCGTCGCCAAGGCTTACGGCCGCTGTTACTGCCGTGAGGTTTGCCCCCAGGCCGATGCGCAAAGGGCGCCTGGTTTTCGGACACGCTGCTGGCGGTGCAGGCAATCCCGAGCGAACCCGTCTCTGGGGCGGTTTCCCTAATAAACAGGGAAAATACAGGGAAATTTGCTGATTTCGGCTATTTGGGCTGAATTGATCGCCCCAAAAACGCGAGGAATTCTGGGGGTAATTGGGCATATTCCCTATACCGCAAAACAGGGAACTTCAGAAAAAGAACAGCGAACTTGTCGGCCGCAACAGGGAAAAGGCTCTCCAGACAAGGCCCGGTAACCGACCGTCATCGTAACCTGAGTTCCCTTCGGAGCACCCATGGTAGTTGCCCGCGTGCGCCCTACAGTTAACGTCGGGACACTCCGCCTTAAGGAGTTACTGCCCCGATTGGCAGGCAGTGCCAGACCGACAATCTCGTCATATTTCGATTGCCAAATCGTTGCGGGAAATCGCGAGCTTTCTGAACAATTGAGGGACAGCCCGAAATCACAGTTTCAATTTGATAGGCGATAGTCTGACTGAGCCCCGACCGGCCGTACCAAGGGAGACCTCTCAGATCCTGCCGAGGGCGCGCAGCACGACCTCCGGCGTGACGGGCTGTTCGGATACGTGCGTCCCGAAATGCGCTCAGGCGCGGCGTCGAACTGCTGCAGACACTGTTGCGAGCAGAAGACCCAGCGCTGCCCTTCGCGTGCTCGGTGGAGCGCGTCGCGGTGCATTGATCTACCCGCATGACGCAGACGGGGTCGCGAAGCTCGTCGTCATCCCTGTCGAATCGACGATTTCAGTGAGCATAATGGCGCGCAATGCGCCGTCGAGTTCCCGCGCAACGGGCTCAAAGGCTGCCCTGGTTTGCGCCGTATTTCGTGATGAATTCGTCCTTGCGCGCCAACAAGGCCTCCCAGGCGAAGTCGTAAAACGCGAATGAGAAGTGGTCCGCATGGCTTTCCTCCCCAGACGACCAAACCAAACCGTTTCGTTGCAGCGCATCGACGGGCGGGCTTTGTTCGTAGGTGTGGAAGACGGGTGTTTCGTTGCGTAGGCAATCCACCACGTATTTGAGCTCATCCGGTGACAGGTGGTCGAGATGCTTGAGCGTTCGAGCTTGGGCGCGTGTTCGTTCTCGCTTTTGCGCTTGTTTCCGCCCGGCGCGGCGACCCGCGGATCGTGACTGGTTCCGTCGCTCGCCGAATCGCTTAAGCAGCAGGTTGACGATGGCTCCCAAGGAAAAGACTGAGGACGCGACCCACACAATTGCCGCGACGGTCTGCGTCTTGGCGTGAACCGCCGAAAGATCAAGCACGTTTTGGCTATCAAGGAGCAGCAAAACACCGGACGCGAGCGCGACGGCGAGCGCCACTCTTAGCGGCAATTTCATGCGTCCAATCCGCCGCCTGTCCAGCATAGCGGTCGCCGATACTGCCTTAGTACCCACCGGTGCGGTTCCGCCGGAAACGGGTGATCCGCGCCACGGACGCGCCCAAGAACGATACGAGCAGGACAACGAACGCAATCTTGGCAATCACGGCATAGGTTGGTCCGGAGAGGCCGTCGAACGCGACGAAGGCGACGGCTATGGTCGCCGCCATGAGCACCAGGATTATTGCCATGCCCGGCCGGCGGGCGCGCTTTTCATCGGAGACGATCGGATCGGTACCGTGCCGCTCCGAATGATCGTTGCTGTGTTCGATGCGCTGGCTCATTTGTTTGCGTATTTCAGCGTCGATGCCAGATCGTGCGCGGCGAGTACCGCACCAAGTTCGTTGTGAATGCATCTTTGCGCGTCGAGCGGTAAACGCAGCTTCAGGGTGTCGAGGAACTTGTTCTTGATGCGGTCTTCCGCCGCCTCCAGAGTGTTGATCACGGACACCTGGTCGTTCTTGAGCACTGCCGTTTTGAAGCGCGAGAATATTCGTATTGTTGCACCGGCCGCGGTGCCGCCCTCGTCCGGCACCGCTCCAAGAGCGCCGAGCCCAGCGATCAGATTGTCGCGCACGACCGCGCGGTCGGCGAGCATCTCCTTGAAGGTGCGCTGAAGGTCCCGGTCCTGGATGTGTTCGACCGCTTCACCGAGTGCCATGCAGGAATCTCGGCAGACCGCGATCAACTCCTGCAGGGCCATGATCGCCGACGGCTGCATTTCGGCTTCCTGGACCGCGACCTCGTCCATGCGGATTAGCGCCGCTGTTGTGTTGTCGGCCTTTGCACCGGCCCGATCGACCGCCAGCGTGATCATCGCCCGCACCGCTGTCGCCGCCGGCTCATCATGCACCAGTTGACCGATCTCTTCGGATTTCAGCGAGTTCCATAATCCATCGGAACACAAGAGGAAGGCGTCTCTATTCGCCACATCGGCATGACCAAGGTTGGCGGTCGGCCGGCTGCCGCCGCCAACGCTTTCCAGAACCACGTTGGAATCGGGATGCTCGCTCATGTCCGCTTCGGCGAGATCGCCCGCCGTGACCAATGTCTGAACGAGCGAGTCGTCTTTGGTGCGATGCTCCAACGCACCGTCGCGGAACAGATAAAAGCGGCTATCGCCGACATGCGCCCAATTGGCTGTGTGATGATCTAGGTGCAGAGCGACATAGGTCGTGTGCGGCTCCTGGTCGCGCTCGTCGCCCATTTCCTTGGTCAGAGTGTGCGCCTCGTTGCATATGGCGCTGAGCAACTCGACCGGAGGCATCGGCTTGGCGACATGCTTTTTCCAGTATTCGCGCGCCGTTTCGACGACCACGTCGGCAGCCAGACCGCCGCCGGTATGTCCTCCCATGCCGTCGGCCAGCACGGCCAGGATCTCGTTGCCGTCCTCCGAAGAGAACACTTCGACACGGTCCTGCTGGCTGTCACGGCCACCAATGTCGGTGGCGGTTGCTACAGTCCACATATCGCTTTGCTCCATTTGCTTTTGCGCCCCGGTGTGGGCCGGGTCGACCAACGGCACCAGGCACCGCTAACCGAAGGGGAGACGCTCCAGGGCAAGATCCTGCTGCGATCGCAGAACCCCGTCCGTGGAATTCAGTGCAAACGCGTCGACCATCTTCTGGCCGACCATTTCGGTTGCACACCCGTTGATCGTGGTTCGTACCGCGTTGGGCTATCTGGGTCGCTCGATTACCTGGGTGTTGTCGCGGCCAAGCAACCAGATGATCGGGTTCGAGCGATAACAAACCAAGGCTCGCCCGCAGCTTTTCTAATCGACCCGTAATGTGACAGGTACTATCAGCGCGGCCACTAACTTGGGTTAGAGTCCGCCGAGAATCCTGTAGCTGAGCACGAGCGCGGATCCTGCCATTGCCTAATCAGTGCCGGCTCGCCAAGCCGCGCCCTGGCACCCGCTCGCGGAACAGCGCGAATGGGTCGGCCCGAACTGGATAGCAACGTGGGTCGGTTAAGCCGGTCACGTTCGCGTGTTGGGCTCGCCGTGACTAATCTATGTTGTTGGTACTGCGTACCAAATCTCGAATAGTCAGACCAAAGCGGCTGTCGCTTGAGACGGTTGGTCGGCAGATGGAGATGTCAAGATGAACCAGGCAAGACAAAACAATGATTTCAACCAATTTGAATGCATCGAGTTCACGGGGATCGCATATTTTGGGGACGACGACAAATTCGGGATCGGTACCCGCGATAGCACAGGTCATACGTTGGTGGTCCGCATCGCGCGGGACGTGGCGCAGGAACTAGCGGCTGCCTTGCCGAAAGCCCTGGAAAAAAACGAAGTTTACCTTCCGGAAAACCACTAACCCCAACGAGTGGCCCACCGACGCTCGGCTGTTACCGTCGCCGCCGCGACTCTGCCGGCGCATTGGACGTGATGTGTGCCCCGACGGCCGGAACAGGGGGCTCCGCAATCAGCCTCCCCGCCACTGTCGAGCCGGTCTCTGCAGTCTTTGTCGCCAACAAAGGAGCGATCCGGCAGGCTCAAATTGCAGCCCACATGCGCGGCTTGGCCGCCATTGGTGCATTCTGGTTCCGCCACCCGGTCGGTCACGCGCGTCGTTTTGTGCGTCATAGCAATCGCCTGGAGTTGGACCTGCGTCGCCTACCAATTTGCCCATTTCAGCGCGATGTGCTTCAGGCCCTGCAAAGACTAACCTCCGCACGGACTAACCTAAGTGAGGGCGGCGGGGCGGCCCATCATCGATAGTGGTCCCAGCGCGCCGATCGAATGATCGGGCGAGAACAACGCATTTAGTTCTATTCCCCAAAGGAGGTTTCAATGCACCGACCACTGCATGCAACCCTTGTCGGTTGCCTGGCCGCCGCGTCAATCGCGATAGGCGGTGCCACCGCGTCGCAGGCCCAGATTGTCAAATTCAATTGGGGCAACGGCGACCTCAAGTTCAAGCTCTTGCCGAATTGCCTCGATGATAAACCGCGGGCGAGCCACTACTCGGTGCGCCAGAACGCACGCGCCGCGGGCTATCGCCACGTTCGCGCCATTGCCTATCACGGGCGCAAATTCAATGCCGCTCATCGCTGCGGCTTCTATCGCGCCATTGCGGCGCGCGGCAACCGCCAGTTCGCGCTCTATTTCGACGCGGACTCCGGTAATCTGATTTCGGTCCGCGTGATCGGGCGCGGTGGCGCACAGCCGCAGCGCCTGAGCGAGCAGCAGATCGAACGCCGTCTGGCCCGCCAGGGTTGGAATCGCATTCGCAACATTCGCTTTGTTGACCGCGGCAACGACGATTTCTACGTTGTGCGGGCGCGCAAGGCGGGCGTCGTCTACCGTGTCTGGATTGATGCGAGCAGCGGCAAGGTCGAGCGCACGAAGCGCCTGACCCCCGAGCACGCCAGCAAGCAGGATGTACGCCGAACCCTGCGGCATCATGGTTATGCGAAGATCCGCAACCTGCGTTTCGTCGACCGCGGCGCCAAGGAATACTGGGTAAGCCACGCGTCCAAGGGCGGCCACGACTACCGGGTCTTCGCCGAAGCCGACACGGGCAAGCCCTACCGCCGTGTGCAGCTGGATAACGACCGCGCGAGCGCTGCCGATGTGCGGCACAACTTGCGGGCGGCCGGTTATAGGAAGATCCAGAACCTTCACTTCGTCGACCGCGGCAAGCGCGAATTCTACGTTGCCCTCGCCATGCGCGGTGGGCGGCAGTATCGGGTTTGGCTCGATGCCGAGGACGCCGAGATCCGCCGCGCCAAGCGGGTGAACTAACCCACCCGTCTTGTATCAAATCTCCAATTTGGCGCTGTTCCGGACGCCGGCCGTGTCCACAGGGCGCGGCCGGCGCATCGCCCGCGAAGACACTCCCAGCAAAGAATCTCCCTGAGAGCTAATCCATGTTGGCAGCGCCCGCGGTTGTGGCTGTCACCTTGCATGCGGAACGATTTGTCCATGGGTAATCCCAATGTCTCTATCGAGCGACCTCGTTCCTTAGCTCACATACCCACGGAGATGCGCTCGGCAATCAGCAACAGGAGATACTCATGGTCCTTTCCAAAATCGGGCTCGCCCTGCTGGGCGGTGCGGGTGTTATCGCAGCCAGCGGCTGCGCCTATGACGATGGGATGCGATACAACCAGCGCTCCGACGCGGAGCAGGTTCGGCCGGCCCCGCCGTCGCACGCTTACTATCGCCGGCACAATTCCGCCGCCTATGGCAACGTCTATCTCAACGCAAACGGCCATGCGCTCTACGTCCGCCAGCGCGATCGCATGAACCAGTCCGGCTGTTATGGCGATTGCGCCCGGCAATGGCCGCCCTATCTTGCCTACGGCAATGCCAGGACGCACGGCCAGTGGTCCGTCATCAACCGCCGCGACGGAACACGGCAGTGGGCCTATGCGGGCCGCCCGATCTACATGTGGTCCGGCGACCGCGGGCAGGGCCAAATCGGCGGGCACCGCCACGACGGCACATGGTCGGTGCTGCATGCCCCACAGGTTGTTGATGGCGACACCATCCTCACCACCAACCGCCCGGTCCCCTATGCCCGCGACCGTAATGGCGGCAATCCATCCGTCGGTGCGGACCGCATGTATCAAGGCAGGAACCGTAACCAGTAAGTGGCGCCCAATCGGCTGATCTTTCTTATCATCCGATGTCGTGAAGCAGTCGAGGTTGCAAAGGTCCGGGTTTCCGCCCGTGATGCAACGCGCAAGCGAGGCCCCAAGGCGGACCTCGCTTCGAATTCAACCGGCTGGGCGGCAGCGGCGCAATGCTGAGCAATGCAGATTGACCATTCCGGGTTCGATCGCCGCCTTCATGCAAGTGTGACGTCCGCGGGCCGCCAATCGGCCGGTCCCGTCCCGTATTCTCCGCGCCGACGGCGCACAGTGCCAAATGGAGATTTATCGATGTTGCGAATGATTGTCGGAATTTACACGCTGGGGATCGTGGTCGTCTTTGGGCTGCTGTTGTTTCTGCGCCCAAAGATGCCGCTTCTGGACGCCGTGCTCACGGCGCTCGTGTGGCCTTATGGCGTCTACGTTCTGATCGCAAGCAAAGTGGGGGCAACGGTCAAGTCCGGGATGCTGCCGGTCGTTCTAGTGGGGATGCGCTCGATGCGCCCGCGCTGCCGGAACATTGGCCAACGGGCCATGGCACGCGCTCGAAATACGCGAATCGGCTAACCCAGGTTAGCCTGCGCCGCTCCAAATGGCCTTACAGTGTTACAATCGCAGCGCCGGATTGGCCGCGAACGGCTCCCCAATCTGAGTCGCGGCTGTGTCTTCCGACGCTGTCGATAGCCTTCTCTCTAAATAACCCCCAAGATCTTGGGCCGGCTCTGCCGGCCCTCTTTTTTGCCGGGCGCGGCGGCGCCATCCGTTGGTTGGGCCAATGCTGAGCCCGTCCGGCGTCTCCAGCCGTTTCTCCGAAGATGTCGGTGCTGCAAGGCGAAGGCCGCCGAGGGGTCGCCGACAGCGCCTGATCAGTCGTCGATCTTGGCCCAGGGAAGCGGCTGATCGAGATAGTCGCTTTCGTATCCGGCCAGTTCCTTGAGGCCTTTCACATCGGTGATTACGACGTGATGCTGCTTCAGCGTGATCAGATCTTGTTCGCGCAGCTGCCGAAGCACGCGATTGACATGAATGGCCGTGAGCCCAAGCGTGTCGGCCAGGAGGTACTGGTTGAGCGGACACTCAAAATGGGTTTCGCTCGCCATGCCGACCAGCTGTAGGCGGTCGCCCAATTCCAGGAAGAAATGCGCCATGCGCTCGATGGCGCTGCGCCGGCCGACGCCGACGAGATGCTCGACGAGCATCGCCTCGTCGCGCGAGACCGCCCAAAGGACCCCCGCGCCCAGGCGCGGGAACTGACTGAACACCGAGATCATGCGTTTCACCGAGAACCGGCTGACCACGGCGTCGCCGATGGATGCGAAGGAATGATCCGACGTCCGCAGCAATACGCTGCGCAAACCCATGAAATCGCCCGGCACCGAGAAGTTGATGACCTGACGCCCGCCGTCCGGGAGCAATTTGTAACTGTAGGCCCAGCCCTGTTGCAGGATGTAGGCGTCGTGCCCGGTTTGGCCTTCGTGGACGACATCGGTCGATCGAGCAATGTTTTGGCGTTTGGATTGCAGCTCCATGAGGCAATCCAGTTCGTCCGGCGAAAGCCGTACGAAGTTACTCAGCTTGCGAACCAAAGCGTTCTCGGAATGTGGCATGGACCGGTATTGGGTTGCCCACCCAATTTGTCCGAGGGGCGGGTCCTCGTCATCGGGAGCGCAGCCGCGCGATATCCCGATTGGCGCAGCCTCGGCGCCGGGTCGTGGCTAATATTGTTTCAATGATAATAGGTCGTAGCACTAGCTATGCTAGCCTATGTTAGCTCACATACCGGCGTTTTCTCACACGGTTCCTGCTCGGTTGTGCCGCGATCGGCCCACTCGGTTCGCCCTATCGGCTAGGCCGCGCGGCAGTCCGTCGAGGATCCTTGCCGCCCGGCTGAGGTCTTCGAATTTCCGCTATCACCGAAACGATCGGGGCTTGCATCGTCCCGACAACAAAAGTTTCAAAAGACTATCCCACGTTAGTTTGTGCGCCGGATTTTTCCTGTAGTTGTTCGGTTCAATTTTGCGCAACGGGCGCTACCGGTCGATTCGGGAGCATTGGCAATGACAAGCCGGCATATCACCAAAACATCGACGGCCGGAAGCGCGGCGCTTTCGATCTGCGAGTCACTTCTCATCGCTCTAAACGACTTAAAGATCTTCGACGATAAGGAAGCGCGTGCGGTCCTCGTGGACGCCGCGGCAACACATAGTCACGCCGCCGCGATCGCGTCGCCGAATTCCGAGGAGCATCTTGCTATCGCGGCACTGATCCAGCGCATCATCGACGGCAAGAATTCGGTGCGGAAGTTCTGAACCTCCTACATCGATCACAAGGAACAGTAACCATGCTCCGCCCTGCGCGTCGGCGCGATTCGCGGCGCGCAGCCGGATCCAGAGAAAGATACGTCAATGACAATCGGAACAATCCTGATAATCGTCCTGGTGCTGATCCTGGTCGGGGTCATCCCGACCTGGGGTCATAGCCGCGGCTGGGGCTACGGCCCGAGCGGGCTGGTGGGCGTCGCCCTGATCGTCGTGGTCGTGCTCCTGCTGGTCGGACGCATCTAACGAGCCAATACGATGCGAAATGTGACCGGCACGAGGCCGGATGCGCGTTCTGCAATCCGGCAAAATGTGATGAATGTTGACGTCATGACAAATGAAGACACCAGAGCCCTGATATTGGGAAATGACGGTGAGGATCAGGCCAGGCTCGTATTTGACTACCTGGCGGTGCGTCCTCTTGAGGCGGAGCAGGTGGGCAACACGATCAAGGCTGCCCGCTGGTTCGCGGGTCAGCAGCGCGTAACCGTTGTCGGTCATACACACGAGGCGCCTGTATATAGGTCCGTCAAAAAAAGCCGCTTTTGACCCACCGCCTCGCAAAGCCTCGGCTTTGCGATTTCGGTTCATTCTGACAT
>JARRKQ010000009.1:986-65952 GCA_037387885.1 Alphaproteobacteria bacterium | reverse complement strand
GGCGCGCGCCGCCGCGCTCGAGGTCGAGGCTCGGCACCGAGGCCAGTAGAGCCTTGGTGTAGGGGTGTTTGGGCGCCTCGAAGATCTCGGTGACGCTGCCGGTCTCGACGATCTGGCCCAGATACATCACCGCGACGCGGTCGGCGATATGGCCGACCACGCCCAGATCGTGGGTGATGAAAAGATATGTGAGGCCGAGCCTCGACTGGAGCTCGCGCAGGAGATTGAGGATCTGGGCCTGGATCGAGACGTCGAGGGCGGAGACCGATTCGTCGCAGATCAAGAGCTTCGGCTCGACCGCGAGCGCGCGGGCGATGCAGATGCGCTGCTTCTGGCCGCCGGAGAACTCGTGCGGATAGCGCCACATCTGCTCCGGGTCGAGGCGCACCAGGGTCATCAGCTCGGCGACCCGCTCGGTGCGCTCGCTCGTGCTCGCGCCGATGCGGAAAGAGCGCAAGCCCTCGGCGATCGCATCGCGCACCGGCATGCGCGGGTCGAGCGAGGAGGTCGGGTCCTGGAAAACGATCTGCATGGCCTGGCGGTAGGGGCGCATAGCCGCGCGTGACAATGCCAGCAGATCGGTGTCGTCGTAGAAGACGCGGCCCTCGCGCGGCTCTTCCAGTCGCAGGATCGAGCGGCCGACGGTGGTCTTGCCGCAGCCCGACTCACCGACGAGGGCGAGCGTCTGGCCCTTGGGGATTTCGAGGTCGACGCCGTCGACTGCACGGACCCAGCGATCGACCCGCTGCAGCACGCCCGTGCGCACCGGAAACCAGGTCTTGAGCCCTTCGACCTTGAGGAGCGGCGGCGGCGCTGTAGTGGGCGCCTCGCTCATATCTCGGACGCTCCGCTCATATCTCGGACGCTTCGCTCATCGGCGCACCTCGTGCGCGATCTCGTGGCAGGCGGCGCGGTGGCTGTCGGAGAGGCGGACCGCGGGCGGCACCTCGGCGTTGCAGGGCTCGAAGACCTTGGGGCAGCGGGTTGCAAACCGGCAGCCCGCCGGCCAGAGGCCGACCGACGGAACAGTGCCGGCGATCTCTTCGAGCGTCTCACCGCGATGGGCGAGCGAGGGGATCGAGCGCAGCAGCCCTTGCGTGTAGGGATGGCGCGGCGCGCCCAGGACTTCCGCCCGGGTGCCTTCCTCGGCGATGCGGCCGCCATACATGACGGCGACACGGTCGGCGAGCTCGTTCACCACGCCGAAGTCGTGGGTGATCAAAAGCACCGCCATGCCGAGCTCCTCGCGGAGGTCGCGCAGCAGGGCGAGGATCTGCGCCTGCACCGTAACGTCGAGCGCGGTCGTCGGCTCGTCGGCGATCAAGAGGCGCGGGCGGACGACCAGCATCATCGCGATCATGACGCGCTGCTTGAGCCCACCGGAGAGCTGGTGGGGATACGCCTTGAGACGGCCGCGCGGATCGGGGATGCCGACACGCTCGAAGATCTCGGCGGCGCGGTCGCGCGCGGCGGCGGGGCTGACGCGCTCATGGAGGCGCAGCGCCTCGATCACCTGGTCGCCAACGGTCTGCACCGGGTTCAGGCTCGCCATCGGCTCCTGGAAGATCATGGCGATGCCCGCACCGCGCAGGGCGCGCATCTGCGTGACCTTGAGGCGGAGGATGTCGCGCTCGTCGAAGACGACGCGGCTGTGCGGCTCGATGCGGCCGGGCTTGGCGATGAGACGGAGGATGGCGAGCGCGGTCATCGACTTGCCGCAGCCCGATTCGCCGACCAGCGCCAGGATCTCGCCGGGCGCCATCGCGAACGAGACGCGGTCGACCACCGGCGCCCGCTCACCGCGCACCGGGAAGGTGACCGAAAGGTCCTCGACGCTGAGCAGCGGCGTATTTGTGGCGGCGTCGGTCATATGCGCTCGCTCATGGTCTTTCTCTGAGCGTGCGCGGATCGAGGATGTCGCGAAGCGCATCGGCGATCAGGTTGACGCAAAGGACCAGGATGAAAAGCGCGCTGGATGCCGCGACGATGTTCCACCAGATGACGGGATCGCGCGAGAGCTCGTTGCGTGCCTGATCGATCATGCGGCCCCACGAGCCGTCGAGCCCGATGCCGAGATAGGCGAGGATGGTCTCCGACAGGACGAGGCCGGTGAAGAGCAGCGCAAAGGTGATGATTACGAGATGGGCGAGGTTGGGCAGGATGTGGCGCATCACGATGGTGGGGTGCGAGACGCCGAGCGCACGGGCAGCCTGGACGTATTCGAGCTCGCGTAGCTTCAGCGTCTCGGCGCGGGTGAGGCGGGACAGGCCCACCCAGCCGGTGATGCCGAGCGCGAAGCAGACCTGCAGCGTGCCCTTGCCGAGCGCCATAATAAGCGCGATCAGCAGCAGCAGGTTGGGGATCGAGGCGAGCGTCGACATGACGAAGAAGACGGCGTCGTCGATCTTCCCACCGAAATAGCCGGCCGAAACGCCGAAGAGGAGCGCCAGCGGGATCAGGACGAGGCAGGTGAGCCCGCCGATCAGCAGCGCCACCTTCACGCCCTTCAGCGTCTTGTAGAGCACGTCGTCGCCCAGAATGTCGGTGCCGAGCACGTGTTGCCCGGGGAATGTGAGCGCGGCGCCGCCGACGAACTCGACCTGCGCGAAGGGCTCGGAATAGCTCTTCTCGCGGAAGATTGACGGCTTGAAGATGCGGTCGATGACCGAGCGCGCCTCCGACGCCGCCACGCCCTGCACCCCGTCGCCGCCGACCCAGGAGACCGCGTCGAGCAGCCCGATCAGGACGTAAACGCCGAGTATAATGAGCGCGAAGCGGCGGCGGCGGACGAGCGCGCGCATGGCCTCGCGCCAGAGCCGGTTGCTGCGCGCCCAGATCCAGACATAAGCCCCGCCGGCCACCAGCAGCGCGACGATGATGTTGCTGACCCAGCTCATGCGCTCGCTTCCGCGCCGAGGCGGACGCGCGGATCGGCCAACGAGTAGCAGATATCGGTCAGGATCTGGCCGGCGATGTAGAGCAACGCGCCGATATAGACGATGGTGCGGAGCGTAGAGAAGTCGTTGCCGTTAATCGCCTCGACGGTCAGCGCGCCCAGGCCCGGGATGCCGAAGAAGGACTCGAACAGGATCGAACCGATGAAGAGGAAGGGGATCGCGAGGACGACGTTGGTGATGATCGGCAGAAGCGCATTGCGCAGCACGTGGCGGAGCATCACCCGGATCTCGCCGCAGCCCTTGGCGCGGGCCGTGCGCACGTAATCGCGGTTCACCTCTTCCAGGAAGACCGTCCGGTAAAGCCTTACGGTGCCGCCGAATTCGGCCAACACGCCGATCAGGATCGGGATGGCGAGGAAGCGGCCGATCACCGCCGGGTCGGGATCGAAGCCGGAGATCGGGAACCAGCGCAGCAGCTTGCCGATCAGGTATTGCCCGCCGATGATGTAGATGAGGCTCGCCACGCTCATCCCCAGCATGCAGATCACCAGCACCGAACGGTCGATATAGGTGCCGCGGAAGAATGCGACGAAGAGCGACAGCGTGATACCGACGATCAGCCCGAGCACGAAGAGCGGGAGGGTGAGGCTGAGGCTGGGGCCGGCGCCCTCGCGGATGCGCGTCCAGATCGGTGTGTCGTCGGAGTCTGAGCGGCCGAAGCGGAAGCTCAACATGCGCTCGTAGTGATCGACGAGGAGCGTGTCGGTGTAGCGCTGGATCGAGGTCCAGTCGTATTCGGGGTTTATCAGCAGCGGCTTGTCGTAGCCGTGATTGCGCTTCCAGGCGGCGTAGGTCTCCGGCGAGGCGCGCTCGCCGATGGCGCGGATCGCCATGTCGTCGGGATCGGCGACGGCGAAGAACAGCACGAACAGCACGAAGAGCACGCCCAGCACCGTGGCGAAACCGAAGGCAAGACGGCGGACGATGAAGGCAAGCATCACTGGCGCTCGCGGAAGAAGGTGAAGATGGCCGGCGCGACGAAGACGACCAGCAGCGCGAGGCCGATCCAGAGCGGCCAGCGGATCGGCGCATTCCATTTCTTGCGCAGGCGTGCGCGCATCGCCGGTTCGAGATCGAGATATTTCAGCACCGGATAGCTGAGGCCGAAGGATTTGACGTTCTTCACCCAGGGATGGCTGAGCACGTAGGATTCGTCGTGGAAGAGCTCGATCCACGGCCGGTCGCGCTCGATAATCGCGATCATCTGGCGGATCACGGCAAGCCGCTTGGGCCCGTTCTCCATCGCGCGCATGGCGTGATAGAGCTGGTCGTATCGGGCGTTCTCGTAGTTCGAATAGTTCGAGCCGCCGCTCTGCTTGCGGCCGCTGGAGCTTTCCAGCAGGAAGAGGAAGTTCTCCGGATCGGGGAAGTCGGCGATCCAGCCGGTGAAGTAGATCTGGTAGGCGCCGAGCTTCAGCTTCTGCAGGAACTGATTGTAGGTGGTGGCGTTGACCTCGACGTCGATGCCGATGCGCCGCCAGGAATTGATGAAGTATTGATAGCGCAGCATCGCCTGGGCCGAGGTCGAGCCGGTATCGAATGTGATCTGCAGCGGCTCGCCGGTCTTCTTGTCGATGCCCTTCGGATAACCCGCCTCGGCCAAGAGCTTGCGGGCGCGGGCTAAGTCAAATCCTGAATAGGGATTTCGGTATTTCCGGTCGTAGCCATAGAGGCCGGGCGGGATCGGCGAATGCGCGACGACGCCGCGGCCGTTCTGGAACAGCCGCAGATACTCGCGAACGTCGATGGCCAGGCTCATCGCCTGACGCAGCTTGCGGCCTCTCAAGCCCGCCTTCGCGCCCACCGTAGGGTCGAGCATGTTGAAGCCGATATAAAAGACGCTCGCCTGCACGCTCTTTTCCAGGCGGATGCCGCGGGCGATCATCTCGGGCGACAGGGCATCGTTCTGCACGATCTTGTCGAAGCTTTCGGAAATGATGCCCGAGCGGTCGAAATACCCTTGCAGGAACTTGTTGAAGGCCGGGATGCTTTCCTTTTCCAGGCGGAACTCGATGCGCTCGATAAACGGCAGCGGCTTGCCGGTATAGGCTGGATCGAGGCGGCCGCGCCGTTTGTCGACCGCGCTTCCTTCGGTGGGGTAGGTCGCGCCGGGCGCCTTCCAGTCGGGATGGCGTACGCCATACCAGCTTGCATTCTTGATCAGCACCATGCGCAGCCGCTTCTCATAGAACGCCAGCCGGTAGGGCCCGGTGCCGACCGGATGGTCGCGAAAATGCGGCCGGCCCTCCTCGCCGTCGTAATATTGCACCGCCTCCCACGGCACCGGCGTGGTGAAGGGCATGGCGAACCAATATTTGAGCTGCGGGTCTGGGCGCGAAAGCTTGAGGCGCAGGATGTACTTGCCCTCGACCTCGATGCCGGCGATGCCGCCGGCGCGCTCGTACTGGCGGTGGACGGGCATCTGCGTGAAATCGGCCGAGGCGGCGCGCAGCGCGCGCAAGCGTTTGCGGAATTCGAGCAGGTCCTTGATTACGGCGAATTTGCGCACGACCGGACTGCCCACCTTGGCGTCGGCGATGCGCATCAGCTCGAAGGCGACGTCGGCGGCGACGACCTCGCGGGTGCGCAAGGGTTTGCCGTCAGCGCCCTTGCCGGCGAGGGCGAAGGCGACGTCATCGTGGTAGAGGAGACCGGGCCGCAGCTCGAAGGTGTAGCTGACCGAGCCGTCCTTGGCCGCCTCGCGCTTGGGCAATGCCTTGGCGAGACCGGGGATCAGCGTGTAGGGGCGCTTCAGGTAATGATACTCGAGCAGACTGTCATAGACGTTGCCCGTGACCGCATGCGCCGCGGTGTCGTAGGCGACCGCCGGATCGAGCGATTTCGGCGCCTCGTTGAACGAGGTGTAGTAGATCTTGCGGCGCGCATCGGCGCCCGGATAGGGATCGTTCGTGCAGGCCGTGAGCGACAGGGCCAACGCAATAATGCCGATGAGCGTCACTGTCGCTTTGCGAAACATTCGACTTCCGCGGACGTTCGCGATGAGGTGCGGCGATTGTGGCGTGATGCACCGGTGATGAATAGGGAAAATAAAATCAGTGCGCCGACGATGCACGCCATCGAGTTGGTCATTGTTGCGAAGCCATAAAAAGCGCACGGGGTGCGCAAGTTTTTCTTGTAATGCGCACGCCGTGCGCCTAATTTGCGGCCATTGCGCATGACGATCCGGGGTTGTCGACGTTGGTGCGGTGCACTGCCGTGCTATTACGTCTCGCCGCGGCGCAACAGAAACGAACCAGGCAAGCAGAAAACGCGCGAGGGAAGGGATCGATGGCCAAGACCAAGAAATCGAAAAAGAAGACCGGCGGCGCCAAGACCGATTTCGCCAGCAAGAAAACCTTGAAAAAGCTGGCCAAGAAGGTCGACGCCATGGGTGACGAGATCGCCGCCGCGCAGCAATCCGACCATACGCTCGGCGAGCGGCTCGACGAGGGCCTGAAGACGCTGGCCAACGATCTGCGCAAGTTCTCGACCGGGATCGAGGCGCATGTGAATGCCGTCAAGTTCGAGGCGAGCAAGCAGGTCGAGGCGGCGAAATCCGAAGCCGCACGCGAGATCGCGGCGGTGAAGGCCGATATGGCGAAACAGCCTCGGCGCTGCTGGCCGATGCGGGGAAGGCGAGCGATCAGGTGGCGGCCAAGCTGAAGGAAGAGCTTGCCCACGCCCGCGCGGAGGTCGACAAGGCGTTGAAATCGGCCAAGTCCGGCGGCGGTCAGCGGCCGGCTGCGGCCGCGCGGTCCAAGGCGACGACCTCAAAAGCTGCATCCAAGGCGACGGCTCCGAAATCGCCGCTCAAGCGCCGGCCGGCGACCAATAGCGGGGCCTCGAAGGACGACACGAACGCCTGAAAATCCCACGGTTAGAGCCTTGGGGAGGGCGCCGGGCTTTTGACGCTCGGCCGGGCGGCGGATTGGCCGGGGAGCCGGTCCGCCGTCTGCGATTCCTATTCACCTGGTCATACATGCTATGATGCGTTCCGAGATATGACACGCTGGACGCGGGCCGGCGACGAACCATCGGGAGGACACCATGGGCGACGCGAAAGTAAAACCGACGGCTAAGGCTGACGCCGAGGGCGACGGCCGCAACGAGCCGGGCTTCGGCAATGGGCGGGTGGTGACGGCGGACGAATATTTCCAGCGCGTGCGGCACCACAATGTACGGCCGGCCAAATGGTCGGCCGAGGACATGATGGAAACGCTGGAGGAGCTGGGCAAGGATCCGCTGCGCCATGCCGAGCGGCGCTTCGTCTCGCTGGTCAACGAGGATCACGGCGAGCTGGCGGGCGCCTCGCCCGGCATCTTCATTGGCATTCAGCTCATCCATCCGGGCGAGGTGGTGCCGAACCACCGGCACAATTCAGTGGCGATCTATCACTATCTCCAGGGCACCGGCCATACGACGGTCGAAGGCACGAAGTTCCCCTACAAGAAGGGCGATACTATCGTCTGTCCGGCCTGGGCCTATCACGAGCATGCGGCGACGGGCGACGAGGACACGATCATGTACGTGACCCAGGACATGACCGAGATGGCCGCCAAGCGCACGCTCTTCTTCGAAGAGCCGGAGGGCATCGAGAATGTGCGCCACATGGTGCAGGGTACGTCGAAGTCCTGGAGCGCCACGCGCGACCCGGACAAGGAGTAGGGTGGGGAAACGAGGCGCCGAGCGGCTGAGAGCCGGCCGCCCGGCACATCGCTAGCGCGCTTCGACTTCGCGGCAGATCGTCTGCCAGGTCGGCTTGCAATAGGTGCGCCCGTTGCTGGTCGTGCAAACGCGGACGAGCTTGGTTCGACACATCGGACCGGGCTTGTTGACACTCGGGCCGTCGTCGTCCGGATGATAGCTGCCGTACCCCGCCTGCGCGGTGGCCGTGAACGCGGTCGTCGCCATGGCGATGGACGCAACCGCCAATGAAATTGCCTTCAGACGTGACGTAGTCATGGTCTTCTCCTTTGCGGGAAGATCGCGAGTTCACCGGGTCTAGCGACCGTTCACCTGGCGGCAGACCCGTTCATAGACGAACTTGCAGTAGTGCCGTCCATCGATCAGCGTGCAGACCCGGCGCCGCCGCATGCGGCAGAGGACGCCCTGATCCTGGTTGACGCGCGGGCGTTCCTGTTGCCGGTGGTAGCCATAGCCGCCGGACTGAGCCTGCGCGGTTCCGCCGATCGCGGTCGATGCGAGCGCGATCGATGCAAGCCCGAGTGAAACTGCCTTGAAGCCTGTCGGGTTCATGGTTTTCTCCTCAGCGATTGCGCCGCTTGCGGTAACGCTATCGAGAAGGTGCAGAGGATAAAGACGCGCGGCGGCGGGCGCAGTGACGGCCGACATTGACGCGTTTCGGGCGGGGGGCGCTTGTTTGGGGCCGGATTAGCGGGCTTTCGACCGCGTGGTCTTGAGCGGCTTCAACGTCACCGTCTCGCGCTTGCCGCCGAAATGGGGGCGGGTATCGAGAAGGTTCACGTCTAGGAAGGCGCGGGCGCGGGCGACCACCTCGCGCAGACGCACCCGCAGGCGCCGGTGTCCGCGCGTGCCCTTGGCGAGATAGGCGACGGCGTCCATGCCGTGGGCGTCGGCGATGTAGAGGGCGCGGGCGCTGTGGAAGTGCTGCGAGACGACGGTGATGGCGGACTGGCCGAAGATCGTCTTGGCGCGCACCACCGAATCGAGCGTGCGGCGGCCGGCGAAGTCGAGGGTGATGTATTTTTCCGGTACGCCGGCGGCGATGAGGTCGGCCTTCATCGTCTCGGGCTCGTTGTAGTGCCTGGTCGAGTTGTCGCCGCTCACCAGGATGGCGCGGACCTTGCCGGCGTGGAAGAGGCGCGCGGCCGCCCGGATCCGGAAGAGGTAGAAAAGGTTCGGCCGGCCGCGGGCGACCCATTTCGACGTGCCGAGGAGGAGGGCGACGGGGCGCGAGGGCACCTTGCGGACGCTGAAATAAGCGCGGCCGGCGGCGCGGCTGCCGACATGCTGGTCGATCGCCACGAGCGCGCCCGCGGCCACGGCACCGGCCATGACAGTCAGGAGGAGGGCCTTCCAGCCGAAGAGCGCGCGAAGTCGCATGAGTGACGATCCCACCGGCGTTGCTCGCCCGTGCGATAGTACCGGCAAAGCGGGCGAGCATCCATTCCGTCGCCCCGCTGATCGTCGCCCGTCCGCGCGGCCAATTGCGGCCTGAATCCCGTTGACCCGGCGGGTCTGCCCCGGCATCTTCGGCGCCATCACTCGGGGGGTCGCTGCGGCAAATTTTATGGGCCGGCTCCACCCGCCTGAACGAGACGTCCCAAGCGAGACGCCCCCCAAGCGAGACGTAATGGAAGCAGAAAACTCCGTCAGCAATCCGCATTCGGCGGCGCCCGCCGGCGATGCCGCAGCCGTTCCCCATGCCGATATGGCGAACGCGATCCGCGCGCTGGCGATGGACGCGGTCGAAGCCGCCAAGTCCGGCCATCCGGGCATGCCGATGGGCATGGCCGATGTCGCGACGGTGTTGTTCACGCGCCATCTGAAATTCGATCCCGCGCATCCCGATTGGCCCGACCGCGATCGCTTCGTGCTGTCGGCGGGCCATGGCTCGATGCTGCTCTATGCGCTGCTCTACCTCACCGGCTATGAGGACATGACGCTCGAGCAGCTGCGCGACTTCCGCCAGCTCGGCGCACGCACGGCGGGCCATCCCGAATACGGCCACGCGAGCGGCATCGAGACGACGACCGGGCCCTTGGGGCAGGGGCTTGCCAACGCGGTCGGCATGGCTTTGGCCGAGCGGCTGCTGGCCGAGCGATTCGGCAAGGGTGCGGTCGACCATCATACCTTCGTGATCGCCGGCGACGGTTGTCTCATGGAGGGGATCAGCCACGAGGCGATCTCGTTCGCCGGCCATCTGAAGCTCGACCGTTTGATCGTGCTGTTCGACGACAATTCGATCTCGATCGACGGGCCGACCGATCTCTCGGTCACCGACGACCAATTGGCGCGCTTTACGGCCAGCGGCTGGGCGGTGCAGTCGGTCGACGGGCACGATCCGGAGGCCGTCGATGCGGCGATCGCGGCGGCGAAGGCCGAGGACAAGCCCTCGCTGATCGCCTGCAAGACGACCATCGCCTACGGCGCGCCGACCAAGGCGGGGACGTCGGGTGCGCATGGCAGCCCGTTGGGCGCCGACGAGATCGCCGGCGCGCGCGAGGCGCTCGGCTGGCCCCATCCACCCTTCGAGATCCCGGGCGACATCCTGGCGGCCTGGCGCGCCGCGGGCGGTCGCGGCGCCGAACCGCGGGCCGATTGGCAGGCGCGCATCGCGGCGCTCGATACGGAAACGCGGGACACCTTCGAGCGGTTCCAGTCGGGAGCGTTGCCGGAGGGCTTCGCCGGCGCGATCGACGGCGTGAAGCGTATGGCGGCGGAGGAAAAGCCCAAGCAGGCGACGCGCGTTTCCTCGGGCAAGACCCTCGACGCATTGGCCGAGGTGATGCCGGAGCTGGTTGGCGGCTCGGCCGATCTCACGGGCTCGAACAACACCAAGGCGGCATCGGAAGGCGTCGTCTCGCCGGGCTCGTTCCCGTTGCCGGCCTACGTCTATTACGGCGTGCGCGAGCACGGGATGGCGGCGGTGATGAACGGCCTGGCGCTGCACAAGGGCGTGGTGCCGTATGGCGGGACCTTCCTTGTCTTCACCGACTATGCGCGGCCGTCGATCCGGCTCTCAGCACTGATGGGCCTCCGTGTCGTCTATGTGATGACGCACGATTCGATCGGGCTCGGCGAGGATGGGCCGACGCATCAGCCGGTCGAGCATCTGGCGGCGCTGCGCGCGATCCCCGGCCTCAACGTCTATCGCCCGGCCGATCTGAGCGAGACGGCGGAGTGCTGGGCCTTGGCCCTCGAAAGCGCTGACGCGCCCTCCGTTCTGGCGTTGACGCGTCAGGGACTGCCGGAGCTGCGCGATGCTTACACTGACGAGAACCGCTGCGCCCGCGGCGCCTACGTGATCGCGGACGCCGAGGGATCGCGCGCGGTGACGCTGCTCGCCACCGGATCGGAGGTCGAGATCGCCATGGCCGCGCGCGAGATGCTGCAGGCTGAAGGCATCGGCGCGGCGGTCGTCTCAATGCCGTGCTGGGAGCTTTTCGCGGCGCAGGATGCGGGCTATCGCAGCACGGTTTTGGGCGATGAGGGCGGTGTCCGGGTCGCGGTCGAGGCGGCGGTCGAGTTCGGCTGGGAACGCTGGATCGGACCCAAGGGCGGCTTCGTCGGCATGCGCTCCTTCGGCGCCTCGGCGCCGGCGGGCGAGCTTTACAAGCATTTCGGGATCACGGCCGAGGCCGTCGTGGCCGCGGCGAAGGAGCGGCTCGGATGATCGATCATATCGGCGTCAGCGTATCCGACCTTGCGGTCAGCAAGCCCTTCTACGAGAAGGCGCTGGCACCTCTCGGCTACGCGGTCCTGATGGAGGTGAGCGCGGAGATGACCGGCGGGCATCCGGCGGTCGGGTTCGGCGCCGAGGCGCCTGATTTCTGGATCGGGCAGGACGGCGTGCCGTCGATCCGTTCGCACGTCGCCATTCGGGCGCAGACCCGCGATCAGGTCGATGCATTCTATACTGCTGCGATCGCGGCGGGTGGGCGCGACAATGGCGGCCCTGGACTGCGTCCGCACTATCACGAGCATTACTACGGTGCATTTGTCCTCGACCCCGACGGACACAATATTGAGGCTGTATGCCATGCGCCCGGCTGAGCGTTTTGGGCTGGGCGTTTCCGGCCGGTTGGCGCCAGGCAAGGGCATTAGCCGACAACGGATTTTGGAGGGTGTGACGAGATGGGCGTGAAGGTTGCGATCAACGGGTTTGGGCGGATCGGGCGGCTGATCCTGCGGGCGGCGCTGGAGGCCAAGCGCGACGACATCGAGTTCGTCGCGATCAACGATCTGGGCCCGGTGGAGACCAATGCGCATCTGCTGAAATACGACAGCGTCCACGGCACCCTGCCGGGCGAGGTGAAGACCGGCGACGACTGGCTCGATCCCGGCACCGGCAAGATCCGCGTGACCGCCGAGCGTGACCCCACGAAGCTCGACTGGTCGGGGGTCGATGTGGTGCTCGAATGCACCGGCATCTTCGCCTCCAAGGAAAAGGCGAGCGTCCATCTGGAGCAGGGGGCGAAACGCGTGCTGGTCTCCGCTCCGGCGAGCGGGGCCGACATCACCGTCGTCTACGGCGTCAACGACGACAAGCTCGAGGCCGGTCACACGGTGGTCTCCAACGCGTCGTGCACGACGAACTGCCTCGCGCCCGTGGCGCATGTGCTCAACCAGGCGATCGGCATCGAGCGCGGCTTCATGACCACGATCCACGCCTATACGGGCGACCAGCCGGTGCTCGATACGCTGCACAAGGATCTGCGGCGGGCGCGGGCGGCGGCGATGTCGATGATCCCCACCTCGACGGGGGCGGCGCGCGCGGTGGGCCTCGTGCTGCCGGAGTTGAACGGCAAGCTCGACGGCACCTCGATCCGGGTGCCGACGCCGAACGTCTCGGTGATCGACTTCAAGTTCAACACGCCGCGTGACACCTCGGTCGAGGAGATCAACGGCGCCATCAATCAGGCGACCGGCGGGCGGCTCAAGGGCATTCTGGAGGTCAACACGGCGCCGCTCGTCTCGAGCGACTTCAACCACAATCCGGCGAGCTCGACCTTCGATGCGACCCAGACCCAGGTGATCGAGGGCAGCTTCTGCCGCGTGCTCTCCTGGTACGACAACGAGTGGGGCTTCTCCAACCGGATGTCGGATACCGCCGTCGCGATGGGCAAGCTCGGCTGAGCGGATAGCCCCGCCGACACGGAAACGCCGGCCAATGGCCGGCGGTCCTATGTGTGTTCAAATTTTTGTGAGGGTGGCCCCGGGGCCGCCGAGCGGCCCATCGGGCGCCAAGTCCCTGAATACTATGTTATTCTCCGGGCGAGCGCTCGGCGGCCGGTGCGTCGTCGTGCGCGCCACCGTCGCTGCCTTCCAGCTCGGCTTTGCGCGCCTCGGCTTTCTCGGCCTTGGCGGCGAGGCGCGCGGCCTTCTTGGCGGCCTTGGCGCGCTCACGTTCGCGTTTCTCAAAGCTGTAATTGGGCTTTCTTGCCATAGATGGACCTACTCCTTCGATTAGGAATTTGGTTCCCGTGGCCGCACGCGGTGCGGTTATCGACGGGACAATGATAGCGAGCACGGCGCCCGCGAACGCCGCGACTCTCATATTGAAACGCCGCGCTGGCCGCGGCGTGAAAGCGGTGCGCCCGGCCCCGCATTCCTTGCGGGGCCGGGCGATTCAGCTAGTCCTGGGCGACTAGGTTGTCCGCCGACGTCTTGCCGTCCCGCCCGGGGACGACTTCGAACTGGATCTTCTGGCCTTCGCGCAAGGTCTCCATACCGGCGCGCTGGACGGCAGAGATATGCACGAACACATCCTTGCCGCCTTCCTCCGGCTCGATGAAACCATAACCCTTAACAGGGTTGAACCACTTAACGGTGCCAGCAGGCATGGCAACTCCTTTCACACAATCACTATACGGAGAACCGTCCTGGGACGGCCGCCGCAACGCACTCAACAGGCCACAACTACTGGGATCATCTCGTCTAGGCTGAAGGCCGCTCGCGAGGGTATGCCAGGGTCGCTTGTAACCCGCGCCACACAATTGGGCGTTTTCGCGAAATGCGCAAGGGGGAATTCACGACTGCCGGCTAGATTCCATGACCCGGACGGTCCTCATTGCCGGTCGGCGGCAACCCCCTGTTAACCTTGTGGTCGGTGTGGATCACACCGTCGACGATGGTGATCTGGCGTTGGGTCAAGGCGGCCAGATGCTCGTCGTGGGTGACGGCGATGATGGTGGTGCCCATGTCGTCGACCAGACGCTCGAAGATGTCGAAGACGTTGCGGCCGCTTTTCTGGTCGAGGTTGCCCGTGGGCTCGTCGGCGAGGATGACGAGCGGGTCGTTGGCCAGCGCGCGGGCGACGGCGACGCGCTGGCGCATGCCGCCGGAGAGCTGACCGGGGCGCTTGTCAGCCGCTTCCTCGAGGCCGAAATCGGCGAGGAGCTGGCGGGCCCTGTCGCGCATCGCCCGGTAGCTCATTTTCCCCAGACGCCGCATCGGCACCATGATGTTCGTCAGCGCATCGAATTCGGGCAGCAGGAAGTGGAACTGGAAGACGAAGCCGAGCTTTTCCAGGCGCAGCCTGGCCATCTCATGATCTTCGAGCGTGCTGGTCTCGATGCCCTGAAGATAGAGCTCGCCCTCGGTCGGCACGTCGAGCAGGCCGAGCAGATAGAGCAGCGACGACTTGCCGGATCCCGACGGGCCCACGATCGAGACGAACTCGCCCTGATCTACGCTCATGTTGACGTCGCGCACCAGCGTCACCGGGATCACGCCCGGCAGCACGCGGGTCACGTTGCGCGCTTCGATGACGGGCGTACTCATGCCGCGCCCCGGATGATGTCGACCGGCCGCAGACGCGCCGCCTTGCGCGCCGGCAGATAAGCCGCAAAGGCCGCGGAGCCCATCGCCGCGGCGGTGCCCACAGCGTAATGAACCCAGGTCGAGTTGAGGACGAATCCCTGCAGTTTTACAATGCCTTCGACGTCGAACTTCACGCTGGCCAGCAACTGAAGAAGCGCGTAGCCAAGGCCCCATCCGAGCAGGCTGCCGAGGACGCCCACCGCGACGCCTTCGATGAGGAAGATCGTGCGGATATCGCGTTCCTCGAAGCCCATCGATTTCAGGATGGCGATGTCGCGGGTCTTCTCGAAAATGATGGTGGAGATGACGTTGAAGATGCCGAAGCAGGCGACGACGAGGATGGCGCCGGTGGTGGCGTACATGATGGCGTGCTGGATGACGAAGACGCCGAGCACGCCCTCGTTCGCCTCCTGCCAGGATTCGGTGCGGTAGCGGAAGCGCCGCTCGATCGAGGCGGCGACGCGGCGGGCTTGATCGGCGTCCTTCAGGCGCATGTTGATCTGGTTGATCACGTTGGTGCGCTTCTGCAGCACCTGGACCTTCTTCAAGAGCGCGTAAGCGGTGCTGCCGTCGAGATTGATGAGCCCGGTGCGGAAAATGCCGACGATCTTCATCTTGAGGATCACGCCGGCGGGCGAGACGGCGGTGACGGTGTCGCGCATCTTGACGCCGAGCTTGCGCGCGAGGTCGAGGCCGACGATGAGGCCGTTGGCCGAGGTCTTGAGGGCGTCGAGCGAGCCGGCGGTGAGATCGCGCTCGAGGTTGCTCACGGTGCGCTGGCGGTCGGGTTCGATGCCGATCAGGCTGGCGCCGACATCCTTGGAGCCGTAGCGCAGAAACACCTGGCCCTCGAGGGTAGGCGCGACCGACAGGTTTTCGCGGCGCGAGAGCGAGGTGATGATGCTTTGGGCGCGTCGGATGCCGCGGATTTCGTCGCGTGGCCGCACGCCGCGCAGGGAAAAGGCGCCGTGGCTATAGCGAATGGCCGCGGGCTGGACCGGCGGCGTGCGGAATTCGTCCTTCATGATGATGTGCGGCGTAACGTCGATGACCTTGGAGACGAAATAGGTCTGAAAGCCGTCCATCAGCCCGGCCATGGCGATCGCGAAACCGACCCCCATCGCCACCCCGAGCATTGAAACCGCGGTCTGACGCTTGCGGGTGAGGAGATGGGTCAGCGCGATGTCGAAGGCGAGCGGCATGAGGGGTCAGCTCGCGGGCGTGGCGGGTTTGGCGCGAACCCGGTCGCCATCCTCACGGCCCTCGGGCGGATTAACAATGACGAGCTCACCGTCCAGAAGGCCGCCGCGGATCTCCACCTGCGTGTCGCCGACGATGCCGGCATTGACCGTCTTGCGCCGCGCGCGCCCATCGACGACGGTGAAGACCGCGCCCTTGCGCAAGGCGGAGAAGGGCACGAGGAGCGCGCGCTTTCGCTCCCGAACGACGATGTTGACCTCGGTCGTCATGCCGATGCGCAGCGGCGTGGTGTCGGGGATGGCGACCCGAACCCGGTAGTTCTTGTTGACGGGATCGCCCTTGGGCGTGATCTCCGCCACCTTTCCAGCAAACACGCGCTCGCCGAAGGCATCGGCGGTCAGCAGCGCCTTCTGCCCGAGCTTCACCAGCGGAATGTCCTCCTCGTCGACCTCGGCGACCACACGGAGCGGGTATTCGCGCCCGACCCAGTACAGGACCTGGCCGGCCGAGACGGTCTCGCCGACCTCGCCGTCGTGGCGCAATACGATGCCGTCAAGCGGCGCCGTCAGCGTGTAGTCGTTGAGGCGCTGGCGGGCGGCGGCGACCGTGGCAAGCGCCTGGACGTGGTCGGAGCGGGCGCGCTCGTAGGCCTGCTGGCTGGTGATCCGACGCTGCACGAGCGCCTGGTAGCGTTCGAGCTCTTCGCGGGTGAATTTGAGGCGTGCCTCGAGCTGGGCGAGATTGGCCTTGGCCTCGCGGTCGTCGAGGCGCATCAGCACGTCACCCTTCTTGACCTTGGCGCCGTCGCGCTTGTCGACCTCGGCGATGCGCCCGACGATGGTGGGTGCCACCTTGGCCCAATGCACCGGCTCGATCACGCCGGTCGCGTAAACCGCCTCGACCGCCGGGCCACGGCTGACCGGAACCACGGTGACCGTGGGCCGTTCGAAGGCGGTGGCGACGCCCCAGACGACGGCAGCGGTGAGCAGAAGCGCGCCCACGGTCCAGACGCGCCGGCGCCGCGAGAACGGCTCCCTGATCCAGCTCCGCCTACCGTTCCGGGATTTCGTTTGGGCGTTCTTGTCCGATTGCTCAGGCTGGTCGTCTCGGGGGCTCATCGAAGCTGCTCCGCTTGGCGGCAGAAAACGCCGTGCGCCGGGCCCATCACGCCGCCGGACCGGCCGATCATGACCTATTCACATGGCACGTTATGCGCAAGAAAGGATTTAGACTGCGAGACGAGATGTCACGAAGGTCATACGAGAGTGATGGCGAGAGTGATGGCGAGAGCGATGGCGAGATGGACGGTGAGGTGAACGGTGAGGTCTGGGGCGAGGGCCCGGTCATCGTCGTCCACACGGCAGCGCAAGCGACGGCAGCGCTGGGGGCAGCGGTGCGCGCCGGCCGGGCAGTCGTGCTGGCGAGCTCACCCGATGCGTCGGCGTCGATGGGGCCCGGAATGTTCGGGGCTATCATTGCCGCGGCCCGCGAGGCCGAGCCGGACGCGTGCGCCCTTGCGGTGCTCGATTGCGGCGAGCGGCCCGGTGACGCCATGGCAGCATTGCGCGAGGGGATTGAGGCGGTGTGTTTCCGCGGTGCGCCCGAGGTCGCGGCAAAGCTCGCGGATATGGCTGAGCAATCGGGTATGCGCGTCCTGACGGAGTTGCCTGTGTCCCTCGATATGGCGGAGATCCGCGATCCGGAGGCGGCGGCGTTCGGCCTGCTTTCAGGCTGATCTCCGCCCCGATCGGACACGGGTTTGCAAACGCCTCACTTGTGGGATAATCACAGGATCTTAAGGATGGCCGCACCAAGTTGTGCGCGCCGGCCCGTCCGTTTCGAGCGGCGACCCCAAATCCTGGCACCGGTACCAACCCGATAGCAGCGAGCTTTTCCCGATGAAAGTCACCCAACGCGTCCGGCGTATCCTGGCGAATTACGAGAGCGATTGTCCCGGCACAAAGGCGAACCTCGCCCGTATTCTGATGCACGGCAAGCTCGCCGGCACGGGCAAGCTGGTGATCCTGCCGGTCGACCAAGGCTTCGAGCATGGGCCGGCGCGCAGCTTCGCGCCGAACCCGCCGGGCTACGATCCGCACTATCATTATCAGCTCGCCGTCGATGCGGGGCTTTCAGCCTTCGCCGCACCGCTGGGATTGCTGGAGGCGGGCGCCGACAGCTTCGCGGGCGCGGTGCCGACGATCCTCAAGGTCAATTCCTCCAACAGCCACGCGACCAGCAAGGACCAGGCGATCACCGCCTCGGTGGGCGACGCGCTCAGGCTCGGCTGCTCGGCGATCGGCTTCACCATCTATCCCGGCTCCGACGATCAGTTCGAGATGATCGAGGAGATCCGCGAGCTCGCCGAAGAAGCGAAGTCGGTGGGACTGGCCGTGGTCATCTGGTCCTATCCGCGCGGCGGCAATCTCTCCAAGAACGGTGAGACGGCGATCGACGTGACAGCCTACGCGGCGCATATGGCGGCCCTCCTGGGCGCGCATATCATCAAGGTGAAGCCGCCGACCGATCATATCGAGCAGCCCGAGGCCAAGAAGGTCTACGAGAGCGCCGGCATCGACGTCTCGACGCTTTCCAATCGCATCGGCCATGTCGTGCAGTCGGCCTTCGCCGGGCGGCGGCTCGTGGTCTTCTCCGGCGGCGGCGCCAAGGGGACGGATGCGCTGCTCGACGAGATCCGCCAGATCCGCGACGGCGGCGGCACCGGCTCGATTATCGGCCGCAACTCCTTCCAGCGACCGAAGGAAGACGCGCTCGCGCTGCTCGGCCAGATCATCGATATCTATAAGGGCAAGTGAGCGGGCGCTCTGTGTTGCTTACGCCCGACCGTCACCCCCGCGACAGCGGGGGTCCATGGTTGCCGGCATATGCGGTGCCGGTTGCTCGATGGATTCCCGCTTTCGCGGGAATGACGACGATGGGGATGCCGGGCAATGGCTGAGGACGACCGCGTCCGTTGCCGGCTTTATCTGGTCACGCCGCCGGCATTCGACCCCGTGTCCTTCAAGGACACGCTGGCCGCGGCGCTCGATGCGGGCGATGTGGCGAGCCTGCAGCTTCGCCTGAAGGATGTGGACGACGCGGCGATCCTGCGCGCGGGCGAGGCGCTGATGCCGGTGTGCCACGCGCACGACGTCG
Organism: Alphaproteobacteria bacterium; assembly: GCA_037387885.1. Lineage (GTDB taxonomy): Bacteria > Pseudomonadota > Alphaproteobacteria > JAPULJ01 > JAPULJ01 > DATKZM01. Next base: position 47,113 of record JARRKQ010000009.1, on the reverse strand, counting down.
CCTTCATCGTCAACGACCGGCCGGATCTGGCCCGCGACCTCGGCGCCGACGGGGTGCATATCGGGCAGAACGATTTGCCTTACGAAGCGGCGCGCCTGGCGGTGGGCGACGACGCCATCGTCGGCGTGACCTGCCACGATTCGCGCCACCTCGCCATGGACGCGGCAGAGAAGGGGGCCGACTACGTTGCCTTCGGGGCCTTCTTTCCGACCGGCACGAAGGCGCCCAAGACCAAGGCCGATCCCGACCTTCTGCGCTGGTGGCAGGAATTCATGGTCGTGCCCTGCGTCGCGATCGGCGGGATCACGGTGGAGAACGCGCGGACGCTGGTCGAGGCGGGGGCTGATTTCCTTGCGGTCGTGGCGGGGGTCTGGGACCACCCACAGGCACCGGCAGCGGCGGTCGAGGCGTTCAACGCGATCTTCGATGAGGTTGGCGGCGCCTGATCGCTCCTGCTTAGAGCAGGAACGGGGTCAGCAGGAGCAGCAGGGCCGGTGCGCCGGCCAGTACGCCCATCAGCCCGGCGAGCAGGCTCAGCACGAACTGGCCAAGGCCACCCCAGAATGTGTCGTCGTGCTCCATTGCTTTGTCCTTTTGGGATCCGGCCCCGTGTTGGGTGCTCTCATGAATACTTACTAGACGGACCGGCGAACGGATTTCGTGACGCGCTTCACATTTGAGTGAACGATTTGCCGGCGGCATTCGGTCGCGGGGATAGGCCCGAATTTTCGCGGTTGAAGGCGCCGGGCGGGGCTGGTCAAATCGGCGGCAAGGTCTGTCACACGTTACCTACGGGGGAGGGAAGCCATGGAAGTCCGGGCCGCAGTCGCCACCACAGCGGGCGCGCCGCTCAGCATCGAGACGGTCAATCTGGAAGGACCGAAGGCCGGGGAGGTGCTGGTCGAGATCAAGGCGACGGGGATCTGCCACACCGATGCTTTCACGCTCTCGGGCGACGACCCGGAGGGGCTGTTCCCGGCGATCCTCGGCCATGAGGGTGCGGGCGTCGTGGTCGACGTGGGCCCGGAGGTCTCAAGCCTCAAGAAGGGCGATCACGTGATCCCGCTCTACATTCCCGAATGCCGGCAGTGCAAGTCGTGCCTGTCCGGCAAGACCAACCTCTGCACGTCCATACGGGAGACCCAGGGCCAAGGGCTTATGCCCGACGGCTCGTCCCGCTTCTCGCTCGGCAAGGAGAAGCTCTTTCATTACATGGGCACCTCGACCTTCGCGAATTACACGGTTGTGCCCGAGATCGCGCTGGCGAAAGTTCGCGAGGACGCGCCCTTCGACAAGATCTGCTACATCGGCTGCGGCGTGACAACGGGCATAGGCGCTGTCATCAACACGGCGAAAGTCGAAGCCGGCGCCAACGTCGTCGTCTTCGGGCTCGGCGGCATCGGCCTCAACGTGATCCAGGGTGCGCGCATGGTCGGCGCCAACAAGATCGTCGGCGTCGACATCAATCCCTCCAAGGTGAAGCTCGCCGAGGCCTTCGGGATGACCCATTTCGTCAACCCCAAGGAGGTCGGCGGCGATCTGGTGGCGCATTTGGTCGACGTGACCGACGGCGGGGCCGACTATTCCTTCGAGTGCATCGGTAATACGACGACGATGCGCCAGGCGCTCGAATGCTGTCATCGCGGCTGGGGCGTCTCGGTGATCATCGGCGTCGCCGGCGCGGGCCAGGAGATCTCGACGCGGCCGTTCCAACTCGTCACCGGGCGGGTCTGGAAGGGCACGGCCTTCGGCGGCGCCAAGTCGCGCACCCAGGTGCCGACGATCGTCGACTGGTACATGGACGGCAAGATCAACATCGACGATCTGATCACGCATACGATGCCGCTCGACGAGATCAACGAGGCCTTCCACCTGATGCACGAAGGCAAGAGCATCCGCAGCGTGGTCACTTTTTGAGCGTGGTCGCTCTTTGAATGAGTCTTCGCTAGGCCGGGGGGCGGGCGGAACGGCGGCGGGCGGCAAGGGCAGCGCATCGAGCCTGTTGCCCTATGCGGCGCTCACGCTCACGGCGCTGATTTGGAGCGGCAACTGGGTCGCCGGGCGCTGGCTGCAGGGCGCGATCACGCCCGTTGCGCTCACCTTCTGGCGGCTGTTGCTGGCGGCGGCGATCCTGCTGCCCTTCGCGATTTTGCCACTGTGGCGCGACCGTCTGGCGTTGCGGCGCGAATGGCCGAAGCTCATCGTCTTTTCAGTGATTGGGCTCGCCTCTTTCAACGTCATGGTCTATTTCGGCCTGGGCAGCACGACGGCGATCAACGGCTCGCTCGTCAACTCGGCATCGCCGATCTTCGTCATCGTGATCTCTTGGTTCGGCCTCGGCGAGCGCTCGACCTGGCGCCAGTATGTCGGCGTCGTGGTCTCGCTGTTGGGCGTGTCGGCGATCCTCTCGCGCGGCGATCCCGAGCGGCTGCTGGCGCTCCAATTCGGGCTGGGCGACCTCGTCATTCTGGGCGCGGTGTTCTTGTGGGCGCTCTATTCGACCCTGCTGCGCCACTGGCCGAGCGCGCTGAAGCCGATCAGCTTCGTCGCCATGACGATCGTGATCAGTGTCGTCGCGCTGGTCCCGGCCTATGCCGTCGAATACAGCGTCGTCGGCGGCTTTACGCTCACCTGGAACGTCGTCTTCGGGATCGCCTATATGGCGATCCTGGCCTCGATCACCGGCTATATGCTCTGGAACTTCGGCGCCCGCGCGGTGGGGGCGGGCAAGGCCAGCCTCTTCCTGCACCTGATCCCGGCTTTCGCGGCGGGGCAGGCGATGCTGCTCTTAGGGGAGACGCTGCGGCTCTTTCACCTGGCGGGAATCGTGCTCATTCTCTCGGGCATCTATATCGCCACCGCGACGCGGCCCTTCTGGCGGCGATGACGGCCTGATTGTCTTGGGCGCATTGTCTTGGGCCGAGGGGGGTGATAGCTTCCGCGCCGAACGCCGACCCCCAATTCCCAGAAACGGTTACGGGCCATGAAGATAGACGGCAACGCCATCCGTCCGGGCAACGTCATTGAGCATCAGGGCCGTCTCTGGCGGGCCGTCAAGATCCAGCACACCCAGCCCGGCAAGGGCGGGGCCTATCTGCAGGTCGAGCTCAAGGACATCCGCGACGGCACCAAGCTCAACGAGCGCTTCCGATCCTCGGAGTCGGTCGAGCGCGTGCGCCTCGACGAAAAGGACTATCAGTTCCTGTTCACCGACGGCGACGAGCACACCTTCATGGACCAGGAAACCTACGAGCAGCTCACCTTCAATACCGACATGATCGGCGACCCGGCCGTGTTCCTGCAGGACGGCATGCTCGTCACGGTGCAGAGCTACGAGGGCGAGCCGATCAGCGTGACCTTGCCCGACAGCGTGGTGATGGAGGTGGTCGAGGCCGATGCGGTGGTGAAGGGTCAGACGGCGTCGTCCTCCTACAAGCCGGCCGTACTGGAAAACGGCGAGCGCATTCTAGTGCCGCCGCACATCGCCGCCGGCACACGCATCGTCGTCAACACGGCCGACGGCACCTACATGGAGCGGGCGAAGGACTGACCTCCGGCGCCCAACCGAAATCTGCCGCCGCGGCGACCTGCTCCCCGCGCGAACGAAAGCCAATCCCGCCTCATGTCCTCGACCAAGAAGACCGCGATCGTGAACGTGATGGAGGCGGCCGCCCGCAAAGCGGCGCGGGGCCTCGTGCGCGACTTCGGCGAGGTCGAGCAGCTTCAGGTCTCCAAGAAGGGTCCGGCCGATTTCGTCTCCGCGGCCGATCTCAAGGCCGAGCAGGTGTTGCGCCGCGAGCTTGGGCGAGCGCGGCCGCGTTTCGGCTTCCTGCTCGAGGAGGCGGGCGAGGCGCCGGGCGAGGACGAGCACAATCGCTGGGTCGTCGATCCGCTCGACGGCACCTCCAACTTCCTCCACGGGCTGCCGCATTTCGCGATCTCGATTGCCCATGAGCGCGACGGCGAGATCCTCGCGGGCGTCGTCTACGAGCCGGTGCGCGACGAGCTCTTCTGGGCGGAGAAGGGCATCGGCGCGTACGTGAACGACCGGCGGCTGCGCGTCTCGGGGCGCAGCGCGCTCGACCAGTGCCTGATCGCAACCGGGCTTCCATACAAAGGCCACGATCCCGAGCCTAAATACTTCGCGACGTTGGAAGCGGTGCTCGCGCAGACGGCGGGCGTCCGGCGTTTCGGCTCGGCCGCGCTCGATCTCGCTTACGTCGCGGCCGGACGGTATGACGGGTTTTGGGAATTCGGGTTGAGCAGATGGGATATCGCCGCCGGCATCATCCTGGTTCGCGAGGCGGGCGGCATGATCTCCGGCATCCGCGCCAAGGTCGATCCGCTCGAAACGGGCGACATACTGGCGGCGAACGGCGAGGTGCACGTGCCGCTCGAACGGATACTGCGCGCGGCCTTGCGAAGCTGATCCGGGCGCATACGTGTAGCTCCGTATGCGTGTACGTCCCCTGCGCTTGCCTAGTGCCGGCCCCAAGCTGGCCCCATGCTGGCATGCGCGTGGCCCCTAAGCTAATGTGCGGCCGGGGGACGTGCGGCGGACCGGAGCCGAGGTCGCGCCGCAAGACCATCGATGGCCAGGAAGTACCCAGGAAGTACGAAGATGGCAAAGTGTTTCGATGCGCCTGACCCCGGGTTCCGGATCATGAGTGCAATGGGTTTTACCGTGCTGTGCGTGGCGTTGGCGCTGTGTGGGGCACGTCTTGTGACGGCGGCCGAGGTCGAGGTCAATCTCGACGTGCTGAAGACCCTGCCGGCCGGCAAGTCGGGCAAGGGAAGCGAGGTGATCAAGCTCACCCCGCCCAAGGCAAAGAACCAGGCGGTCGGCCGCCGCGCGGAAGCGCTGCGGCGCACGCGGAAGAAGCGGCTGATCGAGCAAGCCAAGCGCAAGGCGGCCGCCCGCAGGAAGGCCGAAGCGGCGCGCAAAGCCGAAGCGGCGCGCAAGGCCGAAGAAGCGAAGCAATCAGAAGAGCTCGAGCGCAAGGCCAAGGCCGATCGCGAGGATGCAGCGGCGCGCGCGGCAAAGGCGGCGCGCGAAGCCGAGGCTGCGAAGACGGCGGAAGCCACGAAAAAGGCAGGTGCGGCGAAGGCCGCGGAAAAAGCCAAAGCGGCGAAGGCCGCGAAAGCGCACAACGCAAAACCGGCAGTGGTCCCGCGGAAGGCCCCTGTAAAAGAGGCAACCAAGACGACGACGAAGCCGAAGGTCGTGACCGGCGGCAAGAAGCAGGTGGCGACGCGAACCGCGCGTGTCCCGCTTAGCAGGGCGCGTCTTTTGTTCGGCAAGGAGTCGGCGGCGCTGAGCAAGACGGAGAAGGAAAAGCTCGAGCCGATCGCCGCGCGGATGATCAGCGAGGAAAAGGCGCTGCTCGTCATTTACGCCTATGCGGCGGGGGACGGCTCGAACACCAGCGATGCGCGGCGGCTCTCGCTGTCCCGGGCGCTTGCGGTGCGGCGCGCGATCACCGGGCGCGGCATCCCCACGATCCGAACCGAGATCCGGGCGCTCGGCGCGCGCGCGGGGGACGGGCCGTCCGACCGCGTCGATTTGGTGTTGGTGCAACGATGATTGAAGACCGTTCGGGGATCGCTGCATGAGCCAGCCCAACGCCTATCTGCTCCGCATGGGCATCTTCGTGGTCGCCGTGGCGATAACGCTGGGCGTGCTTTATGTCGTGCTGAAGAGCGCCTTCATGGCGAACCCGGTGTTGAACGGGGTGATCGTCGGCATCCTTCTGATCGGCATTCTCTACAACTTCCGCCAGGTCGTGACCCTCGGGCCCGCCGCGCGCTGGATCGACAGCTTCCAGCGCAACCAGGCCGCTACCGCTGCCGAAGATCCGCCGCGTGTCCTGGCCTCGATGGCGACGCTGCTGCGCGACCGTGACGCCGGGCCGCTTCGTCTGACCTCGGCATCGATGCGCTCGCTGCTCGACGGCATCGGCTCGCGGCTCGACGAGGGGCGCGAGATCTCGCGCTATATGATCGGGCTGCTGATCTTCCTCGGCCTGCTCGGCACCGTCTGGGGTCTGCTCGAGACGGTGAGCGCGGTGGCCAAGGTCGTCGGCTCGCTGTCGATCGGAACCGGCGACATCACCTCGATCTTCGGCGAGCTGAAGCGCGGGTTGCAGGCGCCGCTGACCGGCATGGGGACGGCCTTCTCGTCGTCGCTCTTCGGACTGGGCGGGTCCCTGATCCTCGGCTTTCTCGACCTGCAGGCCGGCCAGTCGCAGAACCGCTTCTATAACGAGCTCGAGGAATGGCTGAGCAGCCAGACCCGCCTCGCCACGGCGAGCGGCATGGCGGCGGTGGGCGACGGCGAAGGTTCCGTGCCGGCCTATATCCAGGCGCTGCTGGAGCAGACGGTGGAGAGCATCGACCGGCTGCAGAGCTCGGTGGCGCGCGAGGACGACCGGCACGCCACCACCAACGCGCATATGACGGGCCTGGCCGAAAAGGTCGGCGCGATGAGCGAGCAGATGAGCACCGATATCCGCCTGCTCGCCAAGACCATCGCCGCCATGGCCGACAAGGATCGGCGCGGGGGCAGCTAGACCATGGCCGTGTCGGCTCGCCGCGCCCGTCGTCCCCCACTCGATATCTGGCCGGGCTTCGTCGACGCGCTCGCCTCGCTGCTGATCCTGATCATCTTCGTGCTGATGATCTTCATGGTCGCGCAGTTCTATCTGAGCGATGCGCTGACCGGTCGCGACAAGGCGCTGCTTCAGCTCAATCGCCGTATCCAGGAGCTTTCCGAGTTGCTGTCGCTGGAACGCGGCAAGAGCAGCCAGCTCGACCGCACGCTCAAGGAAATCACCGCCGAGTTGCGGGCCGCGCTCACGGCCCGCGATCGCGCCCAGGCGCGGATCCGCGCCATCGAAGGCGCCGCCGGCGCGAACAAGCGTGCGTTGGAGGCGGAAAAGCGCCGACTGGAGGAGGAAAAGCGCATCTCTGCCAGCGCCCGTGCGCAGCTCGAGATCCTCAACGCCCAGCTCGCCGAACTGCGCCGTCAGCTCGCCGCGATCGAGGAGGCGCTCAAGGCATCGGAGGCGAAGGCGGCGAAGCAGGAATTGAAGATCGCCGATCTCGGCAAACGCCTCAACGTGGCGCTGGCGCTCAAGGTGCAGGAGCTCCGCCGCTACCGCTCGGAGTTCTTCGGCCGGCTGCGCGAGGTGCTGGGCACCCGCGAGGACATCCGTATCGTCGGCGACCGTTTCGTTTTCCAGTCCGAGGTCTTGTTCCCCAGCGGCGAGGCGGTCCTGCAGGAGCGGGGCAAGGAGGAGCTTACGAAGCTCGCGGCGACCCTGAAGGAGATCGCCGCCAAAGTGCCCAAGCAGATCGACTGGGTGCTGCGCGTCGACGGCCATACCGACACGCGGACGCTCCGGACCGGCGCCAAATACGCCTCCAACTGGGAGCTGAGCCAGGCGCGCGCGCTGGCGGTGGTCAAGCATCTGATCGAGCAGGGGATACCGCCCCAACGCCTGGCGCCGACCGGCTTCGGCGAATTCCATCCGCTCGACCCCGGCACCACCGAAGAGGCCTACCGTAAGAACCGGCGGATCGAGCTCAAGTTCACCCAGCGCTGAGCGCGCGTATCGTGGGAGATGGGCGAATGGAGAGGCAAGCGATCGGACGAACGGTTGGGGCGGCCGTCATTTTGTTTTCCGCGTTGGGGGCGGGCCCGGCGCAGGCCGACGCCATCGACGGCAACTGGTGCTCGCGCGAGGGCAAATCGATGTCGATCAGCGGGCCCCAGATCGTCACGCCGGGCGGCACGCGGATGAAGGGCGACTATCACCGGCACGGCTTCCGCTATGTCGTGCCGGCGGCGGAGAAACCGGCGGGCGCGAAGGTCGACATGTCGCTGATCGACGAGGAAACGCTTCACGTGCGCGTCGGCAGGGGACCGGTCAAGACCTGGCGGCGCTGCAAGCCGACGAGCTAGGTCCAATCGCAGCTCACCGCGAAAAACCCTCCCCCGATGGGGGAGGGTTTCTCCAATTGCGATCTTAAGTACTAGCGCGACGCGAGGACTATTTGATCCACTCGCTCTTCTTGCACTTCTTCCACTGGCTGTCGACGTGGTTGGCGGCGACGAGACCGACGGTGCGGATCATCGGTTTGCCATCGGCGCCGAGCACGACCTCGCGCTTGTAGAAGTTCTGGATCGGAATGCCGTTGACGTTGTAGCGGTACTTGCCGCGCACGGAGGCGTAGTCCGCCTTCCGCATCGCCCGCATCAGCGCCAGGTTGTCGTTCACCTTGCCGCCCGTTCCCTTGATGCCCGAGGCGATCAGCAGCGCGCCGTCGTAAGCCTGGGCGACGAAGTGGTTCGGGTGGATCTTGTATTTGGCAATGTAGGCCTTGATGAACTTCTGGTTCGCCGGACGTTTGGAGTCGCTGTCCCACTGGTTGGTGTGGAAGGTGCCGACGGCGGCCTTGCCGATCGGCAGCAGCGTGATGTGGTCGACCACGAAGATCTGGTAGAGCTTGGTCGTCTTGCCGAGGCCCGAAGCCGCCCACTGTTTCATGAAGGCGATGCCCATCGGCCCGGGCGAGAACGTGACCACCGCTTCCGGCCGCGCCGCGCGCACGCGGGTCAGCTCCGACTGGAAGTCGCGGTTGCCCAGCTTGTACATGATCGTGCCGATGATCCGGCCCTTATAGGTGCTGCGGAAGCCGTTCAGATTGTCCTTGCCGGCCTGATAGTTGGGGCCGAGGAAGAAAACGCGTTTGGCGCCTTCGTCGGTCACCAGCTTGCCCATGGCTTGCGCGTTCTGCTGGTTCTCCCAGGAGGTGGAGATGTAGTAGCGGCTGCAGTTGCGCCCGGCCAGCAGCGACGAACCGGCATTTGTGCTCATGAGGATCGTCTTGTTCCGCACGACCGTGGTGCGCAGCGCGTTCAGCACGTTCGACCAGATGATGCCGGCGACGATCTGAACCTTCGACTGCTCGATGAATTTCTTGGCGCAGGAAAGACCGACATCGGGCTTCACCTGATCGTCGCAATACTCGACCGTGACCGGCACGCCGTGGATCTTGTCGCCGTTTTTCTTCCAGCCGGAATGTTCCAGGCCCAGCCGGAATCCGTTGACCTGCCACTTGCCGATCGGGTGGTTGAGCGAATTGATGAATCCGATGCGCAGCTCCTGCGCCGATGCGCCGCCCGTTGCGAGCATCGCCGCGATTGCCGCCCCCATCGCCGCCGCGGTAAACAATCGTTTCATGAATAGCCTCCCGTTGGGTGCGCCGTGCCGATGTCCGGTGGACGCTTAGATTTCTTATCAAATGTTACCGTATGCCGCGCGGCGAAACAATTCCCGCACTAGGGGGATCAGAGCGGGTCGACGCCGCTCACCCGGTAGATCTTGACGTCGCGGTTGAGCACGCCGAGTTCGCCCAGCGCCGCGCGGAAGGCGGCCATGTGCGGGGTCTGGAAATGCGCCTTCAGGGCCGCGTCGTCGTCCCATTCCTCGAAGACGCGGAAGACGCCGGGGCTCTCGATGTCCTGATAGAACGCATAGAAGCGGCAGCCTGGCTCCTTGCGGGTTTCCTTCGCAAGCGCGATGGCGGCTTCGACGGCGCGCGGGGCGTCCGCCGCCGCGACTTCGTTGGTGCCCGAGACGACGATCATGAGGGTTTGTCCTTTTGCGCTAGTTGGGCCGGCTCCGATGGTGGGGATCCGTTGAGGTCGAACTGCAGCGCCGCCAGACGCGCGTAAAGCCCGTCCATCTTGAGCAGTTCCTCGTGGGTGCCGGTGGCGACGATCTGGCCGTGATCCATGACGACGATGCGGTCGGCCTTGAGCACGGTGGCGAGACGATGGGCGATGACGATCGTCGTGCGCTCGGACATCAGACGGTCGAGGGCGGCCTGGACCATGCGCTCGCTTTCGGCATCGAGGGCGCTGGTCGCTTCGTCGAGGAGGAGGAGGGCGGGGTCGCGCAGGACGGCGCGGGCAATGGCGATGCGCTGGCGCTGACCGCCGGAAAGCCGCACCCCGCGCTCGCCCAGATGAGTCTCGAAGCCTTGCGGCAGGGCCTCGATGAAATCACGGGCGGCGGCGACCTCGGCGGCTGCGCGGACCTCCTCGTCTGTGGCGTCCTCGCGGCCGTAGCGGATATTCTCGGCGACGTCGGCGGCGAAGATCACCGGCTCCTGCGCGACCAGGCCGATGCGCGTGCGCAGCTCGGCGGGATCCGCCTTGGCGAGACTGACCCCGTCGAGGCGGACGGTGCCCTGCTGCGGGTCGTGGAAGCGAAGCAGGAGCTGGAAGACGGTCGACTTGCCGGCGCCCGACGGGCCGACCAGGGCGAGGCGCTCGCCGGGTGCCACCGTGAGATTGAAATCGTGCAGGGCCGGCTGCTCTGGCCGGCTCGGATAGGTGAAGGTCACGTTCTCCATGGCCACCGCGCCCGTCGTCGGATCGGGCAGGGGCAGCGGGTCGGCTGGCGGCTCGACATCGGGCTTGCTGGTCAGAAGCTCGACCAGGCGTTCACTGGCGCCGGCGGCGCGTTGCAGGTCGCTGGCGAATTCGCTGAGCGCGCCGACCGAGCCCGCGACCAGCACGGCGAAGAAGACGAAGGCGGACAGCTCGCCCGCGGTGATGCGCCCGGCGATCATGTCGTGGCCGCCGATCCAGAGGATGATGCTGACCGCGCCGAAGACCAGCATGATAACGAGCGCGGCGAGCGACGAGCGTGCCCGCACCCGGCGCGCGGCGACGGCGAAGGCGTCCTCGACCCGGCCGTCGAAGCGCCGGCGGTCGTGGGGCTCGTGGACGAAGGCCTGGACGGTCTCGATCGCGTTCAGGGTCTCATCCAGATGCGCGCCGACATCGCCGATGCGGTCCTGGCTGGCGCGCGAGAGCCGCCGCACGCGCCGGCCGAACACGATCACCGGCACCATCACCAGCGGCACGACGAGGGCCACGAGGCCGGTGAGCTTGGGGCTGGTCACCGCCATCATGATGGTGCCGCCGACGAGCATGAGCACGTTGCGCAGCGCCATCGAGGCCGAGGAGCCGACGATGGTCTGGAGCAGCGTCGTGTCGGTGGTGAGGCGCGAGATCACCTCGCCCGTCGGCGTGATCTCGTAGAAGGCGGGGGTGAGCCGCAGCACGTTGTGGTAGACGGCGCTGCGGATGTCCGCAGCAACCCGCTCGCCGAGCCAGGAGACGAGATAGGCTCGGGCGAAGGTGGCCACAGACAGGACCGCGATGATGCCGACCAGGATGGTGAGCGCCTGATCGAGGAGGTTCGCGTCGCCGCTGGCGAAGCCGTTGTCGACCAGCCAGCGGAGGCCCACCCCGAACAGAAGCACGGTCCCGGCCGCCACGATCAGCGCCAGCAGAGCCAGGGCGATCCGCGCGCGGTAGGGCTTCAGGAAGCCGGCCAGGACGCGCAGCTGGCGCACATCGCGCGAGCGCGGCCGCTCGCCGGAGGGGCGGGCGAGGGGGGCTGTTTCCGACTGGCTGCGGGCCTGGCTCAAGGAACCTCCGGGGATCGGGCACGCGGGCGGGGCCATGTGGCCGCGTCGCGGTGCTTCAAGGACCGGGCTGATATAGCAAGCGACCGGATCGCTTGCCAGTGGCCGGGCCCTAACCTATATATCCGCGGCAGCCGCATCGCGGCGATTCCCTATTCCAAGACCAGCTAGGCCGACGATGAAGAAAGACACCCATCCGGAGTACCACGAGATCAACGTGGTGATGACCGACGGCACCGAGTTCACGACCCGCTCGACCTGGGGCAAGCCGGGCGACACGATGCGCCTCGACATCGATCCCAAGTCGCACCCGGCCTGGACCGGCGTGCACCGGCTGATCGATTCCGGCGGCCAGCTCGCCAAGTTCAACAAGCGCTTCAGCGGGATCGGGCTGAAGAGCTAGTATCCGCCGATTTCCGCCGGATTTCGAGCATACGGGCGCCCGCTTTTTAGCGGGCGCTTTTGCTTTGGGATGCTTCGGTCGAGGGCCCTGGCGATCCGGCGTGTTCAAATCGGGAATTCGGATATAATCGTTGTTATTCGGGAAAAGGATAAAAATCCCATTGAGATCATGGGTTTAGGGTGGGCTGACCGAACTAGCGATGAGTGGGTTCAATTACAGAATAACGGTCGAGCCGGTCGAAGACCGCGTCCGCGTCCGTATCGGCGGAGAGGTCGTCGCGGACAGCACGGGCGTGCTGGTGATGCACGAAAGTTACATGCCGTCGCAGTGCTACTTCCCCAAGTCGGATGTGCGCGACGGACTGCTCGCGCCGTCGCCCTTCCGCACCTTCTGCCCGTTCAAGGGCACCGCCCACCACTGGAACCTGCAGCTGCCGGGCGCCACGCTGGAAAACAAGGCATGGAGCTACGAGGCGCCGCTCACCGAGGCGCGGCCGGTCGACGGCTATGTCGCGTTCTACCCCGATGTGGTGGAGGAGCTGTCCTGCGACGGACCATTGCCGGAGGACACGCCCGCGCCGATCGGCGACAGCCCGCTGATCCACTGGGTGCTGACGCGGGCCTGGACCTGCAAGACGCCGGCGGAGCTGACCGAGCAGCTGGCACAGCACCTGCTGGCGATCGGCATGCCGCTGTGGCGGTTGATGATCAACGTCTGGACCCTGCATCCGGAGCTGGCCGGCCAGCGGTTCACCTGGGCGCGCGACCGTGAAGGCGTTGTCGAGAGCGATACGCCGCACGGCATTCTCCACACGCCGGCCTATCTCAACAGTCCTGTCCATCACGTCAGCGAGGGGCTGGGCGGTGTGCGGCAGCGCCTCGACATCGACGATCCGGAGTTCCAGTTTCCGATCCTGAACGAGCTGCGCTCGAGCGGCGGCACCGACTATGTCGCCATGCCGTTGCCGTTCTCCGACGGGCAATTCCAGACCTTGACCCTGGCCACCGATCATCCCGACGGGTTCTCGACCGCGACCCTCGGCCAGGTGTTTCCCGTGGCGTTCACCTTGGGCCGGTTCTACGAGGTGCTGACGCTCCGGCGAAACGCCACCGACCTTTTCGAAACCTATCTCGGAAAGCGCACGGGACGCCAAGTGCTCGGGGGGCTGACCCGCCGCGGCGACGGCGAGAATATCCGCGCAGCGATCCTGTTTTGCGACTTGCGCGACTCAACGGCGCTCGCCGAATCGCTTACGCGTCAGGTCTATCTCGATCTGCTGAACAATTTCTTTGAGCGCGCGGTCGAGCCGATCCACGCTCGGGACGGCGAGGTGCTGAAGTTCATCGGCGATGCCGTGCTGGCCATCTTCCCGCTCGAGGAGGGGGAGGAGGACGAAGCGGCGAGTGCTGCCGCCTGCGAACGCGCCTGGGGGGCGGCCCAGGAAATCATCGCACGGGTGGCCGCTGCACCGGCGCGTCCGGGCTGTCCGGCCATGCAATGCGCCATCGGACTGCATTTCGGCGAAGTGACCTACGGCAATATCGGCGCCCCCAAACGGCTCGACTTCACGGTGATCGGCTCGGCGGCGAATGTCGCCGCGCGGCTCAGCGACCACTGCAAGACGTTGGAGCAGCCGCTGCTGTTGTCGGCCGATGTCGCGCAGCGTCTGCCGGCCGACTTGCGCTCTCTGGGTACCCAAAGTTTCCACAACGTCGCCGAGGACGTCGAAGTCTTCGTGATGGCCAATGTCGATTTCGGCTAGCCCAATCGGCTTTCTGCCTTAGGGAATCGCGGCCACCGCCTCACAGAAGCGGCGCACCTCGTTCTCGGTGTTGTAGTAGTGGACCGAGGCGCGGGCCAGCGCGTCGAGATCGCGGGCGTCCATGTCGAGGCGCGTGAAGTTGCGCGGGCTGACCGCGATGTTGATCCTTTCCCCGGCCAATGCTTTCTGAATATCCGTTGGGCTTGCGCCCTCTTTGGTGAAGGTGATGATGCCGCAGCGCTCGGCGCCCAGATCGCGGAGCTCGACGCCCTGGATCGCGACGAGGCCGTCGCGCACCTGCGCGGCAAGGCTGGTGATCCGGTCGTAGATCGCCTCTAGGCCCCAGCCGAGCGCGTAGTCGATCGCGACGCCCAGGCCGATCTTGCCGGCGACGCTGCCCTCCCAGGTCTCGAAGCGTTTGGCGTCAGTGCGGATCGTGAAGCTGTCGGTCCCGGTCCATTCGGCGGCGTGAAGATCGAGGAAGGGCGGCTCCAGCGTCTCGATCAGGCCGCGGCGGACATAGAGGATCCCCGTACCGCGCGGCCCGCGGAGGTATTTGCGGCCGGTCGCGGAAAGGATGTCGCAGCCGATCGCCTCGACATCGACCGGCATCTGGCCGACCGACTGGCAGGCGTCGAGCAGGAAGGGGATGCCGGCGTCCTTGGCGATCCGGCCGATCGCGGCGGCGGGGTTCACGAGGCCGCCATTGGTCGGCACATGGGTGATCGCGATCAGCTTGACCGTGTCGTCGAGCATGTTCGCCAGCGCCTCGGCCGAGACCTGGCCGTGCTCGTCGCTGGGGATCGCCTCGATCGTGGCGCCGGTGGCGCGGGCGATCTGCAGATAGGCGATGTAGTTGCTGGCGTATTCGGCCTCGGCCGTCAGGATGCGGTCGCCCGCTGAGAACCGGAACGAATAGAACGCCATGTCCCAGGCGCGCGTCGCGTTCTCGATCAGCGCGATCTCGTCGGGGGCGCAGTTCAGCATTTGCGCCGCCGCCTTGTATGTGCGCTCGACCCAATCGTAGGCCGCATTGGCCGCTTCGTAGCCGCCGTTCAGCGCCTCGGCGTTGAGGTGGTCCTTGACCGCGGCGAGAACCGGTGCCGGCATCAGACCAGCCCCGGCATTATTGAAGTGGAGCACGCGCTCGCAGCCGGGCGTGTCCGCACGGGCGCGGGAAACATCGAAGGTCATGGGAAACGGCTGTCGTTATGAACCCGAAGACCCCAGCTTCACATAACTAGGCCTCGGTCAAAAGGCCTGGATCGGATCGCTCTTGGATTGGGTCACAAAGTGATCCAATCCAATCGTGATCCGCTCTAGCGGTCCAGCGCAGAGACTTGTCGCCGTCGTCCGTAGCGCCGCCAATTGCGATGGCCCCGAACGAGCGTCCATTGAACGATGCGTTTGAGCGCCTTGCCGAGCGCGTCGTCGAAGGCCGCGACGATCTCTTCCATGCCGTTGGAGTTCGCGATCACCACGTGATCGAAAGTGCGGCTGGCAATGATCGTCCGCTCGGGCATCTTGACCAGCTTGGCATTGATGCTGACGCGGACAGTCGGTCCGGCCGCGCTCTTGTTCTCAGACTTCTTCGTCGCCTTTTCGGTCAGGCGTTTGTTGCTGTACTCGGCCTGGAATTCGCGCAGGCTCGTCTGCAGCACGTAGTCGGAGCGCAGGCCCGCGGAGGTGCGGCCGACGGAGACGATCTTCTTGGAGTTCTCAAACGACTCGATGATCAGCGTCTGGATCATCGTCGGCGTCGTGTCGGTCCAGGCGGCCTGGGCGTAGTACTCGAGACGCAGCAGATGGCGTTTGAGCGCGATCCGCGCCGAGGAGAGACCGGCGGCCGCGATCGGCGGCTCGACGACAAGCTGCCAGTGCGCGCGCGGCAGGTTCTTGGCGAAGGTGCTCTTCGGCGAGAGGTCGTAGAGCTTGGGCGGGTCGCGGTCGGCGCCGGGAATGATCGACGAGCACGCCCCGAGGCCGACCAGCGAAAGGGCTAAGACCGCATTGATGCCATGCCGCGCGACGGCGGTTGTGACCTGTCTGACCATCATCGGGGGCGGTATCCCTTTTGCGTGTTGCCGAACAGGAACCGCGAGGGGTCTCCCTCGAAACGCTTGGAGACGCGGTTCAGGTTCTTCACCAACTGGCGCGCCTCGGTGATGAAGAGCGAGAACTCGTAGAGCCCGGTCGCGGTGAAGTCGCGCAAGGGCCGCCGGTTCTCGGCGATGAGACCTCTGATCTCCGCGCTCATGTTGCTGAAATTCTTCATACCGGTGCGCATGTCGTTGACCGCCGGCGGCAATTCGCGCGCGGCTTTCTCGATGCTGACGACCGCCTTGTCGACGTTCTTGAAGAGCTTGTCGATGCCTTCGCTGCTTTCAGACAGCTGCTTGGACATCTTCGTGATGTTAGCGAGCGTGTTCTTGATCGCCAGGCGGTTTTCATCGTCGAGCAGCTTGCTCGCGCGTTCCGCCAATTCTCGGATCTGATTGAGCGCCTTGGGCAGGCTCGTCAGGATCTTCTCGAAGCCCGAGCCCTCGGCGGCGAGCGTCGGGTAGCGCGCGCCCAGCTCCTTCCGGATCGGCGGATCGCCTGGGATGCCGGTGGGATCGCCCGTCCGCTTGCGCCAGGCCGCCAGTGCCGACTGGTCGGCTTTGATCTGGATGAAGGCGACGCCGGTGATGCCCTGGGTCTCGAGCACGGCGGTGGAGAAGCGGTGGATCACCAGGTTCTTCTTTTTCTTGTCGATCTCGAAGGTGACTTCGACCAGGTTGGGGTCCTTGGCCGAGACCTTGATCTCCGTGACCTCGCCCGCCGGAATGCCGCGATAGCGCACCGGGCTGCCGACCTGCAGGCCGGTGACGGTGTTCGAGAAGTAAGCCTGATACTTGGCCGTGTCCTTGACGATCTGTCCCTTGGCGATCCAGAGCACGAAACCGAACGCGGCCGCAATGACCAGAAGCACGAAGCTGCCGACGAGCAGGTAACTAGCGCGGGTTTCCATGTTCGCCTCTCATCGCTGGAGCGCCGCGCGCGCGCGGGGCCCATGGAAATATTCCTGAATCCAGGGATGGTCGAGCTGCATCAGGTTTTCCATGGTGTCGACCACGATCTTTTTGTCGATCAGTACAGCGATGCGATCACAGATCGCCGCGAGCGAGTCGAGGTCGTGGGTTACCATGAAAACGGTCAGGTTCAAACTCTGCTGCAAGTCACGGATAAGATTGTCGAAGGCCGCCGCACCAATCGGGTCGAGCCCGGCGGTCGGCTCGTCGAGGAAGACGAGTTCCGGATCGAGCGCCAACGAGCGCGCCAAGCCGGCACGTTTGCGCATGCCGCCGGACAGCTCCGAAGGGAACTTGTTGGCGGCGTTGGGCGGCAGGCCGACGATATCGACCTTCACACAGGCGAGCTCGTCGATGACGTCTTTTCGGAGATGCGTGTGCTCTTTCAGCGGCACCTGAATGTTCTGCGCCACGGTGAGCGAGCTGAACAACGCGCCGTCCTGGAACAGCACGCCCCAGCGCTGCTGCATGGCGCGCTGTTGGGCGTCGTTCATCTCGGTGACGTTATCGCCGAAGACGCTGATCGTGCCGGCGCGCGCCTTGTTGAGACCGATGATCGTGCGCAGCAGCACCGACTTGCCGGTGCCCGATCCGCCGACCACGCCCAGCACCTCGCCGCGACGGACGTCGAGGTCGAGATCGTCGTGGATGACGTTGGTTCCGAACTGGGTTCGGAGCCCGCGCACGCTGATGATCGCGTCGTTCTCCATCGGTCCTAAATACCCAGTATTGAGAATAAGATGGAGAAGGCCGCGTCGAATACAATGACGAGGAAGATACCCTCCACGACCGACGCCGTTGTCTTCTGGCCGACGCTTTCGGCGCTGCCCGACACGTTGAAGCCCTCGAAGAACAGCCGACCAGCGCGATCAAGAAGGCGAAGACCGGCGCCTTGACCATGCCTATGGCGAAGGTCGTGAGATTGACGGCGCTCTGGAGTTGCTTGAGGAAGGTGGTGAGCGAGATGTCGAGCACCGTGGTCGCCATCACCATGCCGCCCAGGAGCCCCATGAGGTCGGCGTAGAAGACCAGGATCGGCAGCATGATCATGAGCGCGAGCACGCGCGGCACCACCAGCACCTCCACCGGGTCGAGGCCGATGGTCTGCAATGCGTCGACTTCCTGGTTCACCTTCATGGTGCCGATCTGGGCGGTGAAGGCGCTGCCCGAGCGGCCGGCGATCAAGATCGCGGTCAAGAGCACGCCGAGCTCGCGCAGGATCGAGACGCCGAGCAGGTTGACGGTGAAGATCTCGGCGCCGAACTGCGCCAGCTGGTCGGCGCCCTGAAACGCCACCACGACGCCGATCAGGAAGGACAGCAGCCCGACGATGGGCAGCGCATTGATGCCCACCGCCTGCATTCGGTAGACCGTAGAGGTCAAGCGCAGGCGCCCGGGCCGCAGCAGCACGCGGGCGAAGACGACCAGGACCAGACCGAAAAACGACAGCAGGTCCCGCGCCACGGCGAGCATGTCGAATTGCGCCTTGCCGATCGACGAGACGAATCGCAGCAGAATGTGATCGGTGCGCGGCTCGAGCTCTTCGTGGGCGAGCGCCTTCTCCACGCGCTCGAGCAGCGCCGCGTGGGAGGGTTTGGCGCCCTCCACGGTCGCATCGATGCCCACGGCTTTCAGGCCGAGGCGGGTTCGGGTGATCAGCCAGGCGCCCGCTGCGTCGAGCGCATCGAGCCCGGTCACGTCGATCAGGGCCGTCCCGTTGGTCTGACCCGACCGCGCCTGCGCGCCGATGCCGCGAAGCTGGCCTTCGATCTCTTCGACGGTCTGGACGTTCCACCGTCCACCTGCTTCGACTATGAAGCGGTCCCCGAATGTGCGCGTCTTGAACCAGCCGTCGGCTGCGGCCATGCGGTGCTTCCCCCTCGTGCATACCGCAATAGAGCATGCGGGGTAACACAGAATGGTTAATGGGAAAAGCGAACGCTTTACCGGCAAAGACTAGAGGCAGTATTCGTCGCGCGAATTATCCAGGATTTCCGGCGGTATTCGTTTGCCCGGCTTGCAGCTCGCCTTGTTGCTTTATGCGGCGCTGTGACTGGCGTTGGGCCAGCCATTCGGCGAAGCGTTTGCGGCGCGCGACCACTTCGGCCCAGCGGCGCTTGACCGCTTTGGGGCTCCGGGCGCTGGCCCGGCGGACGAGACTGGCGCTGCGGGAGCTGGCGGTGCGGGACTGGGCCGCGGCGCGCGCGCGCTTGGTGCGCCCGATCGCGCCGGGGCGCCCGCCGCTCCGTGCCGCCACGGCCTTGGTCCGGGGCCGGGCGCGCCTGTCGACCCAGATGCGCAGCACCCGCAGCATGTAGGGTGTGCCCTGATGGGCGACACTCGAATGATAGGCGGCGACGGCGTCGATCCAGGAGCCGGTCTTGGCGTGCAGATCCTTCAGGAATTTGGCGGCATAAGCGACGTTCTGGCGGGGATCGAAGGCGGCCTGGAGATTGGGAAAGGCCTTGGGGTGGTGCATCAGGTTGACCTGCATGCAGCCGACATCGATGTTGCGCGCGCCCTTGGCCCGCAGGCGCTTGACCGCCGCAATCGCCTTGGCCTTTGTGGCGTGATAATGGCCCGTGCCGCCGGCATTGACTGCCCAGGGCCAGGCAATCATTGCCTTGCTGCGCGGGTCGACCCGGCCGGTCTCGGCCAGCGAGATTGCGCGCAGCAACCGGGCCGGGATCCCGTGGCGGCGCTCGGCTTGCGCGATGATCGAGGCGCATAAATCATTTGATAACAATGATTTATGTGAATTTCCTTTGGCCCAAGATGGGGTGAGGGCGAGCCCGGTCAGGCCCAGCCACACAAGGGCAGCCACCCACAAAAATCGAAGAAATCGCGTCATCAATACTCCCTCACGGAGCGTTCGGGCGCTGCCGCGCCGCACGCGCCAGATACGCTGCAATCGACATGCCAGCGGGGGTAGGGGGTCAGGTGAGGGGCGATGGATCCGAGCGCAAGCTATGCGCCAAGGGGCCTCTGCATATGCAATTGGGCCTTAGCTAGTGCAGCAAATCCGCTAAATCCTAAGATATCTATGGATTTCGGTTACCGCAATTACCCACAGATCTGCGCGGCTTTGGACTTTTTTGTTGAAATCCCAAATTTGAAATGCATATTGTGCAGTGCGGCATGAGGGTGGCTTCGGCGACCTGGCAGCCGTAAACGCACTTCTTGGGCGTTTCCTCCCTAAACTTGGGCCGCGCGGATTCGCGCGGCCCTTTTTTCTTTCAGCCTGCCGTTCGGCAGGCGGGGCGGACCCGCGCGGCCCCTTTTTCTTCTGCAATCGTCTGCAGCCGGGTTTCAGTCCTCGAGCGGGCCGTCGCCCTCGCCGAGGGTGCGCTGCATGAGGACCGTGTCGACCCAGCGCCCATGCTTGCGGCCGACCGATTTCAGCGTGCCGACCTGACGGAAGCCGAGCCGCTCGTGGAGCGCCACCGACGCCCGGTTGCCCGAATCGCCGATCACCGCCACCATCTGGCGGTATCCCGCCTCCGTGCAGCGCTCGATGAGCGCCGCCAGCAGGGCGGCGGCGACGCCCTTGCCGTGCCATTCGGGCGCCACGTAGATCGAATTCTCCACCGTGTGCCGGTAGGCCGAGCGCGGCCGGTAGGTCGCTACATAGGCAAAGCCCCGGACCGCGCCGTCGAGCACGGCCACCAAATAGGGCATGCCGCGCTCGCGGATCGCATGATAGCGGCGGATCATTTCATTTAAGCCCGGGGCGGCTTCCTCGAAGGAGCCGAGGCCGGTCTCGACATGGTGCGCGTAGATGGCCTGGATCGCTGGGAGATCGTGCTCTTCGGCGTCCCGCAGCGTCAGCGCCGCCTGCTTAACCGCCGGTCTCATCGGCTTTGAGCGCGCGCCAGTCAAAGCGGGTGAGAGCGCTTATAAGGGCGCTCATATGCTCGGTCAGCGTGGCGAAGTAGGGTTTGCGCTCATATGTGGCCTCGTCCATGTAGAGCGCCCGGTTGATCTCGATCTGAAGGGCATGCAGGCCGTCGCCGGGCCGCCCGTAGTGGCGCGTCGTGAAGCCGCCGGCATAGGGCGCGTTCCGGGTAACGACGTAGCCCTCGTCCCGCAGCATCGTCGCCACCGCATCGGTGAGCGCCGGCGCGCAGGAGGCGCCGTGACAGTCACCGAGCACGAAGTCGACCCGCCGGAGGCCTGGATCCTTGTCCATCGGCCCGCCCACCGAGGGCATCGAATGGCAATCGACCAGCAGCGCGATGCCGTACCGGTCGGTGGTCGCATCGAGGAGGCCGCCCAATGCGTTGTGATAGGGCCGATAGTAGGTGTCGATCCGGGCCAGGGCCTCGCTCGCCGAGATCTTCTGGTCGTAGATTTCGGCGCCGTTGCAGACCACCCGCGCGATCGTGCCGAGCCCGGCGGCGACGCGGGGCGAACTGGTGTTGGCGAAGTCCGGCAAGCCGCCATCGAACATCGAGGGATCGAGTTCGTAAGGCTCGCGGTTCGGATCGACGTAGGCGCGCGGGAAAAGCGCCCTGAGCAGCGGGGCGCCGAGGCTCGGGGCGGCCGCGAACAGCTCGTCGACGAAGCTGTCTTCCGAGCGCCGCAGGGTCAGCGGGTCGAGGCGCGAGCCGGCAACGAATTCGGGCGGATAGTTGCGCCCGCTATGGGGAGAGGCAAAGACCAGCGGGACGGTCTGCGCCGCCGGTGCCAGAACTTCGAAGGGCCGCTCCAGAATGCCGGCGGTGTCTACGTGGGTATCCATGTTAACAATTCTGATAGACCATCGGAGGTCCCCTGTCACCCGCTGGCAGGCGCGAGGGCTGGAGGCCGGGCAATTTCCGAGATATCTTGCCCCAATCCGGGCCTCATTTACGCTTTGGCAAGGCTATCGCCGCTAGCATCGCGGCAACTCGAAGGGGAAATCTGGGGACCGCAGACGTGGCAAAAATCCTGCTGGCCGAAGATGATGAGTCGATGCGGACGTTCCTGGCGAACGCGCTGGTGCGCGCCGGCCACCAGGTCGATGCCGTCGGCGACGGTCTGAGCGCGGAGGGCGCTGTCCGCCGCGAAGACTATGACGTGCTGGTGGCCGACATCGTCATGCCGGGCATCGACGGGATCGAGCTCGCCCGCCGGGCCGCCTCGGCCCAGCCCCAGATCCGGGTCATGTTCATCACCGGTTTCGCCGCCGTGGCCTTGAAGGCGCGCGAGGAGGCGCCGCGCGATGCGCGGGTGCTGTCCAAGCCCTTCCACCTGCGCGAGATCGTGGCCGAAATCGACCGCATGATGGCCGCCTAGCGCGCGTTCTCGTCCGGTCCCGCGGCGGACCGTCGCAGTCTTGCAAATCCCAGCGGATTGACGGATAACGGCCGTCCCACCATATGCACCACGCCGCGTTTCCCTTGGCGCAATCGAGCCTTGCGGAATGTGGCTTGTGGGCATGTGGCAGATGGTAAGGGCGCGTAGCTCAGCGGGAGAGCACTGTGTTGACATCGCAGGGGTCGCTGGTTCAATCCCAGCCGCGCCCACCATTCCCCCTCGCCACAATCAGCACCTAGCGGCATCGATCTGAGATCGCCGCTCCCAGGCCCAATTGATATCGATCAATGGCGGGAGAATCGCTGTGTCCTAGCCTTCTGTCTGCCAGCCGATTTCTCCGAGACCGACCGGGAGCGGAGCGGCGACTCCGGTTAAGTCACACGTCTTCGGCTGGGAGGCATTGAAGGTTCTTGCCCGTGCAGGCTGCAACGCGACACCGCGCTTATGACATTATCCGCAATGAACATCGCGCCATTGCCGCGGTGATCCATTGCTTGGAGCAGATCCTTAAGGAAGTGCGCGAGGACGAACTGGACCCGCCCTTCGATGTGCTCGACCTGGTTGTTCGCTATCTCGCGGAATTTCCCGACCAGTTTCATCATCCCAAGGAAGACGACTACCTGTTTCCGGCCGTGGCGCGCCAGGATCCCGCGGCGGCCGCGGTGATCCACGAATTGCAGGAGCAGCACGAAGACTGCGTGCGGAAGACGGCGGGGCTGGCATCGCTGCTCGCTGCCTGGAAGGCCGGCAAAGCGGACAGTCACGAGGCGTTCGACCAGGCGGCGAAGAGCTATGTCGCCTTCCAATGGGAGCATATTCGGCTGGAGGAAACGAAGATTCTGCCGGCGGCCCGCGAAACGCTGAGCGAGGCCGATTGGCGCACGATCGATACGGCCTTCGGCGAGAACGACGACCCGATCTTTGGCGCCAACCCCCAAGCGGCCTTTAATGGCCTGTTCCGCAAGATCGTCGCCACGGCGCCGGCCCCCTGGGGCCTGGGGGCCCGGCACGAGCCCAAGCGGGCGAGCACGCGGTCCAAGATCGACGTAGGGCGGAGATAGGCCCGATTTCACTGACAATTTACCCTGTGGGCATTCAATGCACGCCGACGGGGCCGGCTGCGGTCGTGCGCGACGGTATTGATGCGCCTCCCAAGGGGGGCTAATTTCATTGCGTCTTTTCGGGAGGGACGCAGTGCCAACAAATGAGAAGTCGCCGGACGGCGGGGTGATCAGCGAGCTGGTCCCCGCCGTGGCCCGCCGCGAGAGCGGGGGGTGTGCTGCCTGCGGGGCGCGCACCCAGTCGGTCTGTGCGGCGCTCAGCTCGGGAGATCTGCCGGCCATGGCGGCGATCCGCTCCGACGTTCGGTTCGCCCCGGGCCAGAGCGTCTTTTTCGAGGGCGATCCGGCCGACTTTCTGTTCAACGTCAAGCTTGGCGTGGTCAAGCTGTTCAAGCTCCTGGCCGATGGCCGCACCCAGATCACCGGGTTCCTGTTTCCGGGGGATTTCCTGGGGCTGGCCCTGCTCAATAAGTATTCCTACTCCGTGGAAGCCGTCACGGCGGCCGAGCTCTGCAAGTTCCCGCGGCGCGAATTCGAGGCGCTGCTCGTGCGCTTTCCCGAGCTGGAGCATCGGTTGCTGAGCAATGCCGCCAACGAGATCGCCGCGGCGCAGGACCAGATGCTGCTACTCGGCCGCAAGACGGCCCAGGAGCGTTTGGCGACATTTCTGCTGATGATGCGAAAGCGGGCGACCTCGCCGACCCAGGCGGACACCGTGATTCTGCCGATGTCGCGCCAGGACATCGGCGACTTCCTGGGCCTGACGATCGAGACCGTGAGCCGCACGGTGACGCGCTTGAGGAAGTCGGGTGCCATCGAACTGCCGGATCCCAACCGGGTCGTCATTCGCGACGACGAGATGCTGAAAGACTTGTCGGGCATCGAGGACCTGTAGCCCGCCCGACCTGACCCGCCGGGACGCAACCGCACTAAACCGATAGATCCGCTGCCACCATGGCGCCGGTTTGCCGCGCCTGCGCTCACAACAGCGTATGCGGCGAGCCAGATGTCCGATCGAGGCGCCGGCCGCGGTGCGTCTTCATATTTAGTTCCCCATCAAACCCATAGCACCATAATTGCGATTAATTATTAGTTGTATCTCGGATCCGTGCCTGCTAGAAGGTCGAGGCGTAACAGCAAATAAGAATTAGTCACAACTAGAACGCGGTGGTTGACACGACCGGGGCAAGACGGCTTCGCCCCAGACCGGCCGGGCTCTGACGTGCAGCCCGGGCTTGCCCGCGACAGCCGGGCGATAGGGGACCGAAGGTATCTGTGTGCGGTTCGCGGTCGTCGTTGGCAGGACGACAAAAGGGGGTCGACATCATGAAATGGGGTAGCAGGCCGTTACTCGGCATTGTATTCGCGGGCGCGTTGGGCATGTCGCAGTCCGCAGCGTTGGCGGAAGAAGCGACGAAAGAACCGTGGCTTTTGGTCGTCGTTCCGATCGAGATCCAGAACGACGGCAACTTCAAATCGGACGACCGGAGCAACAAGCTCAACGATCTTTACACGACGGTGGAGCCAGAAGTTACCGTCGGCATCCTGCCGGGGCTGTCATTCTATGCCCACGCCGTCCTCGAGACGATGCGCGACCCACGGTCGGGCGAGAACCGATATTTCCGCTCGCACGGCATCTACCTGCAGGATCTTTATCTTCAATATAAAGGCACACTGACAAGTGACGGGCCGAACGCGCTTAAGTTCCGGGTCTGGGGCGGCAAGTTCGGTCCCAATTTCGGCACCGCCTGGGACAAGGCGCCGGGCATCTACGGCGCGGACTTCGCCGAGGATTACGAGTTTGTCGAACGGCTCGGCTTCGGCGGCGCGCTGATCCTCGAGCACGGCGCGCTCGGCACGCACACGCTCAGCGCCAGCACGTTCGTGCTAGACCGCAGCGTGCTGTCTGGCTCGGCGATCACCAAGCGCACGCGGCCGGTGCTGGCCGATGGCGGGCCCAGCAACACGCGGGGCTTGAAATCCTTCCACGTGACCCTGGAGGGCGAGAAGCTGTCGGGGCTCGAGGGGCTGACCTATCACGTCTCATACATCCATCAGGGCGTACGCGGCGGCCCCGATGAACGGGGCATTGCTTTCGCGCTCGGCTATGAGGCCGAGCTCAGCGGCTACACGATCAAACCGATATTGGAATACGTCCACATCTTCGATGCCGACGGCGTCTCCGGTCAGCGGCGGAACTATCTCACCACCGGCTTCAGCATCGAGAAAGACAACTGGGAATTCACGCTGTCCCACACCTTCCGCCATACCCACACGCCGATGGCCGGCACCGTGCGGGACAATCTGTTCGCGACCTCCATCGGCTACACCTTCAAGAAAGTTCTTTTCGAGAACGACCTGGGCGTTGCCGTTGGTTACAGCTACCGAAACGAGGACAGCATTGCGACGCACACAGTCGGCGTCTTGCTGACCTACACGTTCTGCCTGGCGGTGCGCACGAAATGCGACGACGAATGAGCGCGCATCCTCCGAGGCCGGCAGACGGCACATTGACGATCTTGAGAAAGGGAACCAAGGAAATGTACGGGAAGCGATTGTGGATCGGCGCCGCGGCGCTGGCGTGCATGGTTTGCGTGAGCGCAATGCCTGCGGCCGCCAAGACCGACAAACGCGCGGTGCTCGACACGTACGTACGGATCGCCCACGCGGCGTATTCGGATGCGCTCGCCAGCGCCAAGACGCTGCGCACGACGATCAACGCCTTCCTCAAGGCACCTAGCGCGGCGGGCCTCAAGGCGGCGCGCACCGCATGGATCGCCGCGCGCGTGCCCTACATGCAGACCGAGGCCTTCCGCTTCGGCAATGCGATCGTCGACGAATGGGAGGGCAAGGTGAATTCCTGGCCGCTCGACGAGGGCATGATCGACTATGTGGCCAAGGCTTACGGCACCTCGAAGAAGGACAACCCGTTCTACACCGCCAATGTGATCGCCAATCCCAAGCTCAAGCTGGGCGGCAAGGTCATCGACGCTACGACGATCACCAAGGCGCTTCTGTCCGAACAGCTGCATGAGGCGGGCAAGGTCGAGGCGAATGTCGCGACCGGCTACCATGCGATCGAGTTTCTGCTCTGGGGGCAGGATCTGAACGGCACCGGGCCGGGCGCGGGCAATCGTCCCTGGACCGACTTCAGCCGGACGAAATGCACAAATGGCAACTGCGCGCGCCGCGCGGCCTATCTGCGCGTGGCCACGGATCTGCTGGTGGACGACCTGACCTGGATCGTCGCCCAGTGGGCGCCCGGCGGCAAAGCGCGCGAGGGGCTGCTCAAAGGCGACGCGAACAAGGGCATTGCCGCGATGCTGACCGGCATGGGCAGCCTGTCCTACGGCGAGCTCGCCGGCGAGCGGATAAAGCTCGGTCTCATGCTGCACGACCCGGAGGAAGAGCATGACTGCTTCTCCGACAACACCCACAACTCGCATTACTACGACGTCGTGGGGATCCTGAACGTCTATCACGGCCGCTACACGCGGACCGACGGCAGCAAGGTCACCGGGCCGTCGCTCGCCAATATGGTCGCCGAAGCCAACCCTGGGCTGCACAAGGAAATGGCGGCGCGGCTTGCGGCCACGCATGCGGCCATGCTGACGCTGAAGAAGCGGGCGGAAGCCGGCGAGGCCTATGATCAGATGATCGGGCCCAAGAACCCGGCCGGCAACGCCGTGGTCGAGGCGGCGGTCGAGGCGTTGAAGACCCAGACCAAATCGATCCAGAAGGTGGTCGGCGCGCTGGGCCTGAAGGCGATTGCCTTCGAGGGTTCCGACAGCCTCGACGATCCGGAAAAGGTGTTCAAGTAAGCGACGAAGCTAGGGCATAAGGTCGGGGCGGCGCGCGGCACGCCGCTCCGACCTTTTATTTGGAAAGTCGTGACCCATGCGTGTTGAAGAGTGTGTTGCGGAACGATACGTCACCAGGAGCCTGGTTTTGGCCGGGCTCGGCGGAGCTCTGTGCGCCGTCAACGTTACCGTGATTTCGTCCCTTGGCGCCGACGCCGCCGCTCCGTCGGAGCGCGCGCGCATTGCCGCGGTCACCCGGCCGACCACCAATTTCGACAAGCCCGAGCCCTTCGAGCGCCGGCCGGCCGGGGCGGCGACCGTGTTCAAGGCGCTCAACGCCGACATCTTCTCTCACGCCTCGGCGAACATGTCCTTCGAGCGCGAGCTGCAGTTCAAGGTCGGCAACGGCATCTTCAGGAAGGTCTGGGTCTCGGCGCCGTCTTCGACCAAGTCGTCCGACGGACTAGGCCCGCTCTTCAATGCCCGGTCGTGTCAGCATTGCCATTTGAAGGACGGCCGCGGCCACGTGCCGGCCAAGGGCGAACGGGCGATCGCGATGTTCCTGCGTTTGAGCATCCCGCCGCGCAATGCGGCCGAGCGGGCGGCGCTCAAATCGGGCAAGGCGGCGGTCATCCCCGATCCGACTTATGGCGGCCAGCTGCAGAACTTCGCGATCCGCGGCGTCGCGGCCGAGGGACGCATGGAAATCCGCTACGAGGACCAGCCGGTAAAGCTTGCCGACGGCACCGTGGTGACGCTTCGCAAGCCCCACTACAAGGCGGCGGGTCTCCGCTACGGGCCGGCGCATCCCGGCCTGATGATCTCGCCCCGGCTCGCGCCGCCGATGATCGGTGTGGGGCTGCTCGAGGCGATTGCCGCGCGCGACATCCTGGCGGGGGCCGATCCCGATGACCGCAACGGCGACGGCATCTCCGGCCGGGCCAACCGCGTCTGGAGCGAGGAGTACGGCAAGGTGATGCTCGGCCGCTTCGGCTGGAAGGCGGGCCAGCCGACGGTCGCCCAGCAGTCGGCCGGCGCGTTCCTCGGCGATATCGGGCTGTCGACCCCGATCTTCGGCGCCCATGCAGGGGACTGCACCTCCGCACAGAAGCTCTGCCGCCAGGCGCCGAATGGTGCCGGTGGTCCCGCGGGGGGGACGACCGAAGTGCCGAAGGCGATGTTCGATCTAGTCGTCTTCTACAGCCGCAATCTGGGCGTGCCGGCGCGGCGGAGCCTGCACGACAAGCAGGTCCTGAAGGGCAAGGCGCTGTTCTATCGCTCCGGCTGCATCGGCTGCCATCGGCCGAAATTCGTCACCCGGCGACTTCCCGACCGGCCCGAGCAGTCGTTCCAGCTCATCTGGCCCTACACCGATCTGTTGCTGCACGACATGGGCGAGGGGCTCGCCGACAAGCGGCCGGAGGGCCGGGCGAGCGGCAGCGAGTGGCGGACGGCGCCGCTCTGGGGCATCGGGCTTGCCAAGACCGTCAATCCGCGCGCGACCTTCCTTCATGACGGCCGGGCGCGGACCCTGCTGGAGGCGATCCTCTGGCACGGCGGCGAGGCCGAGGCCGCCAAGCAGCGCGTCGTCGAGATGAGCCGCAGCGAGCGCGCGGCGTTACTCGCGTTCTTGCGCTCGCTCTGAGCCGGAGAGGGGATCGCGCCGCTGCCACCAGCTTTGAGCGCGAACGATCTCCGCACCATCGCCGCGCAGGAGCGCGTGCAGAAAAGTGTTGCCCATGATCCGGGTGGCGCAGGACCGCACCATATCGTCGCGCCGGCATTCCGCCCTGAACGCGACATCGAGCGCCGAGAGGCTGTGCGTGGCCAGCCAGTCCGATTGCAGGACCTCCAGCAGCCAGCCCACGAGGTTGGCGTTGTTCACATGACCGTTCACGTCCATGTCCGCCCAGCGGGGCTTCACCTCCGCCGCCTGTTCCACGCGTTCCAGCCGTCTGGGCGACGTGTCGGGAAACCTGACGGCGCGCGCGGGGTCGAAGGCGATCAGCTCGGTCAGCCAGGCCGGGCCCTTGACTGCCTTGCGGCGTGCCGCGTCGATCAGCGCCCAGTGGCTAGTGGCGGTCACGATCTCCGCGCCGTCCTCGCCGCGGAGCCGGAAGTCGCGCAGGAAAAGCTGGCGCGGGCGCTCCGACGGCCAGGTCTCGATTTCGATGGTTTCGCCGCCGCGCGGCGCGCGGGCGATCCGGACGAAGAGACGGGTCAAGACCCAAAACAGGCCGTCGCTGGCCAGCCGCTCGGCGCCGGCGCCAAGATCCTCGGCATGGTCACCCGCGGCCTGTTGCAGATAGTCGGCCAATGCGACAATGCCGACAGCGCCGGTCGGATCGGCATGGTGATAGGGTACGCGCATATGCTGGCGCAAACGCGTGGGTTGCGCGGGTTTGGACGATGCTGGGTCGACATTGCGCAATTTTGTCCGTCTCAGCTTGTGTGGATGACTACGAACCCCAAACGGGCACAACTGGCATGCACGACAGGTCGACGGTCACAGGGCCGATCTTAGCCCATACGCGATGTTTACGACGAGTGACCCGCGTGCAGCGCGGTCGTGCTATGCCGATGAAATTGAACCTTGGATCGATGCCGCGCGCAGGGTAGAGTTAATGGCGTCCCGGCAGGATCGCGGCGAGTATGGGTTGAACGAGGATCAGACATGATCGAGACCCGCCCGGTTGGACGCTTATTCAATCGCTTATCACGAGGCTCGCGCGGGCGGTTGCTGTGCGCGGGCGTTGCAGTGCTGTTTCCCTTCGCGATGGCTGGATCGGCGGTCGCTGGAATTGGCGGTGTCGGGGGTGTGCCGTCGTTTCCGGGATACGAGCCGCCGGCGCAGATCTGCCCGACGGGCAGTCCGGCATTGAAGCCGGATCGGATCCGGTCGATCCTGAAGCAGCGTGGGTATTACGCAATCCGCGACCTGCGCTATCTGAAGCCCTTGAAGAGCGAGTGGATCGCGCCGTTGTCGGTCGCCGGGCGTTATGTCGCCACGGCGAGCCGCGGCTTTGGGATCGTGCGCTGGCAGGTCACGGTCGATGCCTGCACGGCACAGGTCGCGGTCGCGGGCGGCCCGAAGACCAGCACACACTAGACACCTTTTGCGTTGGGTCGGCGGCGCGCGGCTACTGCGCGCCGGCTGCACGTTTGACCTGACACGAGATGGCTTGTTGGCGCCCGCCGGCCGCGCTTAAATCGCGCAGCCCGACGGACAACGCCTGAAAGCGCTAAGACTTCGTCCCCCATGCCAGACACCACGACCACACGCTGGTGGTGGGTGCGTCACGCGCCCATCGCACCGCCTTACGATCGCGGTTTCGCGCCGATCGACGCCGAGGCCGAGCTCGGCGATGGCGCGCCGATCGCCTGCCGGCGGACGCGCTTTGGATCGAGAGCCCGGCGCGGCGCACGGCGATGACCGGTGCGGCCCTGCGCGCCGCGTTCGGCAAGGCCGATGCGCCGGTGTTGGAGGAGCCCGCCTTCATCGAGCAGGATTTCGGCGACTGGCACGGGCAAAGCTACAAGCAGGTTTATAGCGGGCTTTCCGAGGAGCAGCTTGCCGTGCCGGCGCTGCTCAAGCCCCCCGGCGGCGAGGCGTTCGCGGAGGTCATTCCCCGGGTGGGCGAAGCGATCGCGCGCGTCAGCGAGGCCCAGGCCGGGCGTGATATCGTTGCCGTCGTCCATGCCGGGACGATCCGGGCGGCGCTAGCCGTGGCAATGGACCTGAGCCCACGCCAGGCGATATCGTTTGTGGTCGATCTGCTTTCGGTTACCCGGCTTCACCGGCATAAGCGGGCGGCGGGTCCTGCCGCCTGGAGTGTCGTCACCGTCAACAGCGCGGTTCGATGAGCAACAGTCTTGAGGGCACGGCCGTCTATTTTCTGGTTTTCTCCGGTCCGGCGGAGGCGGGGGCGGCGTTTCGCGCCTGGTTCGCGGAGGGGCCGAGTCACGCGCTCGCGGCCCTCGACGGCCTGCGGGCCTATGACCTTTACACGCCCGAAGCCTCGCACGATCCCTATCTCGATGACGGCCCGGGACCGCTGGCGATGGCGCAGCTCTATTTCGACGATCTGCGCGCGCTCGAGGCGGCGCTGGCGTCGAGCGGATTTCCGGCCGCCGCCGCGCGCTGCGAGGGGACGCCGATCGAAGGTTTGACGGCGGTGCACGAGGCGATGGAAGCGCATTTCTATCCGGTCGAGGGAGAGAGCGAGCCGTCGCCGCTGCCCACGGTGCCGAGCTGTTCGTATGTCGTACGCTATCACCGCCCGGCCGAGGACGAGGCGACCTTCGTTACGCATTACGTGAAGCATCACCCGCCGATCCTGGGTGAGTTCCCGAACATCCGGAACGTCATGTGCTATTTGCCGGTCGAGTGGAGCGATCCGGTGGGCGTGCCGCGCGCCGACTATATGCTGGGCAACGAGGTCGTCTTCGACACGGTCGACGATCTGAACGCCTCGCTGCGTTCCGACGTGCGCCACAAGCTGCGCGACGACTACAAGACCTTCCCGCCCTTCACCGGCCGCAACACCCATTACGCGATGCGGCGCGAGCGGATCGTCGGATAACTCTCAAAGTTTACGACTGAGTTGGTGATGCAGGGTGCGGCGCGCCGACATGCCGTGACCTTGCGCTCACAAAAGCGTTGCACAATATCGCTAGTACAACCGTAGCACTAAGTGGTGCGGGCGGATTCAGTGACCCGGTGCAGAGGGATGGTGCGATGAAGCGCTTGCTAGCAATTGCGGCGGTTGTCGTGCTCGGCGGCTGCGCGAGCGACGGGGCCGGGACATCGACCCCCGGCGGGCCCGTCGCCGCTGGTAACTTTGCCGGCGCGGAACGCTGGGTGCCGAAGCCGGGACTTGTCGCAACGGTGATCGTCATGGAGCGGGAGAAGTTCTACAAGCTCGCGAACACCGTGCGGCCCGATCTCGCCAACCGCCCGGTCTCGGGCTTGACCTACTTCGCCAAGAAGCGGTGCATCGTCTGGGTGCGCGCCGATCTGTCGCCGACCGATTTTCGGCTCACCCTGGCGCACGAGCTGCGCCACTGCGAGAGCGGGCATTACCACAAGGACTGACAGCCGGCTTATTTCCAGACGTCGGCGGCGACGCGCTGCAGCAATTCGATCTTGCGGCGGGTGTCTTCCTGCGTGATCGGCTGACCGCCGCCGCCGCCGCTTGAAAAGCCGCATTGCGGGCTGATGCCGAGGCGGTCGAGGGGTACGAATTTCGCGGCCTCGTCGATGCGGCGCTTGAGCTCGTCCTCGGATTCGAGCTCCGGCGTCTTGGTCGAGACCAATCCCAGAATGACGACCTTGCCCTCGGGCACGAAGCGCAGCGGCTCGAAGTCGCCGGCGCGCGGCGTGTCGTATTCGAGCAGGAACTCATCGACATCGGTTGCGTTGAAGAGCGCGTCGGCGATCGGCTCGTAGCCGCCCTCGGCCATCCAGGCGCCCTTCAAGTTGCCGCGGCAGAGATGCATGCCGACGAACATGTCGGCCGGGCGCGTCTCGATCGCGCGGTTGATGACTTGCGCGTATTTGCGGGTCAGCGCATCGGGGTCTTCGCCGCGGTCATGCACCTGTTCGCGGGCGCGGCTGTCGCAGTTGCAGGGCATCGCGGTGTTGTCGAGCTGGAGATAGGTGCAGCCCGCCGCGGCGAGGTCGGCGACCTCGGCCTGATAGATGCCGACGAGATCGTCCCAGTAGTCCTCGATGTTCGGATAGACGCTCGCCTCGGCCGCATCCGGCCCGAGGAAATAGTGCATCACGTCGGGCGAGGGGATGGTCGCCTTGGGCACGGACGTGGTGACGACCGATTTGAGGAAGCGGAAATCATCGGCGACGATCGGATGCTTGCGGCTCAGCTTGCGCTCGGCGTAGGGGGAGGGGGCGACGCCCATCTCGCCCGTCTCGTCGCGGAAGCCGAGGGTGCCGGGGCGAAGGCCGAAACCGTCGACCGCATCGATGAAACCGGCCGACCAGCCGCGCCGGCGGAACTCGCCGTCGGTGACGGACTGAAGGCCTTCGTTTTCCTGAAAAGCGACGATCTCGCGGATCGCATCGTCCACCACCGCATTGAAGCTCTCGGTGTCGAGCGTGCCCGCCTTCACCTGCCGGGCGGCGTCGAGCAGGCGTTCGGGACGCAGGAAGCTGCCGATATGCTCGACATGGAAAGGGGGCGTGCTCGACATCGGTCCTCCGGTTCTTCTGTCCCTTTTGTCTTGCGGACGGGCCCACCCGTCGGGCCCGCGGCCCGCGATACTGATCGCCATGGCGGCGTGGCACAAGTCCCGCGACCGGCGGCGAAATGCAGGGACCAAGATGGCGGGTGCCTAAAAGTCGCCTTCGCGCACCACCGACGCCTTGGTCCCGTCGAGGGTGATGACCCGGCTGGGCTCGACGCTTTCGTTTTCGGGCATCGGGGTCTCGCCCTTGTGTTCGCCCATTTTCTTGACACTCTTGAGCTTGGCCAGTTTCTCCGCGCCCTTGAGCGCCCTCCTGTCGCCGCCGTAATAGTCGAACCAGGGGAGCCCCGCGGCGGTGTAGTCCGCGGCGCTCGGCGGCTTGGTCGGCGGTGCAACCTCGGTGATCGCCGCCCAGGTGAGCGAATTGGCGATCGAGACGAAGCAGCGGCTGGAGACCTCGGCCTCCCAGGCGTCGAGGCCGTAAGGGTCGTCGTAGATCTCCTGGATCATGCGCCCGCCCGGGGCGAGGCCCATATCGAGCGAGGCGAGCTGAACCGATTCGAATGGCGCGGCCGCCATATAGTCCGGGCCCGCGTCACGTTCGATGCGGGCGTAGATATCCGGCTTCATCGGGAAGACCTCGATCTGCAGCCCGCCGTGTTCGGCCGCACCGGTAAGCTGCTCCTCGGCGGTGTAGCCTTCGCCGAGCGGCATCGCGACGAACTGGCGGATCGTGCCCTTGTCGACGGCGTATCCGTCGAGCCACGGCTGGGTGGGGACGACGATGTAATTCTGCGGGTCCGCGCTCAGCCCGCGTTTCCAGGTCTCACCGGTCACGGCGTCGATCTTGCCGGTGGCGATGCGGAGCGCGCAGGGGTAGACGCCGGAGAAATTGAGCCACAGCGCTTCCGACTGGTGCATCGGCATGATGACGCCGCCGCGCTTGGACCAGGCGGGTGGCAGCCTGTTCGCGAAATCGTCGAGATGGCGGAGCGGGAAGGGGCCGAGCCCGGGCGGCAACGGATAGTCGCGGTCGTCGTCGGGGATGCGCAAGGTGCGCTGGAACTCGATCCGCGCCTCGGCCTCGGCGTGAAGCTCCGGAAAGCGGAAGACGAGCGCGTCGTGCTCGAGGGTGATCATGGCAGCCGTCTCCTTCCTTACCAGTCGCCGTCGCGGACCTCGCGCACCAGGCGCAGGATGGCGTGGTCGGGGGCGTCGTTCAGTTGACGGATGAGATCGGCGAAGAGGCGCGGACGCTTGCGGATCGCCGCCTGCAGGTCCGAGGAGACCTTGCCGGCCAGGGCCAGCAATACGTCCGGATCCTCGCCGAGGTCTTCAGCCAGCCGCCGGATCGTCGCTTCAGACGGCGGAGCGGTCTGGCCGCGCTCGACCTTGCTGAGATAGGCAGGCTCCACGCCGATGCGGATCGCCACCTGTCGCAGGCTGAAGCGGCGGTCGGTTGACCGCAAAGACTCGCGGGCCGAGCGCACCAATTCGCCAAAGGACGTCTCATTCGTCATAATAGGTACTATGTACTAACTAGTACATAAAACGCAAGGGTGGAGCCATGCAAATGATCTGGCCGGGACTTTTACGATGCGATCGGCAAATGGCCTCACGCTTCGTTTTGCACTGCACACGGAAAGTTGAGCCGCCCAGAGCCGTCATCGGCATTGCCGATTTACGCTTCGGCAACCAAGTCAAATGGGAGCGATGTGCCGGCCGTCACGAGGCCGGCAGCGAGGGCAAGAAGCGGACGAGATGCCGACCGCTAGGCCCGCTCGGAACGGGATGAAGGAGACCTGCTATGCCACGAGACGACACCTTCTGGGGACGGATTGGCCAGCTGGCGCTCGATGGTGCGGCGTTCTTGGCGGCGGGGCTGTTGGCCGCGCCGGTCGCGCTCTTCCTGTGGATCCCGTGCTCGATGTAGTCCGCTGCGGGGCGCCGGCCTCCAGCGATTGAGCGGCCGAAAGGCCGGTACGACGCGTGTGATTTGAGCGTTGCTCCCGGTTAACCATCTCGCCTTATAATCGCCGTCGATATCTCGAAATCTGCCCAGATTTCCCCTAGATTTTCTGCTCTGGGAGAGCCGATGGGTCGACGGCGTAGTAACATCCGGTGGCGGGTCGCACGGCGGCGCAGTGGCAGCCCGTGGGCGGCGTTCGGCGCACGGCTGCTCGCGCAGCGTCGGCTGGCGCGGCGGCACCAGCGCGTCCAGGCATCGGTCGAGGAGAGCGGCGAGACGCTCTATGAGGAGATCGCCAATGCGGTGGTCTCCGGCGTGGCCGCCGTGCTGTCGGCGGCCGGGCTCGCGCTACTCATCGTGCTGGCCGCCAACACCCATAATTTCTGGGCGGTGACGGCGTCGGCGATCTATGGCGCCACGCTGTTCATGGCGTTTCTCTTTTCCTCGCTCTATCACGGCGTCTGGCACCGGGGGACGAAAGAAGTCCTGCTGGCGCTCGACCATGTTTCGATCTTCCTGCTGATCGCGGGGACCTACACGCCGATCACCCTGCTGGCGTTTCCGCGGTCGCTGGGGTGGACCTTGTGTGCGCTGATCTGGATCATGGTGGCGATCGGCGTCGCCGTGCGTCTGATTTCCGGGCATATGCACTGGATGCTGATCCCGATCTTTCTGGCTTTGGGCTGGCTGGGCTTCGCCTGGGCCGGAACCATCTGGGAGAATATGGGCACGGGCGGGGGCTGGCTGCTGCTCTCAGGCGGCTTTGCCTACACGATCGGCGTCGGCTTCTATCTCTGGCGCAGCCTGCCGTTCAACCACGCGATCTGGCACGTCTTCGTGATCTGCGGGGCGGTCTGTCACTTCCTCGCCGTGGCGCTCTACGCGGTGCCCCACGTCGCCTGATTCAGCGCTATTTCTTTTTCACCAGAACCCCGGTGATCGCCTTCAGCCGCTCGCCGTCACGCAGGCGCGTGAAGTTGAGCCGCATGCCGTCGGCGGTCAGCGTACGGGCATAGGTCTGAAGCTCGTAGCCCCCGCTCGCGGTGATGATGAGCGCATAGACCGTGAGCGTATCGCCTTTGAGGGTCGCCCAGACGAACGGGTCGCCCTTTTGCAGAGGGTTGATGGGCTGCATGTTGCCGAACGCGTCGCGGCGCACGGCGGAGCCCCACATGTTCTTCCGCGGCGATTTGGAGAAGTCGATCGAATAGGATTTGCGGACCGCCGAGCTGCCCTTCTTGTGCGTCACGGTTGTCCAGCTGAGATTGAAACCTTGCTTGTTCGGCTTGATCCGGACGCTGAGGTCGCGCGCGGACAGCCCCTCACCTTTGAGCGAAATACTCTGGCCCGTATAGGCGCCATAGAAATCGGAGATCTTGCGATCGGCGGCCGCCGCGTGCGTGGCCGGCAGGCCGAGTACGATCAGGCCAAATGCGATCGGGAAGGTGAGGGCGAATACGCCCGCGATTGCCCGCATGGTACTGCTTCTCCTTTGCCGTTGGGCTTGGCGAGAGTTGACCCCGTGCGCCGGTATGGTTCTGTTTTGAAGTCCGCCTGTGACGCTAGTGAGGCAGTTTAGGGCCGGGCGCCATTCATGACAAATCACCGCTCGGTGTGCTGCGAGGCCCGGCATGGTCAGGCCCCCGCGCCATAGATCTCCCGAATGTCGGGCTTCTCGGTGCAGTAGTAATGGCACCAGACGAAGGCATGGTGGCAAGCCGCCGCGACCAGCCCGAGCAGGCTCTCATAGTAGAGCCCCGGATGATAGAGCAGCAGCAGGATCACCGCGTACATCGGGTGGCGGACGTGCTTGAAGATCCCGCGCGTCTCCAGCGGCCTTTTGCGATAGCTCGGATCGAAATGGTCGGCCCCGGTGGCGCGCGTGAAGCCGAAATAAAAGGTCACCGAATGCAAGGCCCAGAGGATGAGCGGCATCGGGCCCAGGACGAGCAGCCAGAAGACGACCGGATGAACCGGGATGGTGTGGGGCGTCGACTGGGCAATCGGGATGACGAGCAGCATGCGCGTGCCGACGATCAGCGGGAAGACGATCCGGAAGACGAAGAAGCCCCAGCGGCCGAACCGGGCGCTGATCGAGCGATGATGCAGCTCGAGCCGCCAGACCAGCGCCGCGCCGAACTGGAAGAGGCCCGCAAGCGCCCATGAGAGCGCGACCAATTCAGCGGTCGTCAGCCCCCAGGCCCGGCCATGGGTTTCGGGTGCCTTGAGCGTGGCGAGCGCGAGGATGCCGCCCAGCAGGATGTAGGCGAGGAGCTGGTAGCCCTGGCGTTCGAGGATCTTAGACATCGCGTCCGTTGGGGGACATCTCGCTCGTCTCGCGCCATTGGGGCCGGGCCCTGCAACCTGGGCGGCCCACATTGACAGGCTGCGGCGGCGTGCTTAAGTTCCGTTTTGCCGGCCTCCGGACCCCCGGGCGCCGGCGCTTGTTTCTACCGCTTTTCTATAGTCGGCCCCGTAAAAGCGGCCTTAACTAGTGCGAGACGATCTCATGAAAGTCCTGAACTCGCTCAAGACCGCGAAGACCCGCCACAAGCAGTGCAAGATCGTGCGCCGCCGGGGCCGCGTCTACGTGATCAACAAGCAGAACCCGCGCTTCAAGGCCCGACAGGGCTGAGGCGCGCCCGCGCGCCCGTTGGCGCGCTTCCCATACAGTCGTATTCTTACCCGCTTCGGATGCCCGGAGCCGGTGGCGCTTGCCTTGCGGTCCGATTGGCGTAGGTTTGGAGACAGTCATGGTCTCGATGCCCAAACCCGATGACGCCGTGATCGCCCGGCGCGTGGAGATCGCTGCCGCCTTACGCACGATCGTGCCGGGTGACGGCGTGATCGACGCCGAGGAGGAGCGCCGGGCTTATGAGTGAGACGGGCTCTCCGCTTACCGTCAGCTGCAAATGCTGGTGGTGCTGCCCGAGACGACC
Source organism: Alphaproteobacteria bacterium (assembly GCA_037387885.1). Lineage (GTDB taxonomy): Bacteria > Pseudomonadota > Alphaproteobacteria > JAPULJ01 > JAPULJ01 > DATKZM01. The sequence continues at coordinate 9,101 of JARRKQ010000009.1, read as the reverse complement.
GGGCAGGTCGCGCAAATCCTCAAATACTGTCACGGCGAAGGCATCAAGGTGGTGCCGCGCGGGGCGGGGACGTCGCTGTCGGGCGGGGCGCTGCCGCTCGCCGACGGCGTGCTGCTCGGCTTGGGCAAATTCAAGGAGATCCTCGAGATCGACTACGCGAACCGCGTCGCGGTGGTGCAGCCGGGCGTGACCAACCTCGCCATAACCGACGCAGTCCAAAGCGAAGGTTTTTATTATGCGCCCGATCCCTCGAGCCAGATCGCCTGCACGATCGGCGGCAACATCGCGGAGAATTCGGGCGGGGTGCATTGCCTGAAATACGGGCTCACCACCAACAACGTGCTCGGCATCGAGTTCGTCACCATCGAGGGCGAGGTGATGCGCATCGGCGGCAAGCATCTCGACGCGCCGGGGCTCGACCTGCTGGGCGTGATCACCGGCTCCGAAGGCTTGCTGGGCGTCGTGACCGAGGTGACGGTGCGGATCCTGAAATCACCGGAGAGCGCCCGCGCGCTGCTGCTCGGCTTCGATACCAGCGAAGCGGCGGGCGACTGTGTGGGCGCGATCATCGCCGCCGGCATCATCCCGGGCGGCATGGAGATGATGGACGGGGCCGCCATCGAGGCCTCGGAGAACTTCGCCAAGGCGGGTTATCCCCTCGATGTCGGCGCTCTCCTGATCGTCGAGCTCGATGGGCCGCATGTCGAGGTCGACTATCTGACCGAGACGGTGGAACGCATCGCCAAAGAAAGCGGCGCCACCTACCTCCGCGCCAGCACCAGCGAGGAGGAGCGCCTGCGTTTCTGGGCCGGGCGCAAGGCGGCGTTTCCGGCCGTGGGTCAGGTCTCGCCCGATTATTACTGCATGGACGGCACGATCCCGCGCGGCCGCTTGCCCGAGGTGCTGAAGCGGATCAACGAGCTGTCTGCGCATTACGGGCTTCGCGTCGCCAACGTCTTTCATGCCGGCGACGGCAACCTGCATCCGCTCATCCTCTATGACGCGAATATTCCGGGAGGGCTTGAAAAGACGGAGGAATTCGGCGCCGAGATCCTGAAGCTCTGCGTCGAGGTGGGCGGCGTGTTGACCGGCGAGCACGGCGTGGGTGTCGAAAAGCGCGACCTCATGGGCGTGATGTTCACCGAGGACGATCTGGCGCAGCAGCAGCGCGTCAAATGCGCCTTCGACGCCGACGGCCTGCTCAATCCCGGCAAGATGTTCCCGACGCTCCACCGCTGCGCCGAGCTCGGCCAGATGCACGTCCACAAAGGCCAGGTGCGGTTTCCGGATATCGAGCGGTTCTGACCATGAGCGGTTTTGGTAGCGCTGGCCAGGCGACGCCGGTCGGCAAAGCGCCCCGCCCGGAGAACATCCTCGAGCGCTCGGTCCGCGCGTTTCTCGTGGCGCCCCTCATCCAGAACGTCGTCTTGTGGATCGTCGTGGCGATCACGATGCTTGTCAGTACCGCCGGAGCGGCGCGGTTCTCGTTCTCGACCGGATTCTGGTGGTTCGCCGCCGGCGCGCTAATCGTGTCCTATCTGATCGCGGCGACGCTGGGGGTCATCGTCCACGTGATCTGCGTGAAGCTAGGGTGGTGGCGCTTCTGGCACTACCTGCTGGCGGGCCTGCTGGGTGGCCTCATTCCGGCCGCGTTGTGGGGGCTCACCATTTCGCCGGAGTGGGCTTTGGCGCGCGTCGTCGCCATGGGGACCTATACGGTGCCCTCAGCGCTGGTGGTCGCGGTCGTCGTGTGGCTGATGGTGTTCTGGCGCAACCCGCCGGCGCGCAGCGCAGTGGACCTGGATACGTTCTCGTAAGAACCGCGCTTAGCGCTCTGATCGCAGAGCATTTTTCAAGTAGGCGATGAGGTCGGCCCGATCGGACTTCCGGCGCAATCCGCTGAAGATCATCGTCGTGCCGGGCACGTAGGCCTTGGGTTTGGTGAGATAGACGTCGAGCGTCGCCTCGGTCCAGACGACGCCCTTCGCGCGCATCGCCGGCGAATACGCGTAGCCCTTCGCCCAACGCTCCGCAACGGACGCCATCTGAAAGCGATGCCAAACGGCGGAACTCCGTCCGCCAACTATCAAAACAATCTCGCCCGCAAACGGGCATTCTGTCAGAAGACAGATTGAAGGGGGAGCCTGCCATCGCAACTCTTTGGGTAGGCTCTTTCAAAAGGAACGAATGACAAAGAAAATATATTATTTCCAGAAAGAAGATAGAAAATACCTACACGGACACACCAGAGCCGTCGAGAGTGGATGGGACTGCCGAGCCTGCCAATGCGAATTGACGGCACCACACACCAAACCACAAGAGGGGGACCATTGGTCCCCCTCTTTTTTGTCTCAACCCTTGTCTCACTTTTGTCTCACCCTACCTTTTTCCTTGGTAGCTGATGCGGTAAATTACGCTCGCATAATCGTCCGAAATGACGAGCGAATCGTCAGGTAAGGTCTTGATATCAACGGGGCGGTTCCACGAGCCGTGCTGGGCGACGAAGGCATCGTTCACATACTCGCTCGGGAACATTTTCCCCGTATAGAAGTGGATGCCGAGATTGGCCGAATGCGCCTGGAACTCGATCACCGGCGGGGTGGCGCCCGCGGGCGGCTTGGCTTTCTCCATGCCCGTCAGGCGCACCTTGCCGCCGAAGACCGGAAAGCCGAAATTCTGACCCTTGGCGGTGACGCGGTTGAGCTCGTCGGGCGGCACGTCGTCGCCCATGTCGTCGGCGCCGTTATCGGTGAAGAACATCTCCTTGGTCTTGGGATGCCAGTCGAAGCCGACCGAGTTGCGGATGCCTCTGGCGTAAACCTCGACGTTCTTGCCGTTGGCGTCCATGCGGATGATGGTGCCTTCGTAGCCCTTCGGTTTGCAGATGTTGCAGGGCGAGCCGACCGAGACGTAGAGCTTGCGGTCGGGTCCGAAGGCGGCGTAGCGCCAGCCATGCAGGAATTCCGTCGGCAGCCCGGTGAAGACCGGGATGCGCGGCTGCAAGGGCAACGTCAGATCGAATTCGGCCGGCACCGCCCAGCGGAACACCCGCGCGGTCTCGGCGATGTAGAGCAGCCCGTCCTGGAAGGCGACGCCGTTGGGCGTCTTGAGCCCGCCGGCGAGCTTGTGGATCTCATTCGCCTTGCCGTCGCGATTGGTGTCGCGCAGCGCATAGATGGTGCCGTGGCGCGAGCCGACGAAAACGGTGCCGAGCGGCCGGCCGATCACCAGCGAGCGCGGCTTGGGCACCTCGGCGAAGACCGAGATCGTGAAGCCCGGCGGCAGCTTGATGCGTTTCAGGATGGCGTCGTGCTTGCTCTCGGCCTGGGCGCCGACAGCGAACCCCGATAGGGCAAGCGCAATAAGGGCGCGTGAAAGAAATTTCATAACGAGACCTCCCGTTCCAAACCGGCCGCTTTGGCGGAGGTCGTTCCGCCGGACGTCTTGCTGCGTGCGGCCTTGCCCGAAACGATAGGCGGCGGGTGAAATCCTGTCAAAGAACGGGAGGGGTCCGTCACGGCAACGTGACACGAAAAGTGGAGAAAAAGGGGGCGCCGGGAAGCCGTTTTAGGCAACCCGGCGCGGGATCACGGGCAAGCGCAGTGTGACGAGCACCGCGGATGACAAGGTTGGACCGTGATGGCGCCGATACTGGCGGAGCCGCCCTGAACCGAATCTGAAGTGTGCGTTCATCTGGGGTTCAGAAAGGTGAACGGCCCGAACCGGGCGGATTCTTATGGGGATTCCGCGACATGGGGCTGGACGCAATGCGGCGGGGCCTGGACAGGACCCCGCCGCTGTCACGACCGTCTTGAGCGGCGCATGGAACGGGATGACGACCGTGACGATGCCGGTTTTAGCGAGGTCGTGCTGAACCGCCCGTGAAGTGCCTGTTCATCTAGCGTTCATCTTGAAAAGCCGCGGCGCGGAAATTGGCGGGCCGGCGGACTTGACCGGGAAGAGCGCGCGCGCCTAACTCGGGCTCGTCGAGGCGACGACCAGCCGAAGGGGAGCGCTTGTGGCCGAACGGCTGCGCCCGAAGAACGCCGAGGAATTGCTGGATGCCGTCAAATGGGCGGTGGCCGAGGCGTCGCCCCTGGAGGTGATCGGCGCGGGGACGAAGCGCGCCCTCGGCCGGCCGAGCCAGGCCGACCGCACGCTCGACGTCTCGCGCTTGTCCGGGATCGGGCTTTACGAGCCGAACGAGCTGGTGCTCGGGGCCGCGGCCGGCACGCCATTGCTTGAGATCGAGAAAGCGCTCGCCGAAGAACGCCAGATGCTCGCCTTCGAGCCGCCCGATCTCGGACCGCTGCTGGGCGGCGAGGCGGGCAAGGCGACGCTCGGCGGGGTCGTCGCCTGCAATCTTTCCGGGCCGCGGCGCATCAAGGCGGGGGCGGCGCGCGATCATTTCCTCGGCTTCGAGGCGGTGAGCGGGCGCGGCGAGGCCTTCAAGGCAGGCGGGCGCGTGGTCAAGAACGTGACCGGCTACGACATTTGCAAGCTGATCGCCGGGTCGTATGGGACGCTGGCGGTGATGTCGGCGCTCACGGTCAAGGTGTTGCCGGCGCCGGAGAAGACGCGGACCGTGCTGATCGAAGGGCTCGACGACGCCGACGCCGGCGCGGCAATGGCGGCGGGGCTCGGCAGCGCGCACGAGGTCTCGGGCGCGGCGCATTTGCCGCCGGCGCTCGCTGCGCGGTCGGGCGTCTCTTATGTTAGCAAGTCAGGCGGTGCGGTGACGGCGCTCCGCGTCGAGGGGCCGGGGCCGTCGGTCGAGCACCGCTGCGCTGCCTTGCGCGAAGCCCTGGGCGGTAGTGGGCCGACCGAGGAGTTGCATGGCCACAATTCGAGCGCCTTCTGGCGCGAGGTGCGCGACGTTTCGTTCTTTGCCGGCAATGACGAGCGTATCGTCTGGCGGATTTCGGTGCCGCCCAGCGAGGGCGCGGGCGTGGTTGCGGCGATCACGGGGGCGGGCGTTGCGGCCGAGGCGCTCTACGATTGGGGCGGCGGGCTCATTTGGCTGGCGATGCCCCTGAACGGAGATATGCGCGACGATGCGGGGGCAGGCGCCGTGCGTGGCGCAGTGGCGGCGAGCGGCGGGCATGCGACGCTGTTCCGCGCGCCGGCGGACATCCGCGCGGCCGTCGAGGTTTTCCAGCCGCAGGATGCGGCCTTGGCCGCGCTGACCGCGCGCCTGAAGGAGAACTTCGATCCGCGCGGCGTGCTCAATCCCGGCCGCATGCAGGCCGGGGTCTGAGAGGGCCCGCGCATGCAGACCCACTTCACCGAGGCCCAGCGCGCCGAACCGGACATAGCGGTTGCCGACAAGATCCTGCGCGCCTGCGTCCATTGCGGCTTCTGCACCGCGACGTGCCCGACCTATGTGTTGCTGGGCGACGAAGCCGACAGCCCGCGCGGCCGCATCTACCTGATCAAGGAGATGCTTGAGCAGGACCGGCCGGCGGATGCGCGCACGGCGCTCCATATCGACCGCTGCCTCTCGTGCCTCGCCTGCATGACGACCTGTCCCTCGGGCGTGCATTACATGCATCTGGTCGATCTCGCCCGGGCGCGGATCGAGGAGACATACAAGCGTCCGCTCGCCGACCGGATGTTGCGCGGCCTGATCGCGCGCCTCGTGCCGTACCCGAGCCGCTTCCGCCTGGCGCTTCGGGGCGCAGCGCTTGGGCGCGCCTTCGCTTGGGCGATGCCGGGACGGTTGAAGGCGATGGTGGCGCTGGCGCCAAGGCGGTTGCCCAAGCCCTCGCCGGTCGACGCGCCACAGGTCTTCCCGGCCGAGGGACAGAAGAAAGCGCGCGTGGCTTTGCTCATCGGTTGCGCCCAGGGCGTGCTGGCGCCGCAGATCAACGAGGCGACGGTGCGGCTTTTGACCCGTCACGGCTGCGAGGTGGTGATCGCCGAAGGTGCCGGTTGTTGCGGCGCGCTGGCGCATCACATGGGGCGGACGGACGAGTCGCACGCTGCGGCCGCGGCGAACATTCGCGCCTGGTGTGCCGAGATGCATGACGCCGGGCTCGACGCGTTGGTGATCAACGCCTCGGGTTGCGGCACGACGGTCAAGGATTACGGCTTCATGTTCGCTGAGGATCAGGCGCTTGCCAAGGATGCCGCCCGCGTCGCCGCAATCACCAAGGACGTGACCGAGCTGATGACGACACTTGGCTTGCAGGAAGCAAAGGAGACGGCGGGGCGGGGGATGGTCGTCGCCTACCATTCGGCTTGCTCGATGCAACATGGCCAGAAGCTGACCGTGGAACCGAAGGCGTTGCTCCGTGCCGCGGGATATGATCTCCGTGAGCCCGCCGAGGGGCACCTCTGTTGCGGCTCGGCGGGAACCTACAACTTGCTGCAGCCGGACCTCGCCGCGCGCTTGCGCGACCGCAAGGTCGGCAACCTCGAGCGCACCGCACCCCATGCGATCGCGACGGGCAACATCGGCTGCATGACCCAGATCGCCGGCGGCACGGCGATCCCGGTCGTCCACACCGTTGAGCTGCTCGACTGGGCGACCGGCGGTCCCATGCCGCCGGCGATCAGGGATGGAGGCAAGTGATGCGAACAATTGCGCTTGTATTTGTCGTCTTCGCCGCGCTGTCGGGGCTTGCGCGGGCGGATCAGCGCGATCCGCGCCTTGACCCGTTGTTTGCTCAGTTGAAGGCGGCGGCCAATGCGCGGGACGGCGCGCGCATCGCGCATAGCATCTGGGCCATTTGGTTCGACAGCACGAACCCGACCGTGAACTCACTGCTGCAGCGCGGCCAGGTTCATCTGCGCGGGAACAGGTTTGGCGAGGCGGCGGCGCTGTTCGGCCAGGTCGTTCGAATGGCGCCCGGCTTCGCCGAGGGCTGGAACCGGCGCGCGACGGCGCGCTATCTGCTGGGCGACTATGCGGGGTCGCTGAGAGATATCGAGCGGACGCTCAAGCTCGAGCCCCGGCATTTCGGTGCGCTCTCCGGGCGCGGGCTCGTCTATTCGAAGCTCGGCCGGAACCGCGCGGCGCTGTCGGCGTTCAAGGCGGCGCTCGCGATCAATCCGCATCTGCCCGCCGCCCGGCTCAACATCCGCATCCTGCGCAAGAAGCTCGGCGACAAGGCGATTTGAGGCCGGCTGAGACACGGATATTTGCCGGCCGCGCGGCGTATCACGGTGCGATGACCCAGCCCAAGAAACCGAGTTTGTCGCTCTGTGCCGGCGCGATGCTGGCGGGGGCCTTTGCGCTGGCCACAACGGAAGCGGCGATGGCCGAGAGGCCGGTTTATTCCTGGCTGAGCGATGGGGCAGCCGGGCGGGATACGATCGCAAGCCGCTTCGCGCCGCCGCGCGGCTATACGCGTGTGGTCGCCCGGCCCGGTAGCTTTGCCGCCTGGCTGCGTCATCTGCCGTTGAAGCCTGCCGGAACGAAAGTGCGGCTGCATGACGGCCGCCTCAAGGCGAACCAGTCGGTGCATGCCGCCGTCGTCGATCTCGATATCGGGCGGCGCGATCTGCAGCAATGCGCCGATGCGGTGATGCGCCTGCGGGCGGAGTACCTCTATTCGAAGCGCCGTTTCCGGGCGATCGCCTTCAACTTCACCAGCGGCGACCGGGCAGCCTTCAGCCGCTGGGCGGACGGTTGGCGGCCGCGCATCGAAGGGCGGCAAGTGCGTTGGGTGAGGCGCGGCGGCCGCGGCACGGCTTATCCAAACTTCCGCGCCTATCTCGTCTCGGTCTTCACCTACGCCGGCAGCTATTCGCTGGCGCGCGAGCTGAAGCGCGTGCGCAATCCCGCCGATTTCCGGATAGGCGACGCCTTCGTGCAGGGCGGCTTTCCGGGCCATGCCGTGATCGTGGTCGACATGGCGGTCGAACGCGCGACCGAGCGCAAGGCCTTCCTGCTGGCGCAAAGCTTCATGCCGGCGCAGAACCTCCATGTGCTGAAGAACCCCGCGCGGAGCGACGGCGGCGCCTGGTATGCCGTGCCCGCGGGGACCAGCCTGCGAACGCCCGAATGGACGTTTGCGCTGCATCATCTCCGGCGCTTCTGACCCGAAATCTCGTCGGACGCATGCCTGACCGGCACGATTAGGTGTCGGCTTTTGCCCGCCGCGCGCGGTA
>JARRKQ010000009.1:0-971 GCA_037387885.1 Alphaproteobacteria bacterium | reverse complement strand
CAGACTTGCAATGAAGCGACGCTCCCTTTTGGTCCTCGCCGCCGGCAGCGCGCTGCTGTTCCTGGCCATCGGCAACCGCCAGGGCTTCGGGCTGTTCCAGGCACCGCTCTCGCAGGACCTCGGCTGGGGCCGCGAGATCTTCTCGCTTGCGATCGGCCTGCAGAACCTGATCTGGGGAGCCAGCCAGCCCTTCCTGGGCGCGATCGCCGACCGCTACGGGCCGGGCCGGGTCGTGGCGGCGGGCGGGGTCGCCTACGCGCTCGGCCTCTACATCATGAGCATCACGACCACGCCCGGAATGCTCTATCTGAGCGCAGGGCTGATGATCGGCCTCTCGCTCAGTGCGCTCAGTTTCGCTGTCGTCTTCGGCGCGATCGCGCGCGTGGTGCCGCAGGAAAGGCAGGGCCGGGCGCTCGGTATCGCCGGCGCGGTCGGCTCGGCGGGGCAGCTCATCGTCGTGCTCGGCAACAGCGCGCTGCTCGAGGCGCACGGCTGGCGGAACACTTTCTTCATCTGCGCCATCGCCTCGCTGGTGCTGATCCTGCTGGCCTATCCGATCCGCCGACAAGGCGAGACCGGCGGCTCGGGCGCGCCGATCGGGGGGGCCGACAGCCTCAAGGCGGCCCTGCGCGAGGCCTTCGCTCACCGTGGCTTTTGGCTGCTCTGCGCCGGTTTCTTCGTTTGCGGCTTCCACATCACCTTCATCGCTACGCACTTCCCGGCCTACATCACCGACCTCTCGATGCCGGAATGGGTGGCGGGCAGTGCGCTCGCGCTCATCGGCGGATTCAACATTTTCGGCAGCCTCGTCTGCGGCAGCCTGGGCGACCGCTACCGCAAGAAATACCTATTGAGCCTGCTCTATCTTGCCCGATCCGCGGTGATCCTGGGGCTGCTGGTGGCGCCGCCGACGGCGCTGACGATGTACGTCTTCGCCGGCGCCATGGGCCTCCTGTGGCTCGGCACGGTGC
>JARRKQ010000008.1:0-30639 GCA_037387885.1 Alphaproteobacteria bacterium | reverse complement strand
CCCGCAGCATCGCTGATCAGCTCGCCCGCCTCCCGGTCGTAGCGAAGCGGCTTGTGGCTGACCGGACAGACCAGAAGCTCAAGCAGCTTGGGGTCGACGGGCTGCGAACGCCCGGCCGGCGCGCCCGATTTCGTTTCGCCGGTGTCGCTCATTTTCGGGAGCCTCTAGTGCTTCACGGCCGGGCCGGGCGAATCGCCGCTTGCCCCGGCCATCTCGAACAGCGCGGTCATCGTGCGCGCCCGCTCGGCCAGATCGGCGCATTCGAGCAGCGCCTGCTTCTCGCTCGGCGCGAAGGGGCACAGCATGGCGAGCGCGGTGATGAGCTGCTCGTCGGAGGTCTCTTCGATCGCCTGCCAATCGGCGCTGATGTCCTTGGCGTCCATGTAGCTGTGGAGCGCGGCGAGGAAGCGGCGGCGGTCGACGCTGCCCGGCTCGGCATCGGCCAGATCGTCGGCGAAGGGCCGGTAGTCGGCGGCAACCCGCCGGTATCCACGCTCGCTCTGAAGCTCCTGCGAGACCGCGAACCGGCAGAGGCCCGCCAGGGTGACGAGGTGACGGCCATCGGTCGTGGTCGAATGCTCCACGATGCGGCCTAGACAGCCGGTCTCGAAGACGTCCGGCGTGTCGTCGGGGGTCTGGCGCTCCTGCCGGCGTGGCTGGATCATGCCGATGACCTGATCGCCCGCGACCGCGTCCTCGGCCAGTGCCACATAGCGCGGCTCGAATATCTGCAAGGGCAGGCGCGCGCGCGGCAGCAGCAGCACGCCGGCAAGCGGGAAGATCGGGATCGCCTCGGGCAGGTCGTCTATGCTGTGCGGCGTATCGTGCATGGTCGCTCGCGTCCCGTCAGGCGAACAGCATCGAGGAGAGCTTGCGCCGCCCGGCGACGGTCAGGGGGTTGGTCGGCCCGAGGGCGTCGAAGATCTCGACCAGGCGCTTGCGCGCGCCGTCGTCTTCCCATTTGCGGTCGCGCGAGACGATCTCCAGCAACTGGTCGATCGCGGCCTCCGCGTCGCCGTTGCCGTAGAGTGCGGCAGCGAGGTCGAAGCGCGCCTGATGGTCGTTGGGATTGGCAGTCACTTGGGCCTCGAGCCCGGACGTATCGCCCCCCGCCGATTGGCCTTCTTCGGCGAGGTCGAGCGCCGTCTTGGCGGCGGCGATCTCGCTGTCCTGCAGCGCCTCTTCGGGAAGCTGGCCCAGCATCTCGCGCGCCTGGTCGAGCTGGCCCGAAGCGACGGCGCAGCGGATCACGCCGGCGACCGCCTTGGTGCTCGACTGGTCCTCGCGCAGCACCTGCATAAAAAGGTTGCCCGCGGCGCCATAGTCGCCGGCGTCGTAAGCGGCTTGCGCCTGCTCAAGCGCCTGGTCGACCGGCGAGGGGCCGGTCTCGCCCGTAAGCCGCTTGATGAAGTCCTTGATCTGGCTTTCCGGCAGCGCGCCCGCGAAGCCATCGACCGGCTGGCCGTCTTTGAAGGCAAAGACCGACGGGACCGACTGAATGCGGAACTGGGCGGCCAGGTCCTGGTTCTGGTCGACGTCGATCTTGACCATCTTGACCGCGCCCTTGGCGGCGGTGACCGCCTTCTCCAGCGCCGGCGTCAGCTGCTTGCAGGGCCCGCACCAGGTGGCCCAGAAGTCGACGATCACGGGGACCTCCCGCGAGGCTTCGACGACGTCCGTCATGAAGGTTGCGGTCGACGATTCTTTGATCAGATCGGCCGGCGGTGCGGCCTGCCCGGCCGAGAGTAGCGGTTCCATGGAAACGAGACCCCGTTCCGTGAGTGAGTTGGCAGGGCACGTAGCGCGGCCCCGTTCTCACTAAAAGATGGCGGTTCCAAAGGGGGGAGGCAAGTCCCCCTCGCCCGGCGCCTTGGTGCCCTGGGGCGCCCTAGGCCCGCGTGGCCGGGGAAAGGTCGACGATCTGGGGCGTGTGGCCGCAGGCCTCGATGAAGCGCAGCAGGTCCTTGGGCGCGATCGCGGTGGTCTTGGTGTTGGTGAGCGGGTGATAGTTGAGCGGATCGAGGCCCATCATCTCCGCATCCAAAATAACCGTGAGCTGATGCTCGGTGTCGTTCATCAGCGCGAAGGGCGTGACCGCGCCGGGCTTCACGCCGAGCAGCTCGTCGAGCCGCTCGGGGCTGCCGAAGGAGAGGCTGCCCGAGGCGCCGATGAGCTTGCGCATCTCCTTCATGTCGATCGCCCGGTCCTCCAGCATCACGGCGAGCCAGAGGTTGCGCTTCTTGTCGCGCAGGAAGAGCGACTTGCAGTGCCCGCCGGGCAGGTCGCCGCGCAGGGCCTTGCTCTCCTCCACGGTGAAGAGCGGCGGGTGCTCGTGGGTCACCGTCTCGATGCCGAGCTCGTCCAGCTTGGCGAAAAGCTCGTCAGGGGTTGCTGCCATGGCCGCAAGATACAATGTCTCTCCCCGGACGCAACGCCGCCCGCGATCGGCCGCTCGGCTTCTCCAAGAAGCCGTGCAAAGCCGATGCGTCGGCGTAAGAATGCGCCCCCGCCCGCCGGCCCTTGTCAAAGGCCAGGGCGGTTATCCCGCGCGGGAGTAGCTCAGTGGTAGAGCATCACGTTGCCAACGTGAGGGTCGCGGGTTCAAATCCCGTCTCCCGCTCCAATTCGTGAAAGGGCCCGAGCGCCGCAGCGCCGGGCCCTTTTCGCGAGACGCCCCATGACATGATCAGGGGCCGAAGGATCGAAGCCCATGGCCGAGCCGACATACAAAGAGCTCGAACATTCCGGGTGGCGCGAGAAGGCGGACGCGTACGACGACTGGTTCGCCCGGATCACGCGCCCGGCGATCGAGCCGATGCTCGATGCGATCGCGCCCGAATATGAGGGCAAGCGGCTGCTCGATATCTGCACCGGCACCGGCCATCTGGCGGCGGCTGCCGCGCAAAGGGGGGCGGTGGCCGAAGGGCTCGACTTCGCCGAGCAGATGGTCGAACATGCGCGGCGTAACTATCCCGACCTCACCTTCACCGTCGGCGATGCGGAAAACCTGCCTTACGAGGCCGGGTCTTTCGACATCGTCGCCTGCGCCTTCGGCCATCTCCATTTCGACGACGCCGACCGGGCGATCGCCGAGGCCTGCCGCGTGCTCGTGCCCGGCGGGCGCTACGGCTTCACGGTCTGGTGCGGGCCGGGGCAGGGGGCGGCGATGTTCAAGCTGATCGTCGACGCGGTGAAGGCGCACGGCACAACGCAAGTCGGTCTGCCGCCGGCGCCGCCGCTCTTCCGCTTCGCCGATCCCGAGGAAAGCCGCGCGACGCTCGAACGGCTCGGTTTCAAGGACGTCGCGTCCCGCGTCCTCGACCTCGCGTGGGAGGCCGAGAGCGGCGCGGAGATCCTGGAGATGATCTACAAGAGCATCGTGCGCACCCCGATCCTCTTCGAGCGCCAGACGCCCGAGGCGCGCGAGCGCATCCATGCAGCCATCGTCGAGGGCGCCGAGCAGTACCGTGAGGGCGGCAAACTCAAGCTCGGTTTCCCGGCGGCCTTGGTCACAGCGACGCGGGCATAGGCGCAAACGCCGCCTCGTTAGCCTCTTACCTCACTCTTATGTGATGCCGGCTCACCGGCCTGTGTGGCTCCGGGCGGCTTGCGCCGGCCGAGGCCGCGGGGCACGATGCCGCCCGCGGCCGACGGAAGATCGGCGGAACCACCGATGCCAGGGAGCGCAGACCCCATGAAGCTCGGCTTCTTCACCATGCCGGTTCACCCGGTGGATCGGCCGCTCGCCGAGACGCTGCAGGAGGACCGCGAGTTCACGCTCTTCGCCGAGGAGTTGGGCTTCGTCGAGGGCTTCTTCGGCGAGCACGTGACCGACGCGGCGGAGACCATCACCTCCGGCCTCATCTTCATCGCCTGGCTGCTCAACGAGACCAGCACGATCAAGCTCGGCACCGGCACGGTCAACATCCCCAACCATCACCCGGCGATGATCGCGGCCGAGGTGGCGATGGTCGACCACATGGCCAAGGGCCGCTTCCTCTTCGGCATCAGCCCCGGCGGGCTCATGTCCGACGCCGAGGTCTTCGGCAATATCGACAAGGACCGCACGGCGATGTTCGTGGAGGGCATCAACCACGTGCTGGCGATCTGGGCGGGCGAGCCGCCCTACAACATCGAGGGCGAGCACTGGTCGATCTCGACCGAGCGCTCGCTCTTCCCCGAAGTCGGCATGGGCATCATCCACAAGCCCTACCAGAAGCCGCATCCGCCGATCGTGGTGACCGCCGTCGCACCGTTCTCGGCAGGGGTGACGGCGGCGGCGGCGCGGGGCTGGGAGCCGATTTCGGCCAACTTCCTGCAGCCGCAATGGGTGGCCTCGCATTGGCCGAAATACGCCGAGGGCTGCGCGCAGGCTGGCCGCCCGGCCGATCCCGCCAACTGGCGCGTGGCGAAAAGCATCTTCGTCGCCGACGACGACAAGGTCGCCGAGGCGTATGCGACCGGCGAGGACGGGCCGTATTATGGCTACTACAAGGGGCTTTACGCCAAGCTGCTGCGCGGCGGGCGGCACAACCTCTTCAAGACCCACAAGGACCAGCCCGACGAGGAGCTGAACCTGCCGACGGTGGTGGACCAGCTCGTGGTGCGCGGCTCGGTCAACGCGGTCATCGACCAATTGTTAGCCTTCCACGAGATCACCGGCGATTTCGGCACGCTGCTCTATGCCGGCCACGACTGGCAGGACAAGGCGCTCGCGCGCCGCTCGATGGAGCTGATGGCGAGCGAGGTCATGCCCGCGATCAACAAGGCGATCGGCGTCTCCGAAGCGGCGGAATAAGGGCGGGGCGGACGCGCCCTATTTCTGAAGCGGGATCTTCGTACCGTCGGGCTCGGGCACCTGGAAGGTGTTGAGCACCATCGCCATCAGCGGGTAGTGCCCCATGATGCCGATGAGGTCGATCACGCCGTTGATGCCGAAATGCTCCTTGGCGCGTGCGAAGGTCGCATCGTCGACTGCGTGAGTCGTGTGGAGTTGCGTGACAAAGTCGTAGAGCGCATCGGCCTTGTCGTCGTCAAAGTCCGGGCGCTCGCGCCGGCTGATCGCTTCGATCTCGGCGGGCGGCACGCCGCCGGCAAGGCCGTCGCGCACATGGTGGTGCCACTCGTAGGGGCTCGACCAGAAACGCGCCGTGATCAGGATCGCCAGCTCCGACAGACGCGGCGGCAGCGCGCTCCGAAAGCGGACGTAGGCGCCCATATTCTGCACCCGGTCGGCCAGGTCCGGCGAGTGAAGCAACGCGCGGAACGGCTCGGCGACCTTGCCGCGCGGGCCCGACACGATGGCGTCGTAGACCCGCTTCTGGTCTTCGTTCATCTCCGCCGGGTCGAGGTCGACGAAACGATCGCTGCTCATGCTCGGATGTCTCTTTGGATGACGGCGCGGATGCCGGTCAGGCGCTGGGCTCGAGCTCGGTGGCCATCACCTCGGCCTTGAGCCCGACCGCTTCGGTGGCCGGGAAGTTGAGCTCGATCTTCACGCCGTTGGGGTCGAAGAGGAAGAGCTGGTAGAGCCCGGCATCGTCGACCTGGCGTTCCTTGAAGTCCTCGCCCATGTCGCGCAGCCGCGTCATCGTCTCGCGGAGACCCGTCGCATGGAAAGCGATGTGGTCGACCGCGCCGCTGCCCTGGGTCTCGGTCGATTGCTGACCGAGATAGGCCATGCGGTTTTCCGGGACGTTCTCGCCGCCCAGCGTGATGTGCACGACCGGCGCCTCGCCGATATACATCCAGACGACCGGAAACTTGAAGTCGGGGGTGAAGCCCCGCTCCATGCCGAGCGCGTTCTCATACCAGTCGGCGGTTTTTTCCAGGTCGTCGGTCTGGATCAGATAGTGATCGAGTTTGGTGAGCGGCATGATCTGGCCTCCCGGACCTATGTCCATCCACATGTGTCCATCCACGTGCGCAGGATGGCGCTAGACTATTGCATCAGCGGTTGGGAGGCCATGGGCGGGATCGAAGCGCCCGAACGGGCGCCCGAGACGGCGCTCAAGCAGACGCAGGCGCGCGTGCCGTCAGTGTTTGACGGGGGTCGCGCCCAGAAAGGCCGAGTCGCTGCCGCGCCGCAGATCATCGCGCACCAGTTCCTCCACCAGCAAGGCCTGCTGGATTAACTTCAGCGACGCTGCGAATTCGCCCCGGCCCTGGGATTCGGCCAGCTGGGCGGCGTCGAGGATCTTGTCGGAGAGGCGGCGGGTCGAGGCGGTCGCGGTTGCGCTCATGTTTGGGCCTTTTCTTCTCGCTGTTGACATACCCGCGCAGGTTCCCTGCTGCGCCGGTCGGCCGCATACGCTCATACCCACGTATTCAGCCGAACCACGAGTATCGCGGCCGAACGTTAACATTCCTTCCAACGGTGACGATTATCGGTGCGCCTGCGGCCAGTTTTGGCCCGCGCCCGATTCTGATTTGCCTTGGAACCGGTGACGGTCCGCCTCAGCCCGCCCGGCACGCGGCCGGCGCGGGGTTGACATGGGCAGGCTCTGCAGACGACGGCAGGATTGAGTTTCCTTCATCCCGAGCGGCATCGCCCGGTTCTGCGGAGAGATCGAGCTCGTACTGTGCGGCGCAGGGCAGATTGAATTCGTACTGCATGGAATGGCCCCCATCCCGTTGTTGCATGGCTGCGCGGACGCGATTTGCTAAGCGACGATCGACAGATGCGCTTGGCTGCCGGCCTCGAGCTCGGCGAGATAGGCTTCCAGCGCAGCGATCATGATCGACTGCATCGAGCGTCGGCGTTTCGCCGCGGCCGTCTTGAGGCGCCAGTAAAGATGCGCATCGAAACGGACCGAGCGGCGGCCGCTCAGCGTCGGCTTGCGCGCGTCGCGCGGCAGTCGCAGGCTCGTACCCGTCGACCGCTCGACGCTGATCGCCGGCAGATGGCGTTGCAGCGCGCGGGTCAACAGCGCCTGGACCGACAGGGTCTCGCTGGTCGAGAAGCGCGCGAGCCGGGCCCGCATCGCCTGGTCGAGGCGAAGGGTCGTTCGTTTCGTCGCCGGCGACCGGCGTGATGTCTGTGCGTCCAGGCTCTGGGCACTCGGGCGGAGGGGACCGCGAATGGCGCCGGCCGCCGTCGGGCGCGGCTGCGTCACCCGCGCTTTCTCCGCCCGCTCCCTTGCATGTGATGCGTCGTGGATTACCGCACCGCCAACCGCCGGACCCATGGTCGGCCCGATGAACGGCACGACGTTGCTGGGCGCCGCATCGCCGCGCGGGTCGATCCGCTCGGGCAGGGATGTATTCGCGGGCATCGGCAGCGCGATCGGCGCCTCCTGCTCCGCGACCAACGGTCGCATGGTGATCACCCGGCGCGGTGCCCGGCGCCCGCCGACCGGCATGGCCTCGCCCTTGCGGGCGAAGAGGGCGCTGGTTGCGATGGCTTGGTGCTGGTCCTGACGGATCATGGTGCATTCCTTGCCTTGCTGCGCGACCGGCCGGGCGGTAGCGGCCCCATCGTTCGAGTATTGAATAAAGTAAAAGAATT
This sequence comes from Alphaproteobacteria bacterium, assembly GCA_037387885.1. Lineage (GTDB taxonomy): Bacteria > Pseudomonadota > Alphaproteobacteria > JAPULJ01 > JAPULJ01 > DATKZM01. The sequence continues at coordinate 23,132 of JARRKQ010000008.1, read as the reverse complement.
GTTTCGTCAAATAATTTCTCGATTTTTCGTATTATATTTGCGACTAATTTAAATAAAAACTGCCGATATTTTATTTTATATTTATATAAAATTTTATATATATAGAATTTCATTTACAGCCCCAAGATCAGCTCCTTACCCGCCCCACCGCGAGACCGGCCGTCGTCGTCAACGGTTCGTTAACCAAGTTTGTTCACCATGCTGGCTTCGCGGCATGGTTGCCGCACAGCTCTTGTGGGGGACGTTTAGGCATGGCCCAGTTGTCCCAGGCAATGACCCACACGCCGGCGGGGGTGCCGGCAACAAGCACCGCGGATGCCGCGCAGAGCGGCGACGCATCCGGTTTGCAGCATCTGGCCTGGCTGGCCGGAAAGGTGCGGGGCGCCAACGGCGATCACTACCGGTATCTGCTCGCGGCCCGGTTCACCCTGATCAACCTCGCGGCGTTCGCGCTGCTGGGCGCCCTGTGGATCCACGGCTTCGTCGACAAGGTGCTGGCGGCGGACCCGACGCGGCTGGTGATCGTGATCGGCTGCGTGTTCCTGGCGGGCTTCGTTCTGTGTGCCTGGAAGATCTTCGCCACGAGCCGCGAAATCAATCGCACGCGGGCCTTCGATCCGTTGGAACGCTCGCGCGCCGCGGAGTATCTCGGCATGACCCGCGGTCTCGACGGCGGCGGTCGGGGCATGGTCGCAGCCGCCCTCCGCCTCAAGCTCCTGAGCCGCATCGCGGTCGTGCGCCAGATCGCCAACAGCCTCGTCGTCCTCGGACTGATCGGCACGGTGATCGGCTTCATCATCGCCCTGTCGGGGGTCGACCCGTCTGCGGCGGGCAAGGCCGAGGCGATCGCGCCGATGGTCACCAAGCTCATCGAGGGCATGTCGGTCGCGCTATACACCACCCTCGTCGGCGCGGCGCTCAATCTATGGCTGACCGCGAACTACCAAATGCTGGCCAGCGGCACTGCCAATCTGGTGGCGACGCTGATGGAGTTCGGGGAAAGCCATGCAAGGACTTGATCCGCTCGAGGACGAAAGCGGGGTCGTCTTTCGTGACATGATCATGCTGGCCCTGCTGGGTTTCGTGACCATCGTCATTCTGATCATTCCGCACATCAATCCCGTCGCAAAGCCGGTGCAGAAAGAGCAGGCGCCTGGCAATGTGATCGTGGAGATCCGCTGGCCCGACAATCTGAACACGGATGTCGACCTCTGGGTGCAGGGTCCGGGCGACCGGCCCGTCGGCTATGCGCGCCAGAGCGGACGTATCTTCAATCTGTTGCGCGACGATCTCGGCCATCGCCGCGACGCCAGCAAGCTCAACTACGAGATCTCCTACAGCCGCGGCGTGCTGCCGGGCGAGTACATCGTCAACGTCCATCTCTTCAGCAATGTCGCGCGCACCTATCCCGTACCGGTGAGCGTGATCGTCAGCATCAAGACTTCGCCCGACGAGCCCGCGCGCCAGATTCTGGCGAGCAAGGTGACGCTCGCCCATGTGAACCAGGAGACCACGGTCTTCCGGTTCCACCTGAGCCGCGAGGGCCAGTTGGTTCCCGGCAGCGTCAACAGCATTCCGCGCAGTCTCGCGCGCGCGCCGGCGCGCTGAGCCCATGTCGAAGTCGAAAATGAGCAAGGGGTCTGCGCCATGGATGCCATGACCGTCCTGCTCATCCTCTTCGTGGTCCTGGTGGCGCTGGCCGCCGGGCTCGGCGCCTTGGCGATCTCGGCGCCGCGGCGCGCGCTGGTTCGCGGTTGCGCGCTGCTGCTCGTCGCTTTGTTGCTGCCTTTGGGTTACGCCGGCTTCTCCGCCCTGCTCAGCCGGCCCAAGCCGGCGTCGCTGGAATGGGCGCGGCGCTCGTTGCCCGAGGCGAAGATCGTCGGCTCCTACCTGGTGGAGGGGAAAGCGATTTACCTCTGGCTGATCGTGCCCGGCTCCGCCGCCCCCCGGTTCTACGAATTTCCCTGGAGCCGCAAGCTCGCGGAGAAACTGGCGCGGGCCCAACAGGCGGCGCGCAAGCGCGGCGTGCGGGTTCGCATGCGCCGGCCCTTCGGCGAGCTGAAGGACATGGTGAAGTCGCGCTTCCGCGTTGAAGGACACCGTCCGTTGCCGCCCAAACGGCGCCGGGCGGGACGGCCGCTCATCTATCAGCATCCGGGCGAAGGCGGCTGAGGCGGCTGACCATTGCGGTGATGCGGCAACGGTCGGCGCCGGTTCGGACACCTATTACTTATATGACATTGCGGTTCTGACATTGCGGTCGCCAGATTGCGCGACCGCGTATGCACGCAGTCGTCCTGCAAAGCGAACACGACCCAAGACGATGTCGCGCGCGAATACAGGCTTGTGGTTTACGGCGCATAAAAAGACGACGCCCCGACCGGGGGGGTGGGTCGAGGCGTCGGCGGTTCTCTTACTGCCGTCCTGCAGCGAGGGGGGAGAACCGATGCGCGGATTGTTGTCCTAGCAAGGTTTCCAATCCCTTAACGGAACTGCAATAAAATGCACGTTTCAGAATATTTGTAACGATAGGCGATACCGGCCGACGCCGGCCTATCGGAACGGCATTTCGCTTCAGCGCAGCCCTTTGAGCTTGAGCTTGTCGATCTTGGCGGGGCCGGTCTTGGGTAGTTCCTTGTGGAACTCGAAGACGGTGGGCAGCTTGTATTTGACGAGGTGCTCGCGGCAATACGCGAGGAGCTCCTCCTCGCTCGCCTGCGCGCCGGGATTGAGCGCGATGCACGCCTTGACGGTCTCGCCCCGGAACTCGTCGGGAATACCGACGGCGGCCGCCTCCATCACCGCGGGATGGCGCTGCAGCACTTCGTCGATCTCGCGCGGATAGACGTTGTAGCCGCCGACCAGGATCATCTCCTTCTTGCGGTCGACGAGGCTCAGATAGCCGTCCTCGTCGAACTGGCCGATATCGCCGGTATAGAACCAGCCGTCGCGGAAGCTTTCGGCATTTTCCTGCGGGCGGTTGCGGTAGCCCTTGATGAACTGGGGTCCGCGCACGCGCACCTCGCCGCGTTCGCCTTGCGGCAACACCTTGGTCCCGGTTTCCAGGTCGACGATGTCGATCTCGGTGCGCGGCAGCATCGGGCCGACCGTGCCTGGCTTGCGTGGTCCGTCGAGCGGGTTGAGGTTGATCGGCGAGCCCTCCGACATGCCCCAGCCTTCCAGGATCGGGCAGCCGGTCACCTCTTCCCACCGCGCGTGCAACGCCTCCGAACAGGGCGAGCCGCCGGCAAGGCAGAGCCGTAAGCTGGAGTAGTCCGTCGTCGAGGCGTTCTCGTTCGCCAGCAGCCCGACATAAAGCGCCGCGGGACCGCCGGCGAACACAGTGATCCTGTTCTCCTCGAAATGCTTCAGGATCACGTCGGGCTGATAGGCCGGCAGGTAGTCGACCGTGGCGCCCAGGAAGACCGGCGTGATGGTCGCGTAACAAAAGCCCCAGATATGGAAGTTGGGCGCGACCATCAGGACGATGTCCCGGTCGAGCAGCAGCGGCCACACCGTGTTGGCGGCGCGCGCATAGGCCATTTCGTTGGCGTGGACGTGGTCGGCGCCCTTGGGGATCCCCGTGGTGCCGCCGGTGAAAAAGATGAGCGATGGATCCTCCGGGCGCGGCAGCGGTTCGGGCAGCGCGGGGTTCGCGTCGTTCATCCAGGTTTCGATCGAGAGACCGTCGGGGCCGAAGACATCGACATGCGCCACGCCGACCTCTTCGGCGACGGCGCGCGCCAGCGCCTCGGTTTCGGCGGTGCAGACCAGAACCGTCGGGTCGACATCCGCCAAGAGCGGCGCCAGCGCCTTGGCCGGAAAGTTGAAGTTGAGCGGCGCCACCTGCGCCCGCGCCGCCATACCGGCCATCGCCGCGACGCACAGCTCGATACTGTTCGGCATCAGCAGCGCCACCCGGCCGCCGGCCACGCCGCGCTCGCTCAGCGTATGGGCATAGCCGGCGGCGGCGGCGAAATATTCGCGGTAGGTGATCTTGCGGTCGCCGGAGAGGACGGCGTCGCGGTCGGGGACCCGCCGCGCGGTCGCGGCGAAGGCGTGCACGATCGTCGGCCCGTCCGGAAGGTCGGGGTCGTAGTCCCGTGTCGGTCGTCCGATGTCCATGTGGGTCCGTCTCCCCGTTTGTAGGCGGGCGATCCTATACCGCGCCAGCCGCCTTGGGAATTCGCGCAATCGTGCCGCCGGGGGCGGGGTTCGTTTACCCGGTCGTTAGCGTTTTTTTAACCTTAACAGCCTATTAACACACAGGTATCGCACGCATAAGAGAGCGCCTCGATGACCGACCAGGTTCCCGCCCTCGCTGACTACCGCGATCTCAACGCGCTCTATGAGCATTGGGTCGTGCGCTTCGATGACGGCCCGATCCCGGCCTGGTCGAACTTCGATGCGGTGGAGTTGAAGCCCTGGCTCGGGCGGCTCAATCTGGTCGCGGTCGAGCATGACGAGGCCGGCGAGCGCCGCTTCGTCTACCGGGTCTTCGCGACCGATCTCGCCCAGGCGCTCGACTGCGAGATGACCGGCCGCGAGATCGGCGCCGGTGCGCCGGCGGTGCGCGACAGCCTGATCGAGGACTACGCCGAGGTGGTCGATCGCGGCCATCCGATCCTGCGCCGACACGAGATCTCGCACAACTCCCGCGTTCTGCCCCATGTGCGGCTGATGCTGCCGCTGGGCGACGGCGATGCGGAGGTCACCCGCGTGCTGGTTGGCATCCATCCGCTGTGGGTCCCGGTCCGCACGCCGCTCATGTCCGGCCTGCCGCCGGAGATCGACCCCGATGCGATCCTCGGCGCGGCGCGCATGCGGGCGAGCGCCTGAGCGCTTCCTACACAAAGACGTGTGCACCGGAAACGTGCGCAGCGGGGACGTGTGCGGCGGGCGCGGCCCGCGAAGTGCCGTTCGACCGATAAGGTATTGTTCAGCATTTGGGAGTTGAATCGCTCCATCATGGAGGAAAAGGCCACCAATTCCGAACGCCGCGGCAAGCCGCGCGAGAAGATGCTCGGCACGGCGCTGATGTCGTGGAGCAACGGCTACCGCTCCATGTCCTGCGTCATCCTCGATTGGAACCAGTCGGGCGCACGCATCAAGCCCGGCGACATGGTCGGCTGCCCCGATCAGTTCACCCTGATCACCAAGAACGGCAACCGCGTGCCCTGCGAGGTTCGCTGGCGCGAGAAGGACATCATGGGCGTCCGCTTCGTCTGATCCGCCGCGATCTGATCTATATCTGATCCCGGTGTGATCCTGGCTCGCTTGCACGTCGCGCCGCTTGCATTACCTCAATCCAAACGCTGCCCTGTGACGCCTGTCATCGCGCGGGACGTCGTCTGATGGCTATCATGCGCAGACATGGATCGCTCCTTGTCGCAGCAACGAAACCTGACCCGAAGTCCGTCTCATGTCGCTCACGCTCACCCTCATCATCCTGGCCGCCTGCGTGGCCGTTCTCGGCATCGCGCAGATCCGCGAGCGCCGGAAGTATGAGCCCGGCCGGGTCACGTTGATCCCCTGGGTGCCGCTCCAGTTCGTGGCGATGATGGGGATGATCCTGATGCTGGCACATCTGGTTTCCCTGCTGACCGGCGAGCCGCTGGTCGGGCGGATGATGCGGTAGAATTTCGCCGGCTTAATCCTCGCCGAAGCGCAATGCGACCAACTGTTCCAGCGCCGCCACGGCGGCCTCGGCTTCCGCGCCGGTCGCCGCGATCTCGATCTCCGTGCCGGGTGAGGCGGCGAGCATCATCAGCCCCATGATCGAAAGCCCCGAGACGATGTTCTCGCCGCGGCGCACCAGCACGGCCGCCTTGTAGCGCCCGGACGTCTTGGCGAACGCTGCGGCCGCGCGTGCGTGCAGGCCCTTCTGGTTGACGATGGTGACGACGCGGTGGACCGCGCCCTCCGGCGGCCACGTCCTACTTGTCACAGGATATCCGTCACTTGGATTTGGACTTGGCCTTCGGCTTCTCGTCGAGCAGCGCCGAGGCCACGTTGATGTATTTGCGGCCGGCTTCCTGGGCGGCGGCCACAGCCTTATCGAGGCTTTGGGTTTCGCGCATGCCGGCGAGCTTGATCAGCATCGGCAGGTTGATGCCCGCGAGGACCTCGACCTTGGCCTTCTCCATCACCGAGATGGCGAGGTTCGAGGGCGTGCCGCCGAACATGTCGGTCAGCAGCACGACGCCGTCACCGTCGTCGACCTCGGCCACGCCGTCGAGGATCTCCTTGCGCCGCCGCTCCATGTCGTCGTCGGCGCCGATGCAGACCGCGCGGATATGGGTTTGCGGCCCGACCACGTGCTCGAGCGCGGCGACGAACTCCGCCGCCAAGCGGCCATGGGTGACCAGGACCATGCCGATCATGCTGACCTCATTGCTGCCCGGCCTTTGCTAGCCTTTTTGCATCCGTTGCGGTCGGCCCGCATCGCGATGGCGCAGGTTGACGCGTTGTCCCCGCGCATTCAACCATTCGGTCAGCCGCTCGGCGACATAAACCGAGCGGTGCCGCCCGCCCGTGCAGCCGACGGCGATGGTGAGATAGCTCTTGCCCTCCTTCTCGTAGCGCGGCAGGAGGGGCTTGAGCATGGCGGTTAAGGCTTTGAAAAAGCGCTCAAAATCTGGATCGGTTTGAATAAACGCACCGACCGCCTCGTCCTCGCCGGTGAGCGCCTGCAGATCGGGCTCGTAATGCGGGTTCGTCAAAAAGCGCGCGTCGAAGACCAGATCGGCCTCGCGCGGCAGGCCGCGGCCATAGGCGAAAGAGGTGACGAAAACCGCCAGACCCGGCGCGCCGTCGCGGCCGAAGCTGGTCTCCAGGGTCGCCTGCAGCTCGCCAAGGGTTTTCTCCGTCGTGTCGATCACGGCATCGGCGCGGTCGCGGAGGCGTGCGAGCCGCGAGCGCTCCACGCGGATGCCGTCCATCAGCGGACGGTCGGCCGCGAGCGGGTGGCGCCGCCTGGTTTCGGTGAAGCGCCGCTGCAGCACATCGTCGTCGCAGTCGAGGAAGATGAGCCGGACCTCGACATTCTTCTCGGCGATCAGCTCGTCGAGCTCCTGGATAAAGGGGGCGACGGCGAAGTCGCGCGTCCGGATGTCGACACCGATGGCGAGCGGTTGTTGGCTTTCGCCGGCCTGGCCGATGAGCGCGGAGAGAAGCGGCAGCGGCAGATTGTCGACCGCCTCGTACCCCATGTCCTCGAGCACCTTCAGCGCCGAGGTCTTGCCGGCGCCCGACAGGCCCGTCACGACGACGAGCCGCGCGCGGTCGGCCGCTTTGCCTTTGGGCTTCGGTTTGGCTTTGGATTTGGGCTTTGGCGATTTTGTCATCGCGCGTCCGATGCGTTGCCGCCTTCGGCTGCGGCGAGGGCAAGGCGCACTTTCGCGGGCGCCGAGGCGGCGAACGGATCGAGCGTCACGCGCGGCAGCGTCAGGCCAAGATACTGTGCGGCTTCCGGCTCGGGCAGGCGCTCGATCTCGGCCGATGGGGCAAGGGCAACCGCCAAGGCGAGACGGACCTCTGGCACCGAGGGGACCGGCATGATCCCGATCCCCCGCACCTCGAGCTTGCCGGCGAGGCGCGGCGGGGCGAGGGCTATGATGCCGCCGTCTTCGATCCGCAAAGTCGTCAGGTCATCGGCGACCAGCTTGGCGCCGCCGTCGATCAGCCGCAGCGCCAGATCGGACTTGCCGCTACCGGAGGGGCCGGTGATCAGCACGCCGCGGTCGCCGAGCGCCACGCAGGTCGCGTGGAGCGTCATCTCGTTCGCCGTGGCCTCTGCCGCCGGCCCTCCGCTTTTGCTGCGGTCGCTCATGCGCTGAATATGGGGTGACTGCGGCGCGCCGCCAGCCGCTAGTGAAGCGCGTCCGCCGCGCGCACGAAGATGGGGATGACGGACCGCTCGATCAACGCACGCCCGGTCCCCTCTGCCGGGTTGAAGGCGATGATGTCCATCACCTCGTCACCGCCCAGCGCCGAGCGGGCGGCGATTCCGACGTCGCGAGCGACCTCGGCGAAGATCTCCTCCTCCGCATCGCCGACATCGAGGACGAGCAGGAAGCGCCGCGCCTTGCCGCTGTCGGCGGTCCTGGCTTCGACCAGAAAGGCGGCGCCCACGTCGAGATTGCGTTCGAGCGCCGGGGCGAGGATCTCGACCAGCTTCGCCGGTGGGGCTTCGTCGCGGAAATCGACCAGCTCGGCCGAGTCGCGCGGCGCCTCATCGGTGACGGTCTCGGCCAGCCGCTCGCGCAGCCAGGCGAGCTCGGCATCGACGAAGAGCTTGAAATGCGCCGTGCCGACATTGAGGGCGACGGAAAGCTCCGGGTCGAGCTGGGCGACCAGTGCGTGCCCCGGGAGCACGGTGAAGGACACCGGCTCCTCGGCCCAGACCGCCAGGCGTTCCTCGCTGTCGAAGACCGGTACGATGCCTTCGCCCTCGATGTCGGCGACCAGCAGGCTCACCGTATCGTCGGAAATGCCGGTGTCGTCGGTGGCGGTGGGCACGTAGAGACGGGCGTTCAGGAAGGCGTCGTAGAAGGCCTGGGCCTGATCGTCGCCGTCCTCGGCGACCGCAAGCGCCCGGTCGAGATCGGTTTCCGGCGCGGCCGCGCCGTTGCCGTTCCCGCCTCCGCCGTCATCGTTTCCGCCAGACATAGTCACTGCGTCGTTCTCTTGCCGATCGAGCTGTCGCGGGTCCAAGGCTCCTGCCTCGAATACCCAGGTCGCCGCTATAACATGTGCGCCGATGCGGTGCCTGTTATAGGCTGCGCCGCCCGCGCCTGTCGCGGCTCGCGTGTCTCCCGCAACGGCGCCCCCACCCCCACTCCACCTTTCATGTATCTCGAGCTCTTCAACATCATTGCCCCGGTCGTCGTTTGCGCGGCCATCGGCTATGGCTGGGCGCGGCTCGGCTTTCCCTTCGAGACGCCGTTCGTGACCATCTTGGTGACGAATGTCGCAACGCCCTGCCTTGTCGTCGCCACGCTCACCAAGCTCAACGTTGCCGCCGAGACGTTCGGTCAGATGGCGGGTGCCGCCGCGCTCGCCCTTTTGATCTTCATGGTGATCGGCGCGGCGGTGTTGAGTGTGGCGAAGCTCTCGCTGCACTCGTTCCTGCCGGCGATGATGTTCGGCAACACCGGCAATATGGGACTGCCGCTCGCGCTCTTCGCCTTCGGCGAGGAGGGGCTGGCGCTGGCCATTGCCGTCTTCGCCGTCAACGCCACGACGCAGTTCACGATCGGCGCGCTCATTTCGTCGGGTACCGTCTCGGTGCGGCGCCTCGTACGCACGCCGGTGATATGGGCGGTGGCGCTGGCTTTGGTGTTCATGTTCACCGGCACCAAGCCGCCGATCTTCATTGCCAATACGCTGACGCTCCTGGGCAACATCGCGATCGGGCTCATGTTGCTCGCGCTTGGGGTATCGCTGGCGCGGCTCAAGGTCGGTTCGATCAAGCATACGATTCTCCTCTCGCTCTTCCGCCTGACCATGGGGTTCAGCGTCGGCTACGGCATCGCCTACGTGCTCGACTTCGAGGGGGCCAAACGGGGCGTGGTCATTCTCGCCTGCTCGATGCCGGTCGCGGTATTCAATTACCTCTTCGCCCAGCGCTACGGCCGGGCCGCGGAGGAGGTCGCCTCGGTGATCGTGACCTCCACGCTGATATCCTTCGCAACCTTGCCCTTGCTGCTGCTCGTGGTGCTGTGAGCCGCGCAAACTGCCAGCTTCCCCCGGTCATTAGCATGATGTAAACCCGTATTGGGCCTTCATGCGGGCTTCAGCATCCGGGACCCCGGACAGGCGAGGAAAGGGCGGAATACCATGACCATACGGAGCTTCCTGCGCGCCTTGGGCGCGGCGGCATTCATCCTGGCGGCGCCGGCCGCAAGCCAGGCGCAGGGACAGCAGATCGACCTGCTCGGCCTTTCGATCGGCTTCTGCCCGCCGGGGACCTCGCCGCTGGGCGTGGCGCAGTTTCGCAATGTCGGCAAGAACGACCGCAACGAGGGCGCGCCGAACTCGATGACGATCAGCCTGTGCACGACGCAGCCGGATATCGGCCTGACCTTCACCTCGGCCTATTGCGACGGCCGCGTGATCAGCCGCATCCGCTTCAAGAACGTGGCGGACACCGATTTCAATGAAGGCGCGCCGAACTATATCGCGCTCAGCCTCTGTGCGCAGGGGCCGGTGCGCGGCGACTTCCGCCTTGCGCTGCGCCGGTGCCCGGACGGTTTCGTTCCGATCAGCCGGGTGCGCTTTAAGAATGTCGGCGACAGCGACTTCAACGAGGGCGCGCCGAACTACGTGACCATACGACTCTGCGCCGGCGGCTGACGCTTCGAAATTAATCCCGCGATTGGTTTCAAGCGGCCCGGCAATCAACGCCGGGCCGTTTTGATTCCGCCCGCCTGTCGCGCCGACTCTTGCTCGGCGCCGAGCCGTGCTATCTCTTGACCCGCGGCTGAAACGGATCGGGGGAGCGGCGGCGTGGACACGATCGAAAGCACTGTGCAGGTCATCGAGGACGGCGAGATCCTGATCGAGAAGGACGTGCCGATCCCGCTGTCGGACGGCCACACCGTCTATTGCAACGTCTTCCGCCCCAACCGCGAGGGCACCTTTCCGCCGATCGTCGTCTTCACGCCCTATGGCAAGGACAGCGACGTTGCCGTCGACTTCAAGCGCTATTGGGACTTCGTGGTGCGCGACCATCCCGAGGTCATGCGCGACGGCTCGACCGGCAAGTATCTCACCTGGGAGGTGCCGGACCCGGAGCGTTGGGTGCCCGTCGGCTATGCGATGGTGGTGATGGACGCGCGCGGCACCGGCAAGTCGCCCGGCTACTACGAAATGATGGCGCCGCTGCAGACGCGCGAATACTACGACGCCATCGAATGGGCGGGCGTGCAGCCTTGGTCGAACGGCAATGTCGGCCTGCTCGGCGTCTCCTATCTCGCGATCAAGCAGTGGCAGGTCGCCGCACTCCAGCCGCCGCATCTGAAAGCGATGATCCCGTGGGAGGGCATGTTCGACCACTACCGCGACAAGTATCGCCACGGCGGCATCCTCTCGTCCTTCTTCCTGAAGCTGCTCTGGGACACGCAGATCGCGACCAACCAGAACGGCAATGCCGACACGCCGTATCGCGACCGCTTCACCGGCGAGGTCTCGACGGGCAAGCCGATCAACCCGCAAGTGCTGCCGGGGAATTTGCTCAACGTCTATGAAGAGGGCCTGAAGCACCGTTTCGACGACGCCTACTTCAAATTGCGCACGCCGGTCGCGAGCCGCATCGAGACGCCGCTGCTGTCGGCCGGCAACTGGGGCGGGCTCGGCATGCATCTCCGCGGCAATGTCGAGGGCTTCGCCACCGCGGCCTCCAAGCAGAAATGGCTCGAGATGCACACCGACACACATTTCGCCTCGATGTATCTGCCCGAGGCGGTGGCGATCCAGAAGCGCTTCTTCGATCATTTCCTCAAGGGCGAGGACAACGGCTGGGACAAGGAGCCGCCGTTGATGCTGACGATCCGCGATCCGCGCGGGGCGTTCCGGCGGAGCGAGCACGAATGGCCGCTCGCGCGCACGAATTGGACCGCGGTCTATCTCGACGCGGCGAGCACGTCATTGGCGCGCGAGCCGCCGCCCAACCCCAGCAGCATCGACTATGAGGCGCTGAGCGAAGGCGTCACCTTCTGGACCGCGCCTTTCGAGGACGACACCGAGTTCACCGGCTACGTCGCGGCGAAGCTCAACGTCGCCTCGTCGACGACCGACATGGATGTTTTCCTGACGCTGCGGATCTTCGACACGGAGGGCAAGGAAGTGACCTTCGTCGGTGCCAACGATCCGCAGGCGCCGGTGACCCAGGGCTGGCTCCGCGCCTCGCAGCGCAAGCTCGATCCGGAAAAGTCGACGCCCTACCGGCCGTGGCATCCCCATGACGAGGAACAGAAGCTGAGCCCCGGCGAGGTTTACGAGGTCGAGATCGAGGTCTGGCCGACCTCGATCGTTTATCCCAAGGGCTACCGGATGGCGCTCACCGTGAGCGGCACCGATTTTGCGCGCCCGGAGGCCGAGGGTCTGATGAAGGGCTCGGGCATCTTCATGCACGACGACCCGATCGACCGGCCGCCGGAGGAATTCGGCGGCACCCATACGCTCCACACCGGCCCCGAGCAGGCGAGCCACCTGCTCCTGCCCCGCATTCCCTCAAGTTAGTCTAACGAAGTTAGAGCGCCGGTATGCGGACGACGAAGCGGGCGCCGAGGGTCTTGCCGTCGGGGCCGACCATGTTCTCCGCGAAGATCTGGCCGTCATGGGCTTCCATGATCTGCTTGGAGATCGAAAGCCCCAGGCCCGAATGCCGGCCGAACTTCTCACCCGCCGGACGCTCGGTATAGAAGCGGTCGAAGATCGCCTCGAGCTTGCCGTCCGGCAGCCCCGGCCCCTGATCGTCGACGGTGACGGCGATGAACTTGCCCTCGGGCACGGCGCTGATTCGGATCGTGCCGCGCGGCGGGCTGAAGGTCTTGGCGTTGGCGATGATGTTGCGCAGCACCTGAACCAGCCGGTCCTCCACCCCGATCACTTTGAGCGCGGCGTCCTTCGGCAGGTCGAGGACGATCTTCGGCGCGTCCGTGTCCGTGGTCGCGCCCTCGACTTCGGCCAGCGCCGTCAGCAGGTGGCGCATGTCGACCGCCTCCATCTCGGCGCGCTGCAGCTCGGCGTCGAGGCGCGAGGCGCGGGAGATGTCGGAGATCAGGCGGTCGAGCCGCTCGACGTCCTCCAGCACGATATCCATCAGCTTGCGCTGGCGGTCGGGATCCTTGATTCGGGCAGCGGTCTCCACCGCGCTCTTCAGGCTGGTCAGCGGGTTCTTGATCTCATGGCTGACATCGGCGGCGAAGCGCTCGATCGCCTCGATGCGCTCCCAGAGCTCCTTGGTCATGCGTTGGAGGACCGACGACAAATCCCCGATCTCGTCACGGCGGCGGGAGAAATCGGGGATCTCGATGAAGCGGCCGTGGCCGCGCCGCACCCGGTCGGCGGCGATGGCGAGGCGGCGGATCGGCCGCGCGATCGCACGCGCCAGATAGAACGACATCAAGATGGTAACGGCGAGTACGACGCCGAAGATCTTCAAGAGGCCGACGCGGACATCGGCCACGTCGCGCTCGATCGCCGCATCGGTCGCCGACAGCATCACCACCGCGACCACTTTCTTGTAGCGCTGCACCGGCACGGCATAGGTCAGCACGAGCTGCCCGCGCTGGCCCTCGCGCACCGAGGCGCCCGGCTCGCCGCCCAGCGCGCGCACCACTTCGCGGTAGTCGCCCGCCACCTGGTCGACGCGCTCCTGGTATTTCGGGAACCGCTGCTCCTTGCGGAACAGTGCGGTGAACCAGTTGGAGATGCTGGTGAGGTTGCGGTTGAACCAGCCCTGGCGGCCCGGCGGCGGCAGCTCTTCCACCAGCACGAAGCCGGAGGGTGCGAGCAAGGTGCGGCTGTCGGTGATCAGCGAGCCCTGCGTGTCGAACAGGCGCGCGCGGGTGCGTGTTGCCTCGACCAGCCGGCGCACGATCGCCTTGGCGGGGTCGGGCACCAGCGTCTGGTTGCCTTGGGCGTTGGTCTCGACCGCGCTTTCGCCCAGCGCGCCGGCGAAGATGCTGGCCTGGGTGCCGAGCGAAGTGATCTTGGCGTCGATCAGGTTCTGGCGGTAGTCGCCGAGAAAGAGGAAGCCGGCGACGAGCGTTCCGAGCGCCAGCACGTTGAGCGCCAGGATGCGGACGGTGAGGAGTGAGACGCGCCGGCCCGTGCCGCGCGCCCGAGCGATCTCGGTCGTACGGTCGCCCGCGCGCGGCTTCTTGGTTTTCGCGCGTCCAGGCGGCTTCGCGTCCGGCGTCTTCGACCGGCGCGGTTTCGGCCGTGATTTCTCTTCGCGAAGGTCCCCGTCCAGCGTGAGGCCCCCTTATCGCTCCGATCAGCCCTCGCTGTAGCGATAGCCGATCCCGTAAAGCGTCTCGATCTTAGCGAAATCCTGCTCGACCGCCTTGAATTTCTTGCGAAGGCGCTTGATGTGGCTGACGATCGTACGGTCGTCGACATAGATGTTTTCGCCGTAGGCGGCGTCCATCAGCTGGTCGCGCGACTTCACGTGACCGGGCCGCGAGGCGAGCGCCTGCAGGATCAGGAACTCGGTGACGGTGAGCGTCACCTCCTTGCCGCGCCAAGTGCACAAGTGCCGGGCCGGATCCATCACCAGCTCGCCGCGCACGATGGTCTTGCCGCTTTCGCCCTCGTCCTCGCCGCCGCCGGGAACGTCCGAGCGGCGCAGGATCGCGCGCACGCGCTCGATCAGCAGGCGCTGCGAGAAGGGCTTGGTGATGTAGTCGTCCGCGCCCATGCGCAGGCCCAGCACCTCGTCGATCTCATCGTCCTTGGAGGTCAGGAAGATCACCGGCACGTCGCTCGTCTGGCGCAGGCGCGACAAGAGCTCCATGCCGTCCATGCGCGGCATCTTGATGTCGAGCACGATGAGGTCGGCCGGTCGGCCGTTCAGCCCTTGCAGGGCTTCGGCCCCGTCGGCATAGGAGCGCACGGCGAAGCCCTCGGCCTCGAGCGCCATTGAGACGGAGGTGAGGATGTTGCGGTCGTCGTCGACCAGCGCGATGGTACGGCCCATTGAGGTCCCTCGGTTGTCCCGCTGCCGTTTTGCCTGTCCTGGAAACCCGTGGCGGGTGTCCGCCGGTGTTCTAGGTGAGGCGGTGCGGGCGGCTATGCGGGCAATTGTCCCAACGATTGTCCAAGCGATTGTGCCGGAATGCGAGCGTTATTCGTGTCCGGCGATCATTTGTTACTGATGATTTAGGCGTTTATCGGGCGGATTTCGAGCTATCTTGCGGCGCCGTATCGGTGTCCCTTCTGCCGTCTTGATGTCTGCTCCAGGAAGACGGACAGAACCGGGTCGTTCCTTGGGGCCTATCCGCGGCCCATTGTGCGGCAATTATTGTGCGACAATTTCGTTCTTTGGTGTTCCGGGCGGGCGCGGTTAGATGGTCCCCGGACGGAGCCCGGGCAACGAGCGGAACGGCTCGGCCCCAGACGAGGAGAAGCCCATGCGCAAGACAACCGCGAGCGTTCTAACCACCCTGGCGGCGACGCTCATTGCCGGCGCCCCTTTGCACGCCGAGCAGCGTGGCCACGACAAGGCCGGCGGCCACGCCATGACCAAGATGCCCGGCAAGGCCGCAGGAATTGTGGTGGAGCAAGCCTGGGCGCGCGCCTCGGTGACCTCGAACGGTGCTGCCTACGTCTCGGTTCGTAATACCGGAAAGACTACCGATCAGTTGATAGGTGTGCGGACTTCCGTGGCGAAACGCGCAGAATTGCATACGCATCTGATGGATAACGGCATTATGCGGATGCGGCCCCTGAAAGCGATCGAGGTGACACCCGGCGCGCCGGCGGTAATGCGGCCGGGCGGCGACCACATCATGCTGATGGGCCTGACCCACAAGCTGAAACGCGGCGAGCGGTTTCCGATCACCCTGCGCTTTGCCAAGGCGGGTGAGATCACGGTGACGGTGACCGTTGCCGGAGTCGGCGCCCGCGGACCTGCTAAAGGCGGCGACATGGGTCATGGCGGTCACGGCGGAGACATGAAACACACGCACTGACGCGGGTTAGCGGTCGTTTCCTTCGCGGCCAACGACAGCCCGCATTTTAGTTGCGAATGACTCGCAATTGCATTAATGTCCGTCCTCCGGTTGGCGTTCCCCTGGAGGACAACGATGACGCAATTGCACGGCGCGGCCCTGGCGGCAGAGCCGCTACGGCGCACCGCCGATCTCGAGCCTGGCGAGCACCTGTTGCTCTGGGGGTTCCGGCACTGGGTTTGCGGGTTGGCCGATGATGCGCCGGCGCATTGGCGGATGGTCGAGCGCGAGTTCACCGACCGCTTCGGGGTCGATCACGGGCGGCGGTCGCTGGTTGGCCTGGTGCGCATGATCGCGTTGATGCAGGGCCATGCGGCCCGCTCGATCGTCTATCACCGTCCCTGTTGTCCGTGCGTCGGGGAGGACGAGGCGATCATCCTTGGCTTCGTCGCTGCCTGTCAGCTCGGCGATTGGCCCGGCGCGCGCGTGCGCGCGGCCTCGCTGGTCGAGGAGGCAGGGGTTGGTGATCTCCTGCAGGCGGGCGCGCGGCTTGCGAAGCTGATGGGCGACCGCGGCGCCGCGCTGCCGCTGCGGGCAACACCCATTATGGAGGGCCCGCAGCTCACCGTTCATTGAATGGCCGCGCGTCCCAGCCGGCTTCTAATGCAACGAACCGCCGCAACCGTGGTAGTCTTGCTTTTTAGCTGAACGAAGACGAGGACCCGTTCGTGGCCGATCCTGACGCTGCCGCGCTGGCCCGAAGCGTCATGCGCGGGACCGATTTCGCGGCGCTTGCGACCGGCGCCGCCGGCGAAGACAAATGGCCATACGCCTCGCTGGTGATGGTGGCGTGCGATCATGACGGCACGCCGATCCTGCTCATGTCCGATCTCGCCGAGCACGCCCGCAACATCGCGGCCGATCCGCGCGTCTCGCTGCTGTATGACGGCACGCAAATGGGCGGCACACAATTGGGCGGTGGGCGCGCGGCCGATGCGCCGCTCGATGCGCCGCGGGTCTCGGTGATGGGCCGCGCGCTGCGCTCCGACGAGCCGCGTCACCGCGCCCGTTATCTCGCGCGCAATCCCTCGGCTGAGGTCTTCGCCGATTTCGGCGATTTCCACATCTATGCGCTGGAGGTCCACCGCGCCCATCTGGTGCAGGGCTTCGGCAAGGTGCGCTGGATGGAGCCGGCGGCGCTGCTCTACGACATCGCCGCGGCGCAATCGCTCATCGAGGCCGAGGCTGGTATCGTCGAGCACATGAACGACGATCATGCCGATGCCGTCGATCTTTATGCCGGCGCCCTGCTCGGCCGGTCCGGCAGCGGCTGGCGAATGACGGGGATCGACCCAGAGGGCTGCGACCTTCGGCGCGAGGCTGCGGTGGCGCGGCTCGATTTCGAGCGGCCGGTTGCCGATGCCGGCGAGGCGCGCACGATTCTGGTCGAGCTCGTGAAAAAGGCGCGCACCGCGGCCTAGCCGGCCAGATCGAGCCCGATCGGCGGGCTCAAATGTCCTGCTTTGACATAGAGGAGGCAGCCCTCTTCGCTCCACGGCGCATGATCGCTGCCGGGCGGGCTGCGGTGCCAGCTTCCGGGCCCATAGGTCCCATGCTCGTCGATAAGCGTACCGTCGAGCACCAGGATCTCCTCGCCGCCGGGGTGCGTGTGGTGCGGATATCGGGCGCCGGCCGCATAGCGGGCAAGGCGTACCTGCTCGCTGCCATGGGCGTGGAGCGGCAGCATGCTGATCCCGTCTATAGGGCCGGTTCGCCACTCGGCGTTGCGCGTATCGACCGAGAACTGCCGCGTATCGTCCGGCGCGAACTGCTGCAGCTTCACGAAGATCGTGCAGCCGTCCTTGCTCCAGGGCGCATGGCGCGTGCCGATGGGATTGCGGACATAGCTTCCGGCCGGGTAGTCCCCGTCCGCGTCGCTGAACGTGCCCTCAAGCACCAGGAACTCCTCGCCGCCGCCGTGGACGTGTTCTGAGAACCGGCTCTTCGGCGCGTAGCGGACGATGCTCGTCGCCCGCGCGACCTCGCCGCCGATCCGGTCGAGCATGACCCGCTCAACCCCCGGCAACGGGGAGGCGACCCACTCATAGGCGTCGACGACGGCCCGTTGGCCGAAATCGGCATTGATGCGCATGCTTGATTGTCTCTTTCGCTTTCGCCACGATGATCATCATAGCTGCTTCAACGCGGCAATCGATCATGTCTCGTAAAGAGCTCGTATCCAACGGGAATTTGCGCTCCGGTGATTGTCAACCTTGCGGAAGAGGTGGCATCTAGTTTATATACCTAGTGCTAGATAGATAAATTTTCAGCGGAAACCGGCCGCATTCTGGGTACGCCGACACCGCGGATCACGAAGATCATCATGGCCAAGCAAGGCGAAACCGCCAATCGTATCCTTGCCATCGCGCAACGGATGATCCAGTCGCAGGGCTATAACGGATTCAGCTTTCGCGATATCGCCTCGGAGATCGGCATCAAGTCCGCCAGCGTCCACTACCACTTCGCGACCAAGGGCGATCTCGGGGCCGCGGTGGCGGCGCGCTATGCCGTGCGGTTCGTGGCCTGGTTCGAGCGGATCGTGACCGAGGGCCGCGATGCGCGCCACCGCCTCATCCTCTATGTCGGGCTGTTCCGGGCCGCGGTGGTCGAGGATGGGCGCATGTGTCTCTGCGGCATGCTGGGCGCGGAGAGCGAAGCGCTGCCGCCGGAGGTGCTGGAAGAGGCCCGCCAGTTCTTCACCCGCAACGTCGCCTGGCTTCGCAACGTCTTCGAAAGCGGCGCCTCCGACGGCACGCTGGTCTTCACGGGATCGGCCGAGGCCCACGCCCGCCTGGTCCTGGCGGCGCTGGAGGGGGCCATGGTCTTCGCCCGGGTCAATGGCGATCCGAAAGCCTTCGAGCACATCGCCGAAACGGCCCTGTCGCGCTACACGCGCTGAGCCGATGCCCCACGCCGTCCCGTGGTGCGGCTTTTCGTGCCCCCCTTCAAGCGGTTGCCGCCGCTGGCGTGGCGGACTATCTTGCCGGATTATCCGCCGGAGAGCGGACGAAGCACGGGTAAAAAGACAACCACAGAAAAATCACGCGGCGTGCGGGTGTTCGGCCCGGATCAGCCGACCCCGATCCGGACGATATGGCGAACCGGATCTGGGCCGCCGCGGCGCAGGTAGGAGGACAAGCGGTGCAGGGGTCAGGAGCGTATAACACTCAGTACGGGCTGAATAAGCATGGCATGTCCAGCGCCCGCACGGTGCATTGGAACCAGAGCGTGCCGGGGCTTTACGAGCACGCATTGCGCCGGCGCGAATGCCGTCTCGCGCAGGGCGGGCCGATCGTTGCCATCACCGGCGAGCACACCGGTCGCTCACCCAAGGACAAATTCATCGTCGAGGAGGCGTCCACCAAGGACGATGTCTGGTGGGGCGAGATCAACCAGCCGATCGACGCCCAAAGCTTTGGCCGTTTGCGCGACCGCGTGCGCGATCATCTGGCGACGACCGAGGTCTTCGTTCAGGACTGCAACACAGGCGCCGATCCGAGCCATCGTCTGCGCGTCCGCCTGATCACCGAGAATGCCTGGCACGCGCTCTTCGCGCGCAACATGTTCATGCGCCCGACGATCGCCGAGATCGCGTCGTTCGTTCCGGACTTCACAATTCTTCATGCGCCGAGCGTGGAGGCCGACCCCGAACGAGACGGCACCAATTCCAAGACCTTCATCCTGGTCAGTTTCGAGGAGCGCCAGATCGTCATCGGCGGCACCTCTTACGCCGGCGAGATCAAGAAGTCGGTCTTTTCGATCCTCAACTATCTGCTGCCGGCCAAGGACGTGCTGCCCATGCATGCCTCGGCCAACATCGGGCCGGACGGCGACAGCGCGATCTTCTTCGGCCTCTCCGGTACCGGCAAGACGACGCTGTCGGCCGACGCCTCGCGCACGCTCATCGGTGACGACGAGCATGGCTGGGGCGAGAACGGCCTCTTCAACTTCGAGGGCGGCTGTTACGCCAAGGTGATCAAGCTGTCGCACGAGGCCGAGCCCGAGATCTATGCCACGACATCCATGTTCGGGACCGTGCTCGAGAACGTTGTCATGGACGAGAACGGCTTTCTCGATCTGGATGACGGCCGTCATACGGAAAACACGCGTGCGTGCTATCCGGTTGATTTTATTCCGAACACGGCGTCCGACGGGCTGGGGCCGCAACCCGACAACGTCATCATGTTGACCGCCGATGCCTTCGGCGTGTTGCCGCCGATCTCACGGATGAGCCCGGAGCAGGCGATGTATCACTTCCTCTCCGGCTACACGGCGCGCGTCGCCGGTACCGAGAAAGGACTTGGCAACGAACCGGAGGCGACATTCTCGACCTGCTTCGGCGCGCCGTTCATGCCGCGGCATCCGAGCGTCTATGCCGACCTGCTCGGCAAGATGATCGCCAAGCACGGGGTCAACTGCTGGCTCGTCAACACCGGCTGGTCGGGCGGTGCCTACGGCGTCGGCGAGCGCATGAAGATCGCACACACGCGGGCGATGGTGCGCTCGGCGCTCGACGGGTCGCTGGCGCAGGTGCCGACGACGCCCGATCCCAATTTCGGGCTGGCCATTCCCGAAGCGTGCCCGGAGGTTCCGGGCGACGTGCTCAACCCGAAGAGCACCTGGAGCGACAAGACGGCCTACGATCAGATGGCCCGCGAGGTCGCCGCGCGCTTTGAAAAGAACTTCGGCCAGTTTGAGAACTACGTCGACGACAAGGTGCGCGCCGCCGCGATCCACGCCGCGGCGTGAGGCCGTTGGTCGGGTGCTGGTGTCCGTGACCGGCTATTGCGCGGCGAGCAGGCCGGAGACGGTGGCGAGCAGGGTCTTGTTGTCGAAGGGCTTCTGCAGCACCTCGCCGGCGCCCTGCTCCTTGGCCGCTTTCAGGTAATCGGCGGTCCCGCCCGTGACCGCGAGGATGGCGAGGTCGGGGTCGCGCTTGCGCAGCAGGTGGATGGCGCCAAAGCCGTCCATCTGCGGCATGATGATGTCGGTCACCACCAGATCGACCGGGCCGTTTTCCTCCAGCTGAAGCGCCTGCTCGCCATTGGCGGCCTCCAGCACTTCATGGCCCTCGGTCTCGAGAACCTTGCGCAAGGTTGCCCGAACCGAGTCCTCGTCTTCGATGAGTAGTATGCGGGCCATCGCCGCCTCCTAACCCGCCGGCTGCGGCGTAGCGCCGGGCTCTGAAAGGTCGTCTGTCTTGGACACCGCCTGGCTCGGGTGTCCCACCGTTCGCGCGCTCGGAAAGATCACCTTGATCGTCGTGCCTTTCCCGAGATCGCTGGTGATCGTCAGCGCAGCATCGTGCAGCTCGGCGTAGGACTTGACGATGGCAAGGCCCAGGCCGGTGCCCTCGTGCTTGCGGTTGAGCGCGCCCTCGATCTGGCCGAAGGGCACGGTGACCTTGCGAATGTCCTTCTTCGCGATGCCGATGCCGGTATCGGTAACGTTGATAACAATGCCGCCATCGGCCTCGAGCTCGCACGACAATTGCGCCGATCCGCCGGCGGGCGTGAACTTGACGGCGTTGCTCAGCAGGTTGATCAGGATCTGCTTCACCATCCGCTTGTCCGCGCGCAACTTTGGCAATGTGCTGCTGGTCTTGACCCGCAGCATCACGCGGGCCGACTTGGCGCGCTCCTCGATCAGCTTGGTGCAGCCGGTCAAAACCTCGTTCAGGTCGAACTCTTCTTCCACCAGCTCGACCTTGCCCGCCTCGATCTTGGCGATGTCGAGGATGTCGGTGATGATCTCAACGAGGTGCGAGCCGCTCTTGCGGATATCGCCGGCGTATTCGGTGTATTTGTTCGAGCCGACCGGCCCATACATCTCCGATCCGATCACCTCGGAGAAGCCAACGATGGCGTTCAGCGGCGTGCGCAGCTCGTGGCTCATATTGGCGAGGAACTCGGACTTGGCGCGGTTGGCGAGCTCGGCCTGCTCCTTGGCGTTGATCAGCTCGGCCGCCGCCTTCTTGTGGGCGCTGATGTCCTGGGCGAAGGCGCAATTGTATTCGTGGCCGTCGAACTCGATGTAGTTGGCCGAAATCTCGACGGGCACGAAGCGCCCATCGTTCGTCCGGTAGACCGATTCGTAGGAGAGCGAGCCGTTCTTCTTCAGCTCGCTCCATTTCTCGCGCCAACCGTCGTTCGTGAGCTTGGGATCGATATCGAGGACACTTTTCGACAGCAGCTCGTCACGTTTGTAGCCGAGAATGCTGCAGGTGTGGTCGTTGACAAACAGGATGCGGCCGTCGGAGCCGATCCAGAAGGCGGCGATCGCGGCGCGCTCGATCGAGAACTTCGGCAGGCGCAGCCGCTTTTCGGCGTTCTTGCGTTCCTTCAGCAGTCGCTCCAGGACAAAGACCGCGATCAACGCCATGACACTGATGATCATCAGCCCGATCGCCTGGGGGGTCGTGATCCCGTCGTTCTGGCTCGATTGCGTCAGGGTTTGAGCGACCACGTAGACGAGGATCATCGCCGTCATGAACGATGTCATCGCCGCGAGGAATCCGAAATGCCAATCCCGGAATTGACGCAGCATCAGGACCGCTCCGCCGAAGGCGAAGAAGCTGATGACGATCGCTATGGCCGGTGCGAGTTCCACCGTGGTCTCATCATCCGAGGGCCAATGGGCAGGAAGGATGCAGCGGGCCCCTGCCACCGCACAATTAGAATGCGCAAATAGGGTATTAATTCCCTTAATGGCGGTGGGTTCCGGCAGGCCTCAACAAGCGCGCCGGTGCGCTACTGGGATAGGATCCGGTCGGCTTCGGCAACCTCGGATGCAATCGCTGCGATCGACGGACGCGCCAACATCCGGTCGTACCAGGCCTTCAACGACGGATGCCGGTCGAGCGGCGGGCCGCCGAGACGGGTGGCGAAAAGAATGTCCATGAAGAGGGCGATATCGGCGACCGAAAAGATATCTATAAAATACTTCTTATTTTCAAGCCGGGTGACGAGGTCGTTGTAGGCGGCATCGATCTCGATTTCGGCGCGCTCACCATCGGCTTCGCGCTCGCGCTGTCGCGCGGAATCCGGATCGGCTGGCTCGGTGCGATACATCAGGCGAACTAGCTTCGGTAGCAGGATTTCATCGGCCCAAAGCTCGAGCAGCCGGCAACGGGCCCGCGCCTTGGGGGTGTTCGGCAACATCTGCGGCTCGGGATGGGCTTCGTCGAGATATTCGTTGATCACTGTCGAGTCAAACAGCGTCAGATCACCATCCACCAACACCGGAACCTGACCCTTCGGGTTGGCGGCGAGCACGTCGGGATGCTTGGGGAAATAGCCTTCCGCCTGGTTGAACGGCACCATTACGCGCTCGAACGCCAGGCCTTTTTCGGCGAGCACGATCTCGACCTTGCGGGAGAAGAGGCTGAGGGGG
>JARRKQ010000007.1:0-38268 GCA_037387885.1 Alphaproteobacteria bacterium | reverse complement strand
CAAAGGCTCATTTGTTCGCGGGCCGGGTCGTGTCTACGTCGATCATCGACAGGCGCCAACGGCCACGTTCGCGCAGGTAGCGCAAATCGAAGCGAACGATACGCGGCCGCGTATGAAACCAGCCCACCAGTCTGAGTTCGCCATGCGCGTCGACTTGCGGTGAGGCGCTCCACTTCGGGGCAAGATTGAGCGCCGGAGCCAGGTCGACGCCGCGCTTGATGAACGACGCAAAGGCCCGGCGCAACCTCGCCTTGGAATATCTCCGCCGCAGGGTGCTGGCCGATTGCGACCACAACACGCCGAAATTCTTGGTCAGCACCGCGTTGTTCAGCGTCACCAGCGTGACCTTCACCATGCTCGCCGCATGTTTGCTGTCCGGCGCCGGCGGGAGCTTGCTTGGAATCTTGCTGGTCTTCTTTGCGGCTGCCAGCGCCACGTTCTGCGTTGCGAGGCCCAGCGATACGATGATCGCCCCGGCAACCGCCCTCGAAATCCAGCCTCGCGCCATCCCTCGCCACAGCCCGCTCAGCGATCTTCGCAGCCATGGAGCGCCATGATCGTCTGGATCGAGGTGACGCACATAACCTCCTTGCCGTCGTCGACGCCGTAGACGTTCGATTCGACCACGGTGATCGTTCGACCCGCTTTGATCACCTTGGCCCGGGCCGTCATTTTATCACCGACCCCCGGGCGCATAATGTTCAACTTGTACTCGACCGTCAGCACCGAAGCGTCTGCCGGCATGAGGCTAAAGGCCGCATAGCCGGCGGCATTGTCGGCGAGCGTGGCGAGCGCCCCGCCATGCATGTATCCATGCTGCTGCGTGAGCTCTGCCCGATGCGCCAGATGGATCTCGCAATAGCCGGGCTCGACAACACCAAGCTCCGCGCCGAGGAAACCCATGAAGGGCTGGCGCGAGTATGAGTCGCGGACACGCGCCTCGAAGTCGGGATTTGCCGGCTGAAATTCGCTCATGATCGCTGTCCCGGAATTGCCCAATGCGCCTCGTGACAGGGCTTTGTCTTAGTTAACGTTTACGTAAACGTCAATATCAAATCATCATATACCGGCCAATGATGGGGACCGGGGCGGCGCCCTATTTCAGTTCCTTGAGGCGATCGTGGCAGCGCTTCTCGACAGCTCCAAGCTCGGCGAGCGTCACCTCGATATCCTCGCGCTGCTGCTTCAGCATGGCGCAGCGCTCGCGGATCTTGGCGATGAAGAAATCGAGCTGCGCCTTTTCGCCGGGCTCGCTGTCGTACATGTTGATGATCTCGCCCACTTCGGCGAGCGAGAAGCCGAGCCGCTTGCCCCGCAGAATCAGCTTCAGGCGGGTGCGGTCGCGCTGGTCGTAGATCCGCGTCTGACCGCGCCGCTTGGGCGACAACAGATTCTGATCCTCATAGAACCGGATCGCCCGCGTGGTGACATCGAACTCGTTCGCCAGATCGGTGATCGAGAAGGTCGCTTCCGCGTCCCGGTCCAGATGCGAAACGTTTGCGTTCATGCGGATCCTCCCGACGGCCAAGTCGTCGTGCGCTCACCGGTGTCGAATTGAGCAGTCTCAGTGGCACGCTTTACGTTTACGTTAACGTATACGGGCAATCCGTGCGTTTGTCATGTGAGTCGGCCAACCTGGTCATCCGGGGGTGATCATCAGGGTGACCAACGCGCTGGCCACCTGCCGCCGCTTGTCACCGTCGATCGCGAAGGCCTCCGCGCGCGAAACGGTGACACTGCGACCGAGGCGCACCACCTCGCCGACCGCCCCCACGCGCTCACCCACGGCGGGACCCAGAAAGTTCACCTTGTACTCGACCGTCAGAATACCGCTGCCCGCCGCAACCAAAGTCCCTGCGGCCGCAGCCGCCGCGTTGTCGCAAAGCGTGCCGACGACACCGCCGTGCAGAAACCCGATCTGCTGGTTGAGGTCTTCGCGGTAAGCCACACCGAGCACTACTCGGCCCGACTCGATAGCGCGGAGTTCGGCGCCGAGCAGCCCCATGAACCCTTGCCGCTTCAACGCGGCTCGCACGAAGGCCTCGTAGTCGGGGTTCTGCGGCTCGAACTTGGTCATAAAGCCTCAGCGCTCATAGCAGGAACAGGGTCGCGAGCCCGAGGAAGGCGAGAAAACCGATCACATCGGTGACCGTCGTCAAGAAGACGCTGGAAGCAATTGCGGGATCGACGCCTATCCGCTCGAGCCCCAATGGGATCAACGTGCCCGAAAGCCCGGCGACCACCAGGTTGACGACCATCGCGGCGGCGATCACGCCCCCGATGGCAATGCTTTGAAACCAAAAGCCGGCGCAGAAGCCCGCCAGGACGGCGAACAATATGCCGTTGATCCCGCCAACGAAGAACTCTTTGAAAACGAAGCGCCACGCGTTCTGCCGGGACAGTTCGCGCATCGCGAGCGCGCGGACCGCCACGGTCAAAGTCTGCGTGCCCGCATTGCCGCCCATCGAGGCGACGATCGGCATCAGGATCGCCAGCGCCACGATCTCCTTGATCGTGCCCTCGAACAGCCCGATCACGATCGAGGCCATGATGGCGGTCACCAGGTTCACCGCAAGCCACGAGAAGCGCGACCGCGCCGTGTCGAGCATTGCGTGATAGACGTCGGTTTCGCCAACGCCGGCCAACCGCATCAGATCCTCTTCGGCCTCCTCGTCGATCACGTCGACCACATCGTCGACCGTGATGATGCCGACCAGCCGCCCGCTTTCATCGATGACTGGCGCGGAAACGAGGTCCTGTTGGCGGAACAACCTTGCGACCTCTTCCTGGTCCGTCGCGGCCGGAATCGTATACATCTGCCCGGCCATGATGTGTCGGACGCGCACAGGGCGACGCGTTCGCAAGATCTTGTTGAGCGGGATCGTCCCCACCGGCTGATGCCGCGGATCGACAACAACGATGTCGTAGAAATCGTCGGGTAGATCCTTCGATTCGCGCATATGGTCGATGGTCTCGCCGACGGTCCAGAAGGCCGGAATGGCGACCAGCTCCCGCTGCATCAGCCGTCCGGCGCTGTCCTCCGGATAACCGAGATTCTCTTCGACCAGCGCTCTGTCCTCGGCCGAGAGCGCATCGAGCACCTGCTGCTGGACGTCCTGGTCGAGGTCCTCCAGCACGTGCACGGCATCGTCGGTATCGAGCTCGGCGACGGCCGCCGCGGTCTCCGCGGCGCCGAGTTGTTCGACCACTTCTTCGCGCACCGACTCGTCGAGTTCGGTCAGCACTTCCGGGTCCAGACGGCCGCGCATGATTTCGATATAGGCCCGCCGCATCGCAGGATTGAAGCGCTCGATAAGATCGGCCTGATCGGAATAGTGGAGCGGGCGAACCAACCGGCGCACGCGCGTCACATCGCCCGCGGTAAGCGCTTCGCGGGTCGCACGCGCAACACCCGTCGTCAGGCCGTAGAGCGGTTCTGCGTCACCAGCGCTCTCAGCCTGCGGGCTTGCAACCGGATCGTTCGGTTCGGCCACCCAAACCCCCTATCTCGACCATTGCTTCAACAAATAAGGCCCGCGCGATCTCAGCAGCGGGCCCTGACGGCATACGGCGCGATCGCCGGCTTAGGGCCCCTGGCCCCGCCGCCGATCCTTGATCTCGACTAGATGCGCCCCAACTGCATACTGTTCCCGGCCTGAACTCTCGCGTCCCATCGTTTGCGCGGCATAGCAAACTGATGGACAAAGCTCAAGGAAAGGCGGCGGAATGACGCCGGATTCTTCTACCGTCCTTGACCCCGCCATCGAGTGGCGGATCAGCGATACGCCGGTCGGCTACCCCGAAGCCGTGGCGGACATGGAGGCACGGGTCGCCGCCATCCGGGCCGGCGAGAAGCCTGAAACCGTGTGGTTGCTGGAGCATCCGCCGCTCTACACCGCCGGGACCAGCGCTGACGATAGCGATCTGCTGGATCCAGAGCGGTTTCCCGTTCACCGCACCGGCCGCGGCGGACAATTCACCTATCACGGGCCGGGGCAGCGCGTTGCCTATGTGATGCTCGACCTGAAGCGGCGTGGCGGGGATGTCCGTGCTTACGTGCGCAATCTCGAGCAATGGGTGATCGAAACCCTGGCCAGCTTCAATGTCACCGGCGAACGGCGCGAGGGACGCGTCGGCATCTGGGTTGACCGGGGCAACGGCCGCGAGGACAAGATCGCGGCAATCGGCGTGCGGGTCCGGCGCTGGGTCAGCTATCACGGCGTGGCCATAAACCTCGATCCCGATCTCAGCCACTTCGACGGCATCGTGCCGTGCGGAATATCCGGCCAGGATTACGGCGTGACCTCCCTGGTCGATCTCGGGATTCCCGCCACCATCGCAGAGCTCGACGGCGCGCTTCGGGCAGGTTTTCGGAAAGTCTTCGGCGCCTAGTTTGCGTGTAGCTCGACGCCTGCATCCTCCTGCGCCCGCACGGCCCAGGGTCAAAGAGATATTCGCCGCATCCAGATTGGGCAGCACCAACAGATTCGCCTGACCCTCCAGCTTGCTGCTCGGGAAAATTTCCGCCCGTAGCGCCGGGTCGAGCGCCGCGTCGGCGTGCATTTCGCCTTCGACCTCTAGCTCCGGCGCACGCTCGCGGATGAGCTTCAGCGCGTCCTGCATCTTGCGAGCCGACGGCGTATCGGCACCGCCGAAATTGGAGTGCGACAACAGGGCGATTTTGGGGGTGATGCCGAAGCGCTCGACTTCGGCCGCCGCACGGCAAGTGAGATTTGCCAGCATGTCGGCATTCGGCTCGGGGTTCACATGGGTGTCGACCATGAAGAAGGCGCCCTTGGGCACCACGGCCACCGAGAGCGCAGCGAACTCGTCGATATCGTCAGCCAGGCCGATGATCTCGCGCACATGCACGAGGTGCTCGCCGTAGCGGCCGACGGTCCCGCAGATCATCGCGTCGCTCTCGCCCCGCATGATCATCAGCGCGGCGATGACCGTCGTATTGGTACGCACCCGCATGCGCGCCTCGTCGGGCGTCACGCCGTGGCGCTGGGCCAGTTCGTGATAGAGCGTCCAGTAATCGCGGTAGCGTGGATCGTCCTCGGGATCGACCAGCTCGCAGTCCCGGCCCGGCTTGAAGCGCAGCCCCAATTTCTCGATTTGCCTCGAGACCACGCCAGGCCTGCCTATCAGGATCGGCGTGCAGACCCGATCGTCCAAGGCCGCCTGCACCGCGCGCAGGACCCGGGGGTCCTCGCCCTCGGCGAACGTCACCCGCATGAGCTGACGCCGCGCCCGGGCGAAAATCGGCTGCATCAACAGGCCCGATTGGAAGACGAAGGCCTCCAGACGGTCGCTGTACGCCTCGATATCCTCGATCGGCCGCGTCGCCACGCCGCTCTTCATTGCAGCGTCGGCAACACGGGGCGCGAGGGCAGAGATCAGGCGCGGATCGAATGGCGCGGGGATCAGGTGATCCCGGCCAAAACCACTGGCCTTGCCGCCATAGGCTTTCGCGGTCTGCTCAGCCTCTTCCTGCCGGGCGAGATCGGCCAGCGCTTCGACGCAGGCCACTTTCATCTCGTGATTGATCTCAGTCGCGCCGACGTCGAGCGCGCCCCGGAAAATGAAGGGGAAGCACAGCACGTTGTTGACCTGGTTCGGGTAATCCGACCGCCCCGTCGCCACGATCGCATCGGCGCGCGCCGCCATGGCCTCGTCGGGCAGTATCTCCGGAACCGGATTGGCGAGCGCCAGGACCAATGGGTCCTTGGCCATGCGCTTCACCATATCGGGCTTGAGCACGCCGCCGACGGAGAGCCCGAGGAAAATATCCGCACCTTCGATCGCCTCGCCCAGCGTGCGCATCTTGGTCTCCTGCGCA
The DNA here is from genome assembly GCA_037387885.1 of Alphaproteobacteria bacterium. Classification (GTDB taxonomy): domain Bacteria; phylum Pseudomonadota; class Alphaproteobacteria; order JAPULJ01; family JAPULJ01; genus DATKZM01. The sequence continues at coordinate 32,426 of JARRKQ010000007.1, read as the reverse complement.
TAGGCGGCGAGATGCGGGCCCAGGGCCGGCTTTCGGCCTTTTCGGACGACCCCGTCGACATCGGTCAGGATCACGTTTTCTTTCGGTAACCCGATCTCGACCAGTAGCCCCACGCACGCCAACGCGGCCGCCCCGGCGCCCGACGTCACCAGCTTGACCGAGGCGATATCTTTGCCCGTCAGCGTCAAAGCATTGCGGACAGCCGCGGCGACGATGATCGCCGTGCCGTGCTGGTCGTCGTGCAACACGGGAATATTCATCCGCTCGCGCAGCCGTTCCTCGATCTCGAAGCATTCGGGCGCCTTGATGTCTTCGAGATTGATACCGCCGAAGGTCGGCTCCAGCGCCGCTACCACGCTGACGAAATGATCGATCTCCGTTGCATCGACCTCGATGTCGAAAACGTCGATGCCGGCGAACTTCTTGAACAGCACGCCTTTGCCTTCCATGACCGGCTTGGCGGCGAGTGGGCCGATCGCGCCCAAACCGAGCACCGCGGTGCCGTTCGTGACCACAGCAACTAGGTTGGCCTTGGCCGTCAGCGTGGCCGCCTCGGCAGGATCGGCGACAATGGCCTCGCAGGCGGCGGCAACCCCGGGCGAATAGGCGAGCGAGAGATCGCGCTGGGTCGACAGCGGCTTGGTCGCGATCACCTCGATCTTCCCCGGCCGCGGCTCGCGGTGATAGCGAAGCGCACTCTGCGTCAATTGGTCGGACATCAGCCCCCTCTTTCGCGCTGCGGCGGACAAGCGTGATCGCCTGCGCCGGCATTGCCTGCGCAGTTTAGTCTCCGTTTACGTCTATCCGATAACGGTTTGGCTCGCGGGCCAGCTATTCCGCGGCGGCGGCCGAGGCGTCCTTGCCCTCGCCGCGCATGAAGATGCAGAGCCAATCGGCCAGAAGCGCCGGTGTCGACACCCCGTCGATCTCGATGGCATTGCGCGTGCGGATGACGAAGCGCCCGTCACCCTTGTCCGCTGCCCCCAGCAGCGTCTGACGGTTGCGGATCCTGCTTCCGACCGGCACCGGCGACATGAACCGGACGCGCTCGAACCCGTAATTGATGCCGTGGGCGATCCCGGCCGGCAGCAGCTTGTTCTGGTAGGCAAAGTGGCTGAGCAGAGACAGGGTCAGGAACCCGTGCGCGATCGGCTGCCCGAAGGGTCCGTCGGCCGCCACCGCCGGATCGACGTGGAGGGGGTTCCGATCCTCGGTGACCTCGGCGAACCGGTCGATCCGGTCCTGGTCGATCGTCATCCACTCAGTGACGCCGATTTCCTTGCCGACGAAGGCCTGAATATTGTCGATGTGATACTCGACCGCCTCGCTCATCGCTCCGTTCCTGCCCGCATTGGTCCCGTTTGGTTCCGGCCCACTATACTGTTTGGGCCGTCCGCCGCCAGTCGTGCCCTACTCGGTCGGCCGCTGATCGAAGCCGTGAAACGGCTCGCCGGGCACCTCCTCCGCGCTAACGGCATACTCCTCTATGCCGATGACCCGGGCGGCGACTGGTCCCGACCGACATTCGTCGATCATATCCCGGACCACCGAGTTCAACCCGATCAGCAGCGCCTCAACCGTGCCGTCGCGGCGGTTGCGGACCCAGCCGGTCAACCCACGGGCGCGTGCCTGATCGACCGTCCAGCCCCGATACCAGACGCCCTGAACCCGGCCGTGAACGACGATGCGCGTGGCCACCCGATCGGTATCAGTGGTCATTGGCGACACCCCGCCTCCGTTTTTGGGGCCCAATCCGCTTTGCCGCAAAGGCGCCTTCCTCTACTGTCCGCAGCGGTCAGGCCTACACCTAAGGACAGACTAAATTATGGCGGAACTCAAGACGACCGAGCGGACCCGCGTCAAGCGCATACCCGACCGCGGCCGCCACGACCGGCAGACGGTCAACGCGATCCTCGATGCGGCCCTGATCGCGCATGTCGCCTTCGAAAAAGAGGGTGAGCCGGCGGTTTTGCCGACGGCGCATTGGCGCCAGGACGACACGCTCTACGTCCACGGCCACTCCAAGAACGCCATGCTGCATGCGGCGAAGGACAACGCGATCAGTGTCTGCGTGACCCTGCTCGACGGCCTGGTGCTCGCCCGTTCGGGGTTCCACCATTCGATCAACTACCGCTCCGTGGTGATCTTCGGGACCGCGCGCGAGGTCAGCGACCCCGCCGAAAAGATGGAAGCGCTCAAGGTCTTCACCGACAAGATCGCGCCGGGGCGCTGGGATGAGATCCGCGAACCAACCACGCAGGAGCTCAAGGCGACCATGGTCCTGGCGATACCGATCGAGGAGGCGTCGGCGAAGGTCAGAACCGGTCCCCCTGTGGACGACGAGGAAGACTACGCCCTGCCCGTCTGGGCAGGCGTGGTGCCGATATCGCAAGTCGCCGGGACCGCCGTGCCGGACGACCGACTGGCAGACGGCACGCCCCTGCCCGACTACCTCGACCACTTCAACCGGATGGGGCGCTAGCGGGGCTGACTGTCGGCGACTACGATGGGCACTGACCGGTCGGCCACGGCCCAGACCACACGCGCAGAAAAATCCCGCTCCAGGCCTTGGGCGAGGACGGCCGCAGCGTCTTCGACTGCGTGCTCGCCCGCGCCGGCGATCGACTGGACGGTGATCACGGCGTTGCGGGATGCCGCCGAGGTCGCGGTGCGGTAGTCCTGATACCAGTTCCAACGGCGGCACAGCACGTGACGCTGGTCCGCATATACGACCTCGCTTGGCTTCGGCGGATCGTTCTGCGCCGCCTTGTCGCCCAAGGCGATGAAACTGTCGCTATCTTTCGAAAACCGGAAAGCGAGCGGCGGCTCGATCTTGTCGAGGTCGTCCGCGCCCGCGGGCATGCGGAAAGCGACCGAGACGGCGTTGTAGAAATCGACGAGGGCGTTTACGCGCGGCAGCGCGCCGTGGCGCTGAATATGCCGGACCAGCCGCTCGACCGATGGCCGGTAGCTGGTCTTGCGAATACCGAAGCCCTTGTAGGCCTGACGCCATGCCGCGACTTCGGTCATCTCCGACACGGGGCGGTCGCCCCAGTCGTCGACGATGGCACGCTCGGCTGCGGTCACATAGTCCGAGATCTGTGGCGGTGGATGATCGGGTATTACTAAGTCGCGCGCGACCACCAGCGCGACACGGTAATCGGGAAACCGTTCGAGCACGTTCTCGATGGAAAGTGCGACGCCCGTCATAGCACCACAAGCCGCGCCGGCTATTCGAACTCTAGAATGACTTGATCGACGGCCAACGAATCGCCCGGCGCCGCGTGCAGCGTCTTCACCGTGCCGTCGCGCTCCGCCCGCAACACGTTCTCCATCTTCATCGCCTCGACCACCGCCAGAACCTCGCCCGACTTCACCTCGAGGCCCGGTTCCACGGCCACCGACGACAGCAGGCCCGGCATCGGCGACAGCAGAAAGCGCGACGTGTCCGGCGGCATTTTGACCGGCATTGTTTCCGCGAGCTCGGCGGCGCGCGTTGAGAGAACGCGAACATCCTGCTCCGATCCGCTGTGGTAGAGGCGGTAGCCCGTGCCCCGCCGGTCGATCTGAACCGTCAACGGCGCGCCGTCGACCGATCCCTGGAACAAGGTTTCGCCAATGTCCCAATCGCTTTGTATCCGGACATGCCTGCCATCGACCTCAAGCTCGAAGCCGTCATGGACCGGAACAACGGCCGCGTGAAATACTTTGCCGCCGATCATTACGGCGCAACGATCCGGCGGCATGCGCTCATGACCATCCATCGCACCGGTGATGGCGACATCCCGCTCGGCATACCGGCGATGCACCGCGGCGGCGACCGCCGCCAAGGGAACAGGGTCGCTGTCCGGCAGCGCTTCGCCGGAGAAACCATCGGGATATTCTTCGGCGATGAAATTCGTGGTCAGCCGACCTTCGCGAAACCGCGGATGGGCAATGAGGGCGGAAAGAAAGCTGATATTGTGGCTGAGTCCACGGATCTGAAACGAGTCGAGCGCCTCCTGCATGCGGTCCGCGGCGCTGTCGCGATCGAGCCCGTAGGTGATCAGCTTCGCGATCATCGGATCGTAGAACATGCTGATCTCGCCGCCCTCGCCGACGCCGGTATCGACCCGCAGGTGGGCGTTTTCCTCCGGCGGCCTGAACCGCACGAGCCGGCCGGTCGACGGCAGGAAGCCGCGGAAGGGATCTTCGGCATAGATCCGCGCCTCGATCGCCCACCCCTTCAGTGAAATGTCGCTTTGCGTGATCGAGAGCTTCTGGCCGTCGGCCACCCGGATCATCTGCTCGACCAGATCGAGGCCCGTCACGAATTCGGTGACCGGATGCTCGACCTGCAGCCGGGTGTTCATCTCAAGGAAATAGAAGTTCCGGTCCTTGTCGGCGATGAACTCGACGGTTCCGGCCGAGGAGTAGCCGACCGCCTTGGCGAGAGCCACCGCTTGCGCGCCCATCGCCTCGCGGGTCGCCTCGTCCAGAAAGGGCGAGGGTGACTCCTCGATGACCTTCTGATGGCGGCGCTGGATCGAGCATTCGCGTTCGCCCAGATGGATGACGTTGCCGTGGCTGTCGGCCAGTACCTGGATTTCGATATGCCGCGGCTCTTCGATGAACTTCTCGATGAAGATGCGGTCATCGGCGAAGCTCGATTTCGCCTCGTTGCGCGCCGAGGCAAAGCCTTCCTTGGCCTCGGCATCGTTGCGGGCGATACGCATGCCCTTGCCGCCGCCACCGGCGGAGGCCTTGATCATCACGGGATACCCGACATCACGTGCGATCTTCACGGCCTCATTGGCGTTCGCGATCAGCCCCATATGACCCGGGATCGTGTTGACCCCGGCCTTGGCGGCGAGCTTCTTGGAGGCGATCTTGTCGCCCATCGCCTTGATCGCCTTGATCGGCGGCCCGATGAACGCGATGCCCGCCGCCTCGAGCGACTTCGCGAACGCTGCGTTTTCGGACAAGAACCCATAACCAGGATGGATCGCCTGCGCCTTGGTCTGCTTCGCCGCCTCGATAATCCGGTCCGCCACCAGATAGCTTTCCGCCGAGGGCGGTGGGCCGACCAGGACCGCCTCGTCGGCCATCTCGACATGCAGCGCGTCGACATCAGCGTCCGAATAGACGGCCACCGTCTTGATGCCCATTTTTTTGGCGGTTCGGATCACCCGGCAGGCGATCTCGCCACGATTGGCTATGAGGATCTTCTTGAACATGGGGGCCGGACGGTATCACGCGGCCCCCGCACGAAAAAGTCTGGAACACTCGTCGCCAACAGCTGTCCACAAGCGATCGCGGCATGGTTTCGCTTGAGCGCGCTGGGCGGATATAGTCGGCCGACGACGGCACAAGCTCCTATAGGCCCATCGATGAGCGAGCCCAAAGCAATCGAGACCTTTCACGCCCATGTCTATTACGATGCGGCAACGAAGCCGGCTGCCGCCCGCATCCGCGAGGCGGTCGAGGCGCGCTTCGAGGTCGTGATGGGCCGGTGGCACGACAGGCCCGTGGGGCCGCATCCGATGTGGAGCTATCAGATCGCCTTCGACGCAGCCCTGTTCGGCGAGATCATTCCGTTTCTGGCCCTCAATCGGGAAGGGCTGACTGTGTTCGTTCATCCAAATACGGGCGATGCCCTCGCCGATCACACGGACCATGTAATGTGGCTCGGCGCCTCCCAAGAGCTCGACGTGTCCACTCTGTCGTGACCACCGGAACCTCATAGCCAGATGGCCAAATCCGCCTCTCAGACGATCGAGCCATCGACGCCCGATAACACGATTGGCTTGGGCCCGTCGGCCCTCGTCGACGACGTTGCCGATTGGCTGATGGCGCAATCGCTTGAGACGACGACGATCGAGGCCTTGTTCGAGGGTTGTTGCGAGCGGCTCTACGCAGCCGGCATGCCGCTCTTTCGCGTCCATATCGCCTATCGCACCTTGCATCCGCTGATCAGCGGCATGGGCCTGACCTGGCGGCGGGACACGCCGGTCGAGGTCCAACACTTCCCCCACCATGACGGCCCCCAGCCGGAGCGCTGGCTGAAAAGCCCGCATCACTACCTAATCGAGCGGCAGCTGCCGATGATGCGGCGGAAGCTAACCGGACCGGAGACGTTGATCGACTTCCCGGTTCTGGAAGAATTCCGCGACGCGGGCGGCACCGACTATCTCGCCTTCCTGTCTGCATTCGGCGGAGGCGCGAATGACGGGCTTATCAGCTCCTGGCTGACCGACCGCCCGGAGGGATACTCCGACGCAGAGGTGCAGGCGATCATCCGGGTCCAACAGCGCTTCGCGGTCGCGTGCAAGATCGTCACCCGCGGCGAGATCGCCCGCAACGTCATGACGACCTATCTCGGGCCCGATGCCGGCCTGCGCGTGCTCGACGGGCAGATACGCCGCGGCGACGGCGAGCATATTCACGCCGCGGTCTGGTTCAGCGATCTGCGCGGCTCCACGGCGATGGCCGAGAAACTGGCGCCGCAGGACTATATCGCGACACTGAACGCCTTCTTCGATGCGGTAGGCGGGGCGGTGCTCGCCAAGCACGGCGAGATACTGGGCTTCATCGGCGACGCCGTCCTTGCGATCTTCCCTATTCGCAAGGGCCGCGCGACGGCGGCCCAGGCCTGCCAGCGTGCCTTGTCGGCGGCACGCTTGTCCGCTAGGCGCATCGAAAAACTGAACGAAACCAGGAAATCGAACGGCGAAGAGCCGATCGCTTACGGGCTCGGCCTGCATCTGGGTGACGTGACCTTCGGCAATATCGGCGTCGACGAGCGCCTGTCCTTCTCGGTGATCGGACCGACGGTGAACGAGGTCGCCAGGCTGGAGGGGCTGACCAAGAAGTTGAAGCGAGCTGTCGTTGCAAGCGAGGTCTTCAAAAACGCTGTGCCCCGCTCCACCGGATGGAGACCGCTCGGAGAGCACCGTGTTGCCGGCGTCGACCGCCCGCTCAAGGTTTTCGCGCCGGCCGAAGCAACAGCTCGGAAATGATCCGCGGCGTCACCGCCTTCTACAATGGTCTCGTCGGCATGGCGTGGCCGTGGCGCCTATGGGTCGGCCTGTTGGCTTTCCTCAACTTGATCGCACCGCTTGCCTTTCTCGACCGGCCCGACGCCCAGTGGACCCTCGCCGCCATGGCCGTCGCCGCTGTCAGCATGGTGGCGCTGGCTCAGGTCCAAGGGTTTACCCGTTTGCTCGGGCTCGGCCACATCTGGTGGGCGCCGCTGATCTGGTATCTCGTCGATCGCGGGGCGCTCTCCAATCCGGGCCTCAACCGCGAATGGTTCGTGCTCTGGCGCGATGCGGTGGTGGCGGCCAATGCGTTATCTCTCGTGATCGACGCCGGGAACGTCGGCCGCTTCCTGGCCGGAGATCGTCGAAATCCCAATAAAATCAAAACCTAAGCTGCCGGAAAATATAGGCAATTTTAGGATAATTTCGCTCAAGCTGAAGGCGAAATACACTGATTAGTCAGCCTTGCCTAACCACAATAAACACCATGAGGCTTGGCGCGCATTCGATAGAATCACCGGAACGGCGGGGTCGATGGGACCGGACGGTCTTCGTCTGCGCCTTGGTGCTTGCCTGCGTTCTTGCCGGCCTCACGACGCCCGTCCGGAGCGAGCCGTTGAGCGCGAAAGACCGCTTTGTAAAGGTCGGCGGGCCGGTCAGCGAGAACATCGATATTGCCAAGATAAGGGCGCTGCTGAAGTCGGCCAAAGGCGTCAGTCTCGTCGACAAAATCGAGCTGCGCCAGCACCTCATCGCCTTCACCGAGGAATTCTACAAATTCCACAAAGGCAAGAGCGAGCGCACATTGGCGCAGCTCCGCGCGCGGTTTGAAAAGCTGCATCGCCAGATCGTTGCGCTGCTAAGTCCCGAAAACCCACAAGTATCCACGTATATCGAACAGGTGCGCGGCGCCTTGTGGTCCGCCTATAGCGACCGCGAGGCGTTCACGAGCACCGTCGGCAGAGAGGTCGTGAAGGATGTCGAGGGCGAAGGCGCGGGTCTGATCGGCCAGCGCTACGAAGCGGCGGGGCAACCGAGCTCGAGTGACTTAGTTCTTCCCGTGCCGAAAAAGGCCCCGAAAGAGGTTCATGGCGAACGCGGCGTGAAGCCCTAGGACCGCACCCCAACCGACCATCGGCAACACGAACCAGGGACGTTGCGGGTTGGTCAGCATGTTCACGGGCACCAGAACGATCATCACCACGAAATAGCCGAAGAGGTGATAGCCAAAGCCGCGCAGCCGGCGCCGCTGCGCTTCCCGTTCGGTGCGTTCATCATCGTCGGTCACGGCCGAACCTTGATCCCGCGTGCCGCTGGCCTAGAGCGGAATGTTGGCGTGTTTCTTCCAGGGATTTTCCAGCTGTTTGTCACGCAGCATGGCGAGTGAGCGGGCGATCCGCCGGCGCGTGCTGCGAGGCATGATCACGTCGTCGATGAAGCCGCGATGGCCGGCGATGAAGGGGTTGGCGAACTTCTTGCGGTACTCCTCCGTCCGCGCCTCGATCTTCCCCGCATCGCCGCGGTCCTGCCGGAAAATGATCTCCACCGCCCCCTTGGGGCCCATCACTGCGATCTCGGCGGTGGGCCAGGCATAGTTGACGTCGCCCCGAAGATGCTTGGAGGCCATAACGTCGTAGGCCCCGCCGTAAGCCTTGCGCGTGATCACCGTGACCTTGGGAACCGTCGCCTCGGCATAGGCGAAAAGGAGCTTCGCGCCATGCTTGATGATCCCGCCGAACTCCTGCGCAGTGCCCGGCAGGAACCCCGGCACGTCGACGAAGGTGACGATCGGGATATTGAAGGCATCGCAATAGCGCACAAACCGAGCCGCTTTGATCGAGGACGAGATGTCCAGACAACCGGCCAGCACCATCGGCTGATTGGCGACGATCCCGATGGTGGAGCCCTCCATGCGGGCAAAGCCGATCAGGATGTTGCCCGCATAGTCGGCCTGAAGCTCGAAGAAATCGCCTTCATCCACCACCTTCGTGATCAACTCACGCATGTCATAAGGCTTGTGCGGATCGGCAGGGATCAGGGTGTCAAGCGATGCCTCCGCGCGTTCAGCCGGATCGTTGGTCGGCCGCGATGGCGGCTTCTCGCGATTGGAGGCCGGCAGGAAATCGATGAAGCGGCGCAATTCGAGAAGCGCCTCGACATCGTTCTCGAAGGCGAGATCGGCCACGCCCGATTTCGATGTGTGCGTGACGGCGCCGCCAAGCTCCTCATGCGTCACAGCCTCATGGGTGACGGTCTTCACAACGTCGGGACCGGTCACGAACATATAGGAGCTGTCCTTGACCATGAAGATGAAATCGGTCATCGCGGGTGAATAGACCGCGCCGCCGGCGCACGGCCCCATGATCAGCGAGACCTGGGGCACCACGCCGGACGCAAGCACGTTGCGCTGGAACACCTCCGCGTAGCCAGCCAGGGAGTCGATGCCCTCCTGAATACGTGCACCGCCGGAATCGTTGATCCCGATCACCGGCGCGCCCACCTTCATCGCCTGGTCCATGACTTTGCAGATCTTCATCGCGTGGGATTCCGACAAGGCGCCGCCGAACACCGTGAAGTCCTGGGAGAAGACGAAGACGATCCGGCCGTTGACCGTTCCCCAGCCGGTCACCACGCCGTCGCCCGGCACGGTCTGCTTGCCCATGCCGAAATCGACGCAGCGATGCTCGACGAACATGTCGTATTCCTCGAAGCTGCCCTCATCGAGCAACAGCTCGATACGCTCGCGTGCGGTCAGCTTGCCCTTGGCGTGCTGGGCCTCGATCCGTTTCTTGCCGCCGCCCAGGCGCGCAGCGGCCCGCTTGCGCTCAAGCGCGCGGATGATGTCCTGCATCCAGCTCCCCTCCCCCAAATTTCGAGCTTTGCCAATAGCATGCCTGTGACAGGCACGCCAGAGACCGCCCACTCAGCCGGCGTTCCGATAGAGATCGAGGAATTCCGCAACAGCCCGGAGTTCGGCGCGGATCGCCTCGCGACGCCGTTCGGCTTCGGCGTCCAGGCCCCATTGCTCGATCTGGAAGCTCTCGTCGAGCTGAGAAAAATCGAAGGCCTCGTCGGCCCCGAGGCGCCCATCGAGCAATGCCAGCGCGATGACCAGTGACCCGGCGGCCGTTGTCGCCGAATAAAGGGCCGTGAAGCGCCAGTCGTCGTGCGCCTCCACAGCCTCGCGCAAAGATGCGATTGTTTCCGACGGCTGGGGCTGCGGCATTACGCCCTGGATGACCTTGAGCGGCGCTGCATGGCGTTCCGCCACCCATTCGAGCAGCGGTTGCCACGACGCTACCTGGCGGGCGACGAGCTCCGGCGGGTGCTCAGCGCGATAACACAAGAGATCGCTTTCGCTGTAGCCGACCAGCTCTTCGACGAAACGCTCGCGCTCGGCTGGAACCTTGTCGATAGCCGTGCTGGCGAGCCGGGTCAGCAGCATGGCGAGCGGCTTCACCTCGGCCTCCTGCGCGGACCATTCCGCGGCGATCGCTTCGGCAAGGCTGGCTGTGGGGACCGATAGCGGAGATTGTGCCGGGGTGCGAACCGGTCGGCCATCCAGCGCGATGGCAAATCCGCCATCCGCTTCGACAACCGACACGGTCTCATAAAATCGTTTCAAGGCGCACAATCGCTCAAGGCGTCAATCAAAAGGATTGAGGCGCTGCAACAGCCCCTTTTTTCGGCGCGGGCGGCTTGGCGCTCTGCTCGATCCGCTGAGGCGGCTGGACCCGGCTTTGGTCGGTGGCTGCTTGCCGCCGGCAATGGCGATGGCGCGCGCGCAGGGGCTTCCGCCGCGGCTCTTGCGGTCGGTGGCGCCGACCAGCGAGCCCACGAAGTTGAGCCCGCGCTGCGCCGCGCTGATGAGGTTCTTTGCAGCCTCCTTGGCGGCCGCGCTCGCATCGACCTTCGCCGTCGGACCCAGAATAGGCCCGACAACCCGAACCGGATGAATGGTGACGTCGCCCAGCCCGGTTTCTTTGGTTCTCGGCACGAAGAGCAGGTTCATCCGCTCGTTCTTCAAGCTCACGGTGCCCTGGCCGATAAAGGTGAGGCGCGCCGAATCGGTCACCAGCACCCGGCTCCGGCCAACGCCGCCTGTAAAATCGAACCGTGCGACCACGCAGTTCACATTTTCCGCGCGGACCGAGCCGCGGGTCAGCAACTTCTGGATGGATCCAATGCCGAAGGTCAGAAGCACTAGGGCATCATTCGCCACCCGGCCCGGCCCGCCGATCAACGCGGTGCGGCCGCTCAGCGTGCCGGCGATCGCGCGAGGCGTATTACCAACCCCGCGGACATCAACGTTCAAGCTCATTGGACCCGACACCTCGGGCGTCAATTGCTTGAGCGACAGACGCGTCAGTGCCGTTCTGGCAGCGAATTGCGAGGGTCGCGCGGCGGCGTTCAACGACATCGAACCGGTCAGCCGACCGCCGGCGACATTCGCCTCGATGTTAGAGATCGTAAGGACCCCGTCGACGATCCGTATCGCCATCTTGGCATTCGTCATGGGCGTCCGCCCGATCGCGACCGCCTTGGCTTTGTAGCTCACATCGGCGGTCAGTATCCGCAGGAGGCCAACGGGAATCGGGTCGTCGCCGAAAATCCGCGAAGTTCCTCCGGCCCCGCCCGATCCACCGAAATCACGCGTGTCCAGGCGATCGGAGCGGAGCGCGCCTTTGATCGCGAGCTTGTCTTTGGACTGCAGCACCAGATTGCCGGCAAGATCGCTTTTCCCCAGCGACCCGCTCATCATGATTTCCACCGCCCGCCCCGCGAAGAGGTCGGCGAGCGGCCCGATGCGGCCTGTGAGCCGGAGGGCCTTGTCCTCGAACGACCCCGCGATTTCGAACGTCATCGGGCCCGCTGCACTCACCGACCGTGCGGTCAGGCTTTCTATGCCGAAGCGGTCGATGTCGCCCGTCGCACCGTCCCGATAGGCGATCTTGGCGCGAACGAGCCGTAGCTCCTTGATTCCCAGGTCCGTCGTATCGCCCGACCCCGCCGCGCCGGAATTCGTTGCGCTGGACTTGGTCGCAGCAAAAATCCAGTTCTGGCGCCCCGTATTGTCCGTTTCGAGCAGGATATCCGGCTCGATTGCTACCAACCGATTGATATTCACCCGGCCGAAGATCACCGACATCAGCGCAACGCGAACCTCAAGACGCTTTATGCGCACCATCTCCTTGCGCGACGCCCAGGACGGATTGGCGATGGCAAGATCGTTGACGACGATCACCGGCGTGGTGGTGAAGAAATTCGTCTCGATCTTGCCGCCAATCGTCACCTCGCGCCCCGTCGCCGCTTTGAGTTCGGCCGCAATGGTGTCCTTGTATTCGTTGAAATCGGCGGTCGACACGAAGACCACGGCCGCGATCAGCAGGAGAACGACGACGAAAACCCCGATAAGCAGCCGTCTAAGCCGTCGCATCCAGGCCTCCGGTCAAGCGCTCGAACGCGGGAGCGACATCCGTGAATGCCGACGCCAAATGGGCCGCCCCCGCCGCCTTCAGCTCCGCGGCGCCATGATAGCCCCAGGTAACACCGATCGCCGCGACGCCCGCATTTGCGGCCATCACGATATCAAAGGTCGTATCGCCGATCATGATCGTATCAGCGGGGGCGGCGCCGACCTCCGCCATCGCGGCGATCAACATATGCGGGTTGGGTTTGCCGGGGCCGTCGTCGCTCGTCTTCAGTGTGACGAAGCGGTCGCGAATCCCATGGCGTTCGAGGACACCTTGTAACCCTCGGCGGCCCTTACCGGTCGCCACCCCCAGCAGTACGCCCGCCTCCTCGAGCGCCGCCAGCGCATCGAGCGCGCCTTCGTAGAGCGGTTCGTGCATGGCCGGGTCGGCGATCAGCTCGCGATAGGCCTCCGCATAGCCGTCGCGCAGCTGTTCCAAATCCGCGCCCTCGGGCGAGATCCGGTCTATGGCATCGAGAAGGGGCAGCCCCACAATCCCCTGCACGTCGTGCGGCGTCGGCGGCGGCAGGCGGTTGGTCTCGAACGTCCGGGCCATTGCAGCGGCAATGGCGCCGAGACTGTCCACGAGGGTTCCGTCGCAATCGAATACGGCGAGCCGAAGAGAGCGCTCGGCCATGTCACGTCACATCAGCGGGGGCGCGCGTCATGCCGATAAAATGGTGGCGCGGCGCCCCAGTGTCTATGACCGATTGGGGTGTCTACGACCGATTGCACGATCAGGCCGTATCCTGATCGGTAAGCGCGTCCTTGCCGCTAAACTAGGGTCAGGAGCGCTTGCCCGGCTTGGACCGGCTCTTCGATTGTCTACGAGCGGATCGTCCAGAGGTCTTAGCCGCCGCCTTGGCAGCGGGCCTTTCAACTCGGACCAGGGCTGTCTGCGCACAGCCGCTGATGGTTGCAAACATCATCGCGTTTGGACTGACGCGGGTCATTGGAGCCTCCGGTATCAGAAGGCGCGATCATAGGACGCGCCTGTTACCGCGGCATTAACTTGCAGGCGGAGATGTCAACGATACGGCAATCGGGTGACAAATCTGCGGCCAATCCACGCGGGAGGACTACTCGTCCTCCGTCAGCAGCGCATCGGCGCCCTTCGTGCCGAAGCCGAAAAATCTAAAAGTTTCAATCATATGCGGCGGCGGCGGCGCAGCGATATCGAGCGTTTTACCGCCGTCGATGGGCATCACCAGACGCCGTGCGTGAAGATGCAGCTTCGCCTTCCGGCCCGGCAAGAAAGCATCGGAGCCGCCGTACTTGCCGTCGCCCAGGATCGGCGTGCTGCGGCCCGCCAGATGAACGCGAAGCTGATGGGTCCGTCCCGTGAGCGGGCTCAGCGCCACCAGAGCCGCCTCCTTGCCCGCATGCTCGATTACCCGGTAGAGCGTCACAGCCTTCCGCCCCTGCCTGCCCGTCTCTTCGGTTTCCGCCGCCATCATCCGCTCACCGCCCCGAACGGTCCCTTTCGCAAGCGCCTGGTCGATGCGGCCGGCATGCGGGGCGGGCGTTCCCACGGTCACGGCCCAATAGAGCTTCCGTGCCGAGCGTTGACGAAAGGACCGGGAGAGCGCCGCCGTCGCCGCCGCGGTGCGCCCGAGGATGAGTACGCCCGAGGTATCGCGGTCGAGGCGATGGACAAGCCTCGGCCGTTCCGACGATCCGAAGCGGAGCGCATCCAGCATACCGTCCAGATGCCGACGCGTCCCCGTCCCGCCCTGCACGGCGAGGCCCGGCGGCTTGTTGATCGCAATGACGAATTCGTCGCGATAGAGGACTGCGTCGTGCAGCACCTGTGCATCTCCGTCGGAAACAGCGGCGCTCCGGCTATCTGTTTGCTGTTGTCGTGCTGCGCCCATTGGCGGGACGCGGATAATCTGCCCCGCCACCAAGCGCTGGCCGGATTTGGCGCGCTTGCCGTCGACGCGGATCTGACCCTTGCGCAGAAGCTTTTCCAGCCGTCCGTGGCTCAAGCCCGGGAAATGCCGCTTGAACCAGCGGTCCAAGCGCAGCTCGGCTTCCCCGGCGGTGACGGTGACGGCGCGCACGCCGCCGGCAGGCGCATCGGGCGCCCGTTCAGCCATCCGCTGCCTCGCCGTTGCCATAGCGAATGACCCTCACCTTCTCCAGCGTCACCAGCCCGCTCCCCATCATCGGATCAATGATCGTCAGAAAGGCATCGATCTTGTCGGCACTGTCGACGATTTCGATGACCAGCGGCAGGTCTTCCGACAAACGCAGGATCTTTGTCGTATGCAGCCGGCTCGACTGGCCGTAACCGAGCGGGCCGCGTAGCACCGTGGCCCCCGCGATGTGCTCGGAGCGGGCGGTTTCGACGATCGACTGGTAGAGTGGCCTGCCCTCGTGCTTGTCGTCCTCGCCGATGAAGATGCGAAGCAGCACCGCGTCCTTCGGTAGGCTCATAGCTCAGGATCCCTTCAGCTGGTTTAGGCCGACCGCGGCGATATGCCCCAGCCAGACGGCGACAAGGCAGAGCACCACCGACAAGATGATATAGCCGCTCGCCCGGACCATCTCGCCGTCGCGAACGAGCTCCAGCGTCTGGAAGCTGAAGGACGAGAAGGTCGTGTAGCCGCCGCAGATGCCGAGCATGAGGAACTGCCGGGCATCGCTGCCGATGAATAGGCGTCCGTCCGGTGAGGTCAGCGTCGCGATGAGCCCGATGATGAACGAGCCCAGCACATTCACCATGAGCGTGCCCCAGGGAAAGGTCTCGCCGAAATGATGAGCGACCAGACCCGAGGTCCAATACCGCGCCGCGCCGCCGATGGCGCTTCCCAACGCAATCCAGAGATACGTGACCATGGCGCCGCGGCGGCTCCCTCACATAATGCCCGGACACTGTGGGCCCGGATACGATGCGCCAAGATAGTCGCCACGCGCAGTCACAACAACGCTCAGGCCTTAGACCACACCCTCGGCCCCGAGCGAGGCATGCTAGTCCCGCTTCTCCCGCAGCTTTTGCCAGTAGTCGAGGCGTTTTTTGATCTCGCGCTCAAAGCCACGTTCGGCCGGCTCGTAGAATTGCCGGCGCTCCATTCCGTCCGGAAAATAGTTCTGGCCCGAGAACCCCTCCTCCGTGGCATGGTCATAGGCATACCCGTCGGCATAGCCCAGATCCTTCATGAGCCGCGTCGGGGCATTCAGGATGTGCTTGGGCGGCATGAGCGAGCCGGTTTCGCGCGCCGACCGGTTAGCGGCGCCAAGCGCCCGGTAGGCGGCGTTCGACTTCGGCGCGGTCGCCAAATAGATCACCGCCTGGGCGATCGCGAGCTCGCCCTCCGGTGAGCCTAGACGGTCATAGGCCTCCCACGCTGCGATCGCCTGGGGCAACGCCTGTGGATCGGCCATGCCGATATCCTCAACGGCAAAGCGCGTGATCCGCCGCGCGATATAGATCGGATCCTCACCCCCGGCCAGCATGCGCGCGAGCCAGTAAAGCGCCGCATCGGCATCGGAGCCGCGCATGGATTTGTGGAGCGCGCTGATGAGGTTGTAGTGGCCCTCCTGGCTCTTGTCATAAATCGGCGCGCGGCGCTGAACGGCCTCGCTCAATGCCGCGAGATCCAGACCTTCGCCGACCTCACCCGGTGGCAGGGCGAACAGCTCCTCGGCGAGATTGAGCACAAAGCGCCCGTCCCCATCGGCCATGGCCTTCAATCCGGCTCGGGCTTCGTCGGTCAGCGGGAGAGCCCGGCCCTCTTCGCGTTCGGCGCGGACGAGCAGCTCTTCCAGTGCCGCATCGTCCAGCCGGTTGAGCACCAGCACCTGGGCGCGCGACAGCAGCGCCGCGTTGAGCTCGAAGGACGGGTTCTCGGTGGTCGCGCCGACGAGGATGACGGTGCCGTCCTCGACCACCGGCAGAAACGCATCCTGCTGGGCCCTGTTGAAGCGGTGGATCTCGTCGACGAAGAGAAGCGTGCCCTCCCCCGCGCCGCGCCGCTCTCGCGCACGGTCGAAGACCTTCCGTAGCTCTGCGACGCCGGAGAACACGGCGGAGATCGGCTCGAACGCGAGGCCGGCCTGTTCTGCCAGTAGCCGAGAGATGGTCGTCTTACCCGTACCCGGCGGCCCCCAAAGGATCAGCGAAGCCAGCCGGCCTTGCCCGATCATGCGGCCGAGCGGGCCTTTTTCATTGAGGATGTGATCCTGGCCGACGACCTCGCTCAGCCGCTTGGGCCGCAGCCTGTCGGCAAGCGGATGCGGGGCATTCGCCTCGAAAAGCGTGGTCACCCGCGTAGACGCAGCGTGATCAGCTGGCCACGCCGCCGCAGTTGGACAAACCAGTTTCGCTGCGGCTCGGCCACCATGTCTTTCAGCACCGAAACGCGCGTGATGGCCACGCCGTTGACGCTGACGATCAGATCACCGCGCGCCATGCGCAGGCGGTGGGCCGGGCTGCCGCGCGCGATTTGCATAATCACCACGCCGGCATCCGGTCCCTGGAAGCCGATCTCCTCGGTCAGCCGCGGCGACAAATTCGCAATCGTGGCACCGGCGAAGGGCGAGTATCCGGCAACGGTCGTAAGATTGCGCGGCGGCACCTCCGGTGGGGCCACGAGATCGATCTCGAGCTTGATCGACTTTCCGGCCCGGATCACCGTCAGCTTGACCTTGCCGCCGACCTTCAGCAGGGCAAGCCGGTAGCGCAGCGCCTGCGCTGTCAGAATATCTTTGCCATCGATTGCCGCGATCACGTCACCGCGCTTTATGCCGGCTTTGTCCGCCGGACCGTCCTTATGGATCTTGCGCACAAGCACGCCCGCGATCCGCTTCAGCCCGAGCGAGCCGGCAATATCGGAATCGACGTCCTGGCCGCTGGCCCCGATCCACGGCCGCAGCAGGGGCGTGCCGGTCAACGCGCTGCTCAGCACCGCTTGGACCATGTTCGAGGGAATGGCGAATCCGATACCGACCGAACCGCCGCTCTTGGAATAGATCGCGGTGTTGATGCCGACGAGCTTGCCGTCGACGGTCACCAGCGCGCCACCGGAATTGCCGGGATTGATCGCGGCATCGGTTTGGATGAACGAGCGGAAATCGGTAATGCCGACCGTCGTGCGGGCTACCGCTGAGACGATGCCGCTGGTTACGGTTTGGCCGACCCCGAAAGGATTACCGACCGCAAGGACCAGATCGCCGACCTCCAGGTTGTCCGCGTCACCGAAGTCGAGCGCCGGGAAGCGCCGATCCGCCTTGACCCGCAGCACCGCAATATCGGTGCGGGGATCGCGTAACAGCACTTTTGCTTCATATTCGCGGCGTTCCGCGGTGACGACCGTAATTTGGTCGGCGCCCTTGATCACGTGGGCATTGGTGACAATGACGCCGTCGGGCCGAACGATGACGCCGCTGCCGAGCGAACCCTGCATGCGCCGGCGCGGCGCCCCGAAATTCCGGCCGAAGAAACGACGGAAGAACGGATCGTCGAAAAGCGGGGAGCGCACGCGCTGCCGGGCGATGCGTTTGGTGTAGATGTTGACAACGGCGGGCGCGACCCGTTTTACCACCGGCGCAAAGGAGAGATGGATCTCGGATTTTGAGCTGGGCGGTCGCTTGGCGTTTTCCGCAGCCGCCGGCATCGCCGTAACGAACAACGCGGCGGTCAATCCCGCGATCGCCCAGGTCAATCGTCTATCACGTGCGATTAGTCGCATTCTCAATTGTCCTCACAGATCAACATTCGAATACACTGATTTGAAAACATTCAATTTCTTGTCCATACCCGCAATCAAAAAGGGGGCAGCCAACGCCGCCCCCTCTTACGAACCCGTCACACGCGGCCGTGCCGCCGAAACTTGTCCTGGCTAGGCGCCGGCGGCCTCGCCTTCGGCCTTGGTGTCAGCCTGAACCGGCCCAGAGTCCTGCCCTTTGGCATCCGGATCCCGGTCTACCAGCTCGATGATGGCGACCGGCGCCGAATCTCCGTAGCGGAAACCGGCCCGCATCACGCGCGTATAGCCGCCATTGCGCGCCTTGTAGCGGTCGGCGAGCGTGGTGAAGAGCTTGTCGGTAAGCTTCGGGTCTTTCAGGATCGAAAGCGCCTGGCGACGGGCGTGCAACGTGCCCCGCTTGCCGAGCGTGACGAGCTTGTCGACCGCGCGCCGCAGCTCCTTGGCCTTCGGCACCGTCGTCGTGATCTGCTCGTGCTTGATCAACGCCGCCGACATGTTGGCCAGCATGGCCTTGCGGTGGCTTGACGTCCGGTTGAGCTTCCGCCCGGATATTCTGTGGCGCATCGCTTGCTGCTCCGCTTGCTTCGTGGCCGGCCGAGATCGCCCTAGTAGGGCTCCTCGAGCCGCTTGGCCATGTCCTCGATGTTCTCCGGCGGCCAGCTGGTGATCTCCATGCCGAGATGGAGGCCCATCGTGGCCAGCACTTCCTTGATCTCGTTGAGCGATTTCCGCCCGAAGTTCGGCGTGCGCAGCATCTCCGCTTCGGTCTTCTGCACCAGATCGCCGATATAGATGATGTTGTCGTTCTTCAGACAGTTGGCCGAGCGGACGGACAGCTCGAGCTCGTCCACCTTGCGCAGCAAATTGCGGTTGAAGGGCAGCTCGCCCGGACGCTCTTCGGCGACCTCCGCCTTCGGCTCCTCGAAGGTGATGAAGAGCTGCAGCTGATCCTGGAGGATGCGGGCGGCGAGCGCCACAGAATCTTCTGGCGTCACGGCACCGTTGGTTTCCACATCGAGGGTCAGCTTATCGAGGTCGGTGACCTGGCCGACGCGCGCATTCTCGACCTTGTAGGAGACCTTGCGGACCGGGCTGTAGAGCGCATCGACCGGGATCAGCCCGATCGGCGCATCGGCCGAGCGGTTCTGATTGGCCGGCGTATAGCCCTTGCCGATCTCGACCGTCAGCTCCATCGAGATATGCGCGCCTTCGTCCAGATGCATCAACACCTGGTCGGGGTTCATGATCTCGATGTCGTGGCCCGTTTCAATCATCTTGGCGGTGACCTCCATCGGCCCTTCGGCCTTCAGGGTCATGCGCTTCGGGCCTTCGCCGTGCATGCGCAGCGCCAGCGATTTAACGTTGAGCACGATGTCGGTCACGTCCTCGCGGACGCCGGGGATCGACGAGAATTCGTGCAGCACGCCATCGATCTGCATCGAGGTCACGGCCGCACCCTGCAGCGACGACAACAGAATGCGTCGCAGCGCATTCCCGAGCGTGATGCCGAATCCGCGTTCCAGCGGCTGCACCACGATCGAGGCGTGCCGCGCAGCATCATCTCTGGCATCCACCTTGAAACCGCTCGGCTTGATCAGGTCAGTCCAGTTCTTCTGAATTGTCACGGGGTTCTGCTCCATGGGCTCCAGGCGGGAAGATTAATCCCGCGCCTCTATGTATATCGGGCGGACATCCCTCGACCCTGCAAGGGCCGGGGCGCCCGCGCTGTTGGCTGCGCTAGACCCTACGGCGCTTGGGCGGGCGGCAGCCGTTATGCGGAATTGGTGTCACGTCGCGGATCGCGGTGATTTGAAATCCCACCGACTGAAGCGCCCGCAACGCGGATTCACGGCCCGAGCCGGGTCCTTTGACCTCGACCTCGAGCGTCTTCATGCCATGCTCCATCGCCTTTCGGCCGGCGTCCTCGGCCGCGATCTGTGCGGCGTAGGGCGTCGATTTGCGCGAGCCCTTGAAGCCCTGGCCACCGGCCGAAGACCAGGCAATCGTGTTGCCCTGGGCATCGGTGATGGTGATCATGGTGTTGTTGAACGTCGCGCTCACATGCGCTACGCCGGAGGTAATGTTCTTGCGCTCGCGCCGCTTGACGCGGGCGGTCTGTGCCTTGGCCATGGTTGTCCTTTACGCCTTCTTCTTGCCGGCGACCGCACGGCCGCGCCCTTTGCGGGTGCGGGCATTTGTGTGGGTCCGCTGCCCGCGCACCGGCAGGCCCTTGCGGTGCCGCAGGCCCCGGTAGGACCCAAGATCCATCAAACGCTTGATGTTCATCGCAACTTCGCGGCGGAGATCCCCCTCGACCGTGTAGTCGCGGTCGATCGTCTCCCGGATCCGGACGACCTCGTCATCGGTCATCTGATTGACCCGCCGCTCCATCGGAATACCGACCTTGCCACAGATTTCCTTGGCCTTGGTCGGACCAATCCCGTGGATATAGGTCAGGGCGACCTCGACCCTCTTGCCGGTCGGTATGTTCACACCCGCGATACGTGCCACGTCTCGACCTCCTCGAACCGCAATGCGGCTAAGCTGAACGTCTGGTGCGAGCGTGATGCCCGACGCATCCGGCCCAACCAGATCGCACATAAAACTGTATGGAGGCGCACAAATGCGCCCCTTTTGGCCCCGCCCAAAGGGTACTTGGCGAATATAAGTGCCGGGGCGCTGTTGTCAACATAACCCCCTCATTTTCCGTCCAAAATCGCCACCAATTGAGCGGTTACTTCGTCAATGCTCTGCATTCCATCGATCGACTTGAGCCGGCCCGTATTCCGATAATATGGCAGGATCGGCGCCGTCTGGTCGCGATAGACCGTCAAACGCTTTTTCAACGTTTCGGGGTTGTCGTCGGCCCGGGCAGCACCACCCGATTCTGCCGCCCTGCCCTCGATCCGCGCAAAAAGCGCCGCTTCGTCGACCTCGAGCTCAATGACGTGATCGAGCTTCAGGCCCTTGTCCTCCAGCATCGCATCGAGCGCCTCGGCCTGCGCAACGGTCCGGGGAAAGCCGTCGAGAATAAACCCCTCGGCGCACTCCGGCTCGTCGATGCGCTCGGCGATCATCGATACGATCAAATCGTCGGGCACGAGCTTGCCCGCATTCATGATCGCCTCAGCCCTTTTCCCAAGCTCGGTCCCGGCCTTCACCGCCGCCCTCAACATGTCGCCGGTGGAGAGCTGCACTGCACCGAAGCGATCCTGCAGGATCTGCGCCTGCGTGCCCTTACCGCAGCCAGGCGGTCCCAGCAGGATCAGGTTCATCAGCGCCGCCCTTTGAGGCGGGCCTTCTTCACCAAGCCCTCATACTGGTGCGCCAGCAGGTGCGACTGCACCTGCGCAACCGTGTCCATCGTTACCGAGACCACGATCAGCAGGCTGGTGCCGCCGAAATAGAACGTCAGCTGCGGCATCTGCGCGAGCAGCAGTTCCGGCAATGCGCACACCAAGCAGAGATAAAGCGCGCCGATCGTCGTGATCCGGGAGAGCACAAAATCGAGATAGTCGGCCGTGTTGTTGCCCGGACGAATGCCCGGCACGAAGCCGCCATACTTCCGCAGATTGTCCGCCGTCTCCTTCGGGTTGAAGACGATCGCCGTGTAGAAGAAGGCGAAAAAGGCGATCAGCGCCACGTAGATCACCATGAAGCCCGGCTGGCCACGGCCCAGGAAAGCGGTCACGGTTGTTAGCCACTCAGGCCCGCCTTGCGAGGCGAAGCCCGCCACGGTAACCGGCATCAGCAGCAACGAACTCGCGAAGATCGGCGGGATCACGCCAGAGGTATTGAGCTTCAGCGGCAGATGCGAGCTCTCGCCCCCGAACATGCGGTTGCCTTGTTGCCGCTTTGGGTACTGGACGATGATCCGCCGTTGCGCGCGCTCCATAAAGACCACGAAGGCGATAACCGCCACGCCGCCAATTAGCATGGCGATCACCAGTCCGGCGGAAATGTTGCCGGTCCGCCCCTGCTCGAAGAGCGAGGCAAGCGCGCCGGGCACCGTGGCGACGATGCCGGCGAAGATGATCAGCGAGATACCGTTGCCGACACCGCGCGCGGTGATCTGCTCACCGAGCCACATCAGGAATACCGTGCCGCCCACCAGGGTAATGACGGTGGAGAACCGAAAGAACAGGCCCGGACTGGCAACGGCGGCGCCCGCCGAGCCGCTCATGCCCTCAAGGCCAACCGCGATCCCATATGCCTGGACCGCCGCCAGGACCACCGTACCGTAGCGGGTGTATTGGTTGATTTTCTTGCGCCCGGCTTCGCCTTCCTTTTTCAGCGCTTCCAGGCTCGGCACCACCGCGGTCAGGAGCTGCATGATGATGGCCGCCGAGATATACGGCATGATGTTGAGCGCAAAGATCGTCATGCGCTCGACGGCGCCGCCGGCGAACATGTTGAACATGCCGAGGATGCCCCCGGCCTGCTGCGCGAACAGCTCCTGGAAGATCGACTGCTGGATGCCGGGGATCGGGATATAGGTCCCGAGCCGGTAGATCACCAACGCGCCCAGCGTGAACCAAAGCCGTTTCTTGAGCTCGGTCGCCTTGCCGAACGCCCCGAGATTGAGGCCGGCACCTATCTGGTCGGCGGCGGATGCCATAGCAATTCCTCGCGTCTAGCGCCGCTTGCTCCGACGTCGTGTCGGAGCTGTGGTCTCACTCGCCGGCGTCGTCGCCGCCTTCAGCGTTGGCGTCGGCTTGGGCCTTGGCCTTACCCTTGTCCTTGGGCTTTGCCTTGGCCGCTCCGGGGGCAGGCTTGGCCTTGGCTTCGGCCTTGCGCTTCGCCTTCTTGCCCTCGCCGTCCGGCTGCGGAGCCGGCAACGTCACCGTGCCGCCGGCCTTTTCCACCGCGGCAACGGCAGCCTTGGAGGCACCGGCGACCTCGATGGTCAATTTGGCCTTGAGCTCGCCTTTTGCAAGGAGGCGCACGCCGTCGTGAACGCGACGGATCACGCCCGCCTCCGCTAACGCCTTGGCGTCGATCGTCTTCTTGGCATCGAGCGAGCCCTGATCGATCGCGGTCTGCAGGCGGCCGACATTCACCGCATTGAAGCGTTTGCGGAAATTGTTCTTGAAGCCACGCTTGGGCAGCCGCCGGTAGAGCGGCATCTGGCCGCCTTCCTTGCCGAGAAGCGAGACACCGCTGCGCGACTTCTGGCCCTTCATGCCGCGGCCGCCGGTCTTGCCCTTGCCCGAGCCGAGGCCGCGGGCGACGCGGATGCGGTTTTTCTTGGCGCCCTTGTTATCGGAGAGTTCGTTCAGTCTCATGGGTATCAATCCTTCGGGAGAGAAAAGCGGCCCAGCAGCGCTCGCGCTCAGCCGGCCTCCTCCACGCGCACCAGGTGGCTCACCTTGTTGATCATGCCGCGCACCGCGGGCGTATCCTCAAGCTCGCGGGTGCGGTTCATCTTGTTAAGGCCGAGACCGATCAACGTCGCGCGCTGGTCGCCCTGGCGCCCGATGGGGCTGCCGACCTGCGTGACCTTGACCGTCTTGCCGCTTTTCTTCTCGGCCATCGCCCTTACTCCCGCGCCTCGGCGGCGGCTTCGCGGCGGCCGACGATGTCGCCCACCTTCTTGCCGCGTTTGGCGGCCACGTCCTTGGGCGACTGGATCGACGACAGCGCCTGGAAGGTCGCCTTGATCATGTTGTGCGGATTGGAGGTCCCGACCGATTTGGCGACCACGTCCTGCACGCCCAGGCTCTCGAACACCGCGCGCATCGGACCGCCCGCGATGATGCCGGTGCCCGGAGGGGCCGGGCGCAGCACGACACGGCCGGCGCCGTAGCGGCCCAGAACATCGTGATGCAGCGTGCGGCCTTCGCGGAGCGGTATGCGCACCAGACCGCGCTTGGCCTGCTCGGTCGCCTTGCGGATCGCTTCGGGCACTTCGCGCGCCTTACCGGCGCCATAGCCGACCCGGCCACGGCCGTCGCCGACCACTACCAGCGCCGCGAAGCCGAACCGCCGGCCACCCTTGACCACCTTGGCGACCCGGTTGATGCCGACCAATTTCTCAACAAATTCAGAATCTTGACCGTCACCATCATCGCGGCGGCCGCGCCGTCCGCGAGGTCCCCGTCGATCGCCACCTTGCTCTGCCATGCCTGCTCTCTTTCCTAGATCCGGTTGCCTGCCGCTTCCGCTTAGAAGCTCAGGCCACCTTCGCGCGCCGCTTCGGCGAGCGCCTTGATGCGTCCGTGGTAGATGAAACCGCCGCGGTCGAAGACGACCTCTTTCACTCCGGCCTTACCGGCGCGCTCGGCGACCATCTTGCCGACTTCCTTGGCCGCGTCGATGTTCGCGCCGCTCTTGAGCTTGTCCCGCAGATCCTTATCAACGGTCGACGCCGCAGCCAGGGTTTTACCCGCACGGTCGTCAATCACCTGGGCATAGATGTGCTTGCCCGAGCGGTGCACCGACAGGCGCGGCCGCCCATTGGCAGCCTTGCTCAGCTGGTGTCGGGTGCGTCGTTTGCGCCGCGCCTGCAACTGCTTTGAATTTAGCATCGTCGTCTCTCTTCCGAACTCGCCGGAGCCTCGCTATTTCTTCTTGCCTTCCTTACGCAGGATCTGCTCGCCCTTGTAGCGAACGCCCTTGCCCTTGTAGGGCTCCGGCGGACGATACTTGCGAACGACCGCGGCAAGCTGGCCGACCGCCTGCTTGTCGGCGCCCGTCATCTTGATCTCGCGCTGGTTCTCGACCTGCACCTGGATGCCTTCGGGGATCGGGTGCTTGATCTCGTGGCTGTAGCCGAGCTGCAGCACCAGATCCGAGCCCTGCACCGCCGCGCGGTAACCGACGCCCTCGATCTCGAGCTCGTAGGTGAACCCCTCACCGACACCGTTGACCAGGTTGTTCACCAGGCTCCGCGCCGTGCCCCACATAATCTGCGCCCGCCGGCCATCATTGGCAGGTTTGACGTTCACCGCCCCCTCGTCGAGGGTCACGGTGACATCATCGGTGAGAGTGATCTTGCCCTCACCAAGCTTGCCTTTGGCCGTCACGGTCAAGCCTTCGACCGCCACTTGCACGCCGTCCGGCACCGTGACCGGGTGTCTGCCCATGCGCGACATGATCGCTACCCTCGTTTTTCCACTCGCCGGATGATCAAAAGACCCGGCACAACACTTCGCCGCCGACATTGGCGTCGCGGGCATCGTGATCCGACATCACTCCGCGCGGGGTCGACAGGATCGAGATGCCGAGTCCGCCATAAACCTTTTGCAGATCGGAGATGCCCGAATAGACGCGGCGCCCCGGTGTCGAAATCCGCGAGATCTCCTTAATCACCGGCTCGCCGTTGTGATATTTGAGCTCGATCTCGAACTCGCGGAGACCCGGCCGCAGCTCGCGCTCGTTGAAGCCGCGGATATAGCCTTCCTTCTCCAGCACGGTCAGCACATTCTCGCGGAACCGCGAGGCCGGGCTGACGATACGGTCCTTCTTCGCCCGCTGTCCGTTGCGGATACGGGTCAGCATATCGCCGAGGGGATCGCTCATTGCCATGGCGTTGTCCTCCTCCCTACCAGCTCGACTTGACCATGCCCGGGATCTCGCCGCGCGAGGCAAGATCGCGGAGCGCGATGCGGGAGATGCGGAACTTCCGGTAGAAACCGCGCGGCCGCCCACTGACCTCGCAGCGGTTGCGGACGCGCACCTTGGCGCCATTGCGCGGCATCGCGGCCAGCTTCAAACGGGCCGCAAAGCGGTCCTCGGCCGGCAGGCTTTGATCCTTGGCCATCGCTTTGAGGCGCGCGCGCTTTTCGGCATGATTGGATGCCATGCGGGCGCGCCGCTTGTTCTTTTCGACGGCGCTTTTCTTAGCCATCAGCCTGTCCCTCGTCCTTGCTGCTGTCACCGGTGAACGGGAAGTCGAAGCCCTTCAGAAGAGCCCGCGCCTCGTCATCGGTCTTGGCAGTCGTGATAATCGAAATGTCCATGCCCCGGATCTCGTCGATCCTGTCGTAGTCGATCTCCGGGAACACGATCTGTTCCTTGAGCCCCATGGTGAAATTGCCGCGGCCGTCGAAGCTCTTCGGGTTGAGACCCCGAAAATCGCGCACCCGCGGCAGCGCGATGGTCACCAGGCGGTCGATGAACTCGTACATGCGCTCGCGGCGCAGCGTGACTTTGCAGCCGATCCGCATGCCTTCGCGCAGCTTGAACGTCGCCACCGACTTCCGCGCCTTGATCACGATCGGCTTTTGACCCGCGATCTGCGTCAGCTCGCCCGCGGCGGCATCCACCTTCTTGTTGTCGACGATCGCCTCGCCGACACCCATGTTCACAACGACCTTGGTGACGCGCGGAACCTCATGCGGGTTCTTGTAGCCGAAGCTCTCCATGAGCTGCGGCTTGATCACCGTGTCGTAATGTTCACGCAATCTGGCCATTGCGGTCTGCCTTACCTGTCGATGATCTCGCCCGAGCGGCGCGCGAAACGAACTTTGCGGCCGTCGTCGAGAAACTTGAAACCAACCTTGGTCGGCCCGTCGTCTGACGGGTCGAGCAAAGCCACATTCGATATCGCCACCGGCGCCTCGCGCTCCACGATGCCGCCCTGCTGGGTCGTGCTCGGGCGCGTATGGCGCTTGATCACGTTGACGCCCTGGACGATGACCCGATTCTCTTTCGGGAACACCTTCAGAACCTCGCCGCGCTTGTCCTTGTCCTTGCCGGCCAGCACCTGCACGCGGTCACCCTTGCGGATCTTGAGCTTCTGCGCGGTGCGGGCGCTCTTCCGGTCCTTTAGTTTCTTCGCCATGATCAAAGAACCTCCGGCGACAGCGAAATGATCTTCATGTAGCCCTTGGAGCGCAGCTCCCGGGTTACCGGCCCGAAGATGCGGGTGCCGATGGGCTCGCCCGCGGGATTGATCAGCACTGCCGCGTTGCGGTCGAAACGGATCGAGGTGCCGTCGGGACGATGGATCTCCTTGGCCGTGCGCACTACGACCGCACGGTGGATATCACCCTTCTTCACGCGGCCGCGCGGGATCGCCTCCTTGACCGAGACGACGATCACGTCGCCCACCGAAGCGGTCTTGCGCTTGGAGCCGCCCAGCACTTTGATGCACTGCACCTTGCGGGCGCCGGAATTGTCGGCGACTTCAAGGCGGGTTTGCATCTGGATCATTGACTTCGTCCCTTCTTAGCGCCGTCGGCGCACCCTCGTTCTGGTAACCGGTCGGCGCCTCAAGCTCCGTCGGCCAGCACTTCCCAGCGCTTGCGTTTGGAGATCGGTCGGCACTCGCGAATGCGGACCTTGTCACCTTCCTTGCAGGCGTTTTCCGGATCGTGTGCCGCGAACTTCTTGGAACGCTTGATGAATTTTTTGTAGAGCGGATGCATGACCCGGCGCTCGACCTTGACCACCACGGTCTTGTCCTGCTTGTCGCTCACCACGACACCCCGCATTACCCGTCTTGGCATTTAGCCCTCCGCTCCCGCGCGTGCGCTTAGCAGCGTCTTGATCCGCGCAATATCCCGGCGCACCTGGCGCACCCGCGCCGTGTTCTCCAGCTGACCGCTGGCCTGTTGGAAACGCAGGTTGAACGCTTCCTTTTCCAGATCGCCCAGCTGATCGGTCAGCTCGTCCGGCGTCTTGGTCTTGAGATCGGCCGCCTTCATGACCCTGCTCCTATTCCTCACCGATGCGCGCGATGAAGCGCGTGCCGATCGGCAACTTCGCCGCAGCCAGCTCGAAGGCCCGCCGTGCGACGTCGATGTCCACACCGTCGATCTCGAACATGATGCGGCCCGGATGGACGCGCGCCGCCCAGTATTCGGGCGTGCCCTTGCCGGAGCCCATGCGAACTTCCGCCGGCTTCGCCGAGACCGGCACGTCCGGAAAGATCCGGATCCAGACGCGGCCCGAGCGCTTCATGTGGCGCGTCATCGCGCGGCGCGCCGCCTCGATCTGGCGCGCGGTCACGCGGCCCGGCTGCGTCGCCTTCAGCCCGTAGGAGCCGAAGTTGAGCGCGGTGCCGCCCTTGGCCTTGCCGTGGATACGGCCCTTGTGCTGCTTGCGGTACTTGGTTCGCTTCGGTGACAGCATGGTTGTCTCTCGTTTCCTGCCTGCCGGCTGCTAGCGCTGCTGCTCGGCGAGGCGCTTGTCTTGCGCCATCGGGTCGTGGGCCATGATGTCGCCCTTGTAGACCCATACCTTGACGCCGCAGGTGCCGTAGGTCGTCTTGGCTGTCGCGGTGGCGTAATCGATATCGGCGCGCAGCGTGTGCAGCGGAACGCGGCCCTCGCGATACCACTCCATGCGCGCGATCTCAGCGCCGCCGAGGCGGCCGCCGCAATTGATCCGAATACCGAGCGCGCCCAGACGGATCGCAGACTGCACGGCGCGCTTCATGGCCCGACGGAAGGCAACCCGGCGCTCGAGCTGCTGGGCGATAGTCTCGGCGACCAGCCGTGCGTCGAGCTCGGGCTTCCGGATCTCTACGATGTTGAGGTGGACGTCCGAGCCGGTCATGCGCGAAAGATCGGCGCGCAGCTTTTCGATGTCCTGACCCTTCTTGCCGATGACGACACCGGGCCGGGCTGTGTGAATAGTGATCCGCGCGCGCTTGGCCGGCCGCTCGACCACGACCTTGGAGACGCCCGCCTGGCCGAGCCGATCCTGCAGATAGCTCCGCAGCCGGAGATCCTGATGCAGCAGATCGGCGTAGTCGGCCTCGGCGTACCAGCGCGAATCCCAGGTGCGGTTGATACCGACCCGCAGCCCGATTGGATTGACTTTCTGACCCATTATGCGGTCTCCGACTCTTCGTCTTCGTCCTGCTCGCGCAGCACGATTGTGATGTTTGAAAACGGCTTCTTGATGCGTCCCATGCGGCCGCGCGCCCGCGCGCGCATGCGCTTCATGACGAAATCCTTGCCCACCGTCGCTTCGGCAACATAAAGCCGATCGACGTCGAGCTGGTGGTTGTTCTCTGCATTGGCGATCGCCGATTGCAGGATCTTCTTCACCTCACCCGCGATCCGGCGCCGCGAGAAGGTAAGCTCCGCCAGCGCATCGCCGGCATCGAGCCCGCGGATCGCCTGGGCGACCACGTTCAGCTTCTGCGGGCTGATCCGGATGTTGCGGCCCACGGCTTGAGCCTCGCTCTCATCCAATCGCCGGTCGGTTTTCGCCTTGCCCATTGCCTTACGCCCGCTTTGCCCGCTTGTCGGCGGCGTGCCCATAGAAGGTGCGGGTCGGCGAGAACTCGCCGAATTTGTGGCCGATCATGTTCTCGGTTACCAGCACCGGCACGAATTTCTTGCCGTTATGCACGCCAAAGGTAAGACCCACGAATTGCGGCAGGATGGTCGATCGCCGCGACCAGGTCTTGATCACTTCATTGCGGCCCGAATTACGCGTCGTTTCGGCTTTCTTCAGAAGATAGCCGTCGACGAACGGACCTTTCCAAACGGAACGTGCCACGATCCGCCTCCCTTACTTCTTGCGCCGGCGGCGGATAATGAACTTGTCCGTCGCCTTGTTGTTGCGGGTACGCTTGCCCTTGGTCGGCACGCCCCACGGGCTCACCGGATGACGGCCACCCGAAGTCCGGCCCTCGCCGCCGCCATGGGGGTGATCGACCGGGTTCATCGCCACGCCGCGCACCGACGGACGCTTGCCGCGCCAGCGGTTGCGCCCGGCCTTACCCAGCTTGATGTTCTGCTGATCGGCATTCGAGACCGCGCCGATCGTCGCCATGCAGTCACCGCGCACCACCCGCATCTCGCCCGAGGTGAGGCGGAGCTGGGCGTATCCGGCGTCGCGGCCCACGAGCTGGACGTAAGTCCCGGCCGAACGCGCGATCTTGCCGCCGCCGCCCGGCTTCATCTCGACATTGTGGACGATGGTGCCGATCGGGATGTTCTTGAGCGGCATCGCGTTGCCCGGCTTCACGTCGGCGCGTTCGGAGGCGACCACCTGGTCGCCCACCTTCACGCGCTGGGGCGCCAGGATGTAGGCCTGCTCACCGTCCTCGTATTTGACGAGCGCGATGAATGCGGTCCGGTTCGGGTCGTATTCGAACCGTTCGATCGTCGCCGGCACGTCGAACTTGCCGCGCTTGAAGTCGACGACCCGGTAACGCCGCTTGTGCCCGCCGCCACGCCGCCGCGCCGTCATGCGGCCGTGGTTGTTGCGACCGCCGGAATTGGTCAGGCCCTCGGTCAATTCCTTGACCGGCTTGCCCTTCCACAGCTCGGCGCGGTCGACCAGCACCACGCCACGGCTGCTCGGCGTCGTCGGTTTCAGTTGTTTAAGCGCCATCGTCCCAGATCCTCAGATCAAATCTCTAGTCGTATCCCTAAACTCAGATACCGGTGGTGACGTCGATGTTCTGGCCCTCTTCGAGGGTGATCATCGCTTTCTTGACGTTCACGCGCTTGCCCTTCTTGCCGCGGAACATCTTCACCTTGCCCTTTTGGCGAAGCGTATTTACCGCCTTGACCTTGACGCCGAAGAGGCCCTCGACGGCGGCCTTGATCTCCGGCTTGGTGGCGTCGATCGCGACCTGAAACGCCACCTGGCCGTGCTCGGACGCCATGGTCGATTTCTCGGTGATGATCGGCTTGCGCACGACGTCGTACATGCGCTCGCGGCTGATCTTCACCTGCCCCTTCATCTTCCGGCTCATGCGAGACGCGCCTCCAGCGCTTTCACGGCTTCCTTGGTCAGCACCAGCGTGTCACGGCGCAGGATGTCGTAGACGTTGGCGCCCTGCTGCGGCAGCACATCGATGCCCTGCAGGTTCCGCGCCGCCCGAACGAAGTTCTGATCGACTTCGGGGCCGTCAATAATCAGCGCCGACTCCCAGCCAAGCTTCGCGACTTTCTTGGCAAGATCCTTGGTCTTCGCGTCCTTGAGCGTCGCGGCGTCCAGGATCACCAGCTTGCCGTCGCTCGCCTTGGACGAGAGCGCGGTCTTCAGCGCGAGCGCACGCACCTTCTTGGGCATCGCCTTGGCGTGACTGCGCACGACCGGGCCGAACACGGTTGCGCCGCCTCGGAACTGGGTGGCCCGCAAGGAGCCGGCGCGCGCACGGCCGAGGCCTTTCTGACGCCACGGCTTTGCAGAGGTGCCTCGGATCTCGCCGATGGTTTTGACTTTGTGCGTGCCCGCGCGGCGCTTGGCGAGCTGCCACTCGACCATCCGCGCCAGAATGTCCTTGCGGATCTCAACCCCGAACACGGCGTCGTTGAGCGAGACGTCGCCCGCCGCCTTGTTGTCGAGATCGATCGCTTTGAGCTTGATCGCCATCGCGCTTAGTCCCCGTTCCCGCCTTCACTCGGCGCGTCTTCGGCAGCCTTGGCGGCGCCCGCAAGGGCCTCCTTGGCCGCTTGTTCGGCCGCAGCCAACGCCTCTTCGGTAACTTCCGAGGCCTGCTCGGCAATCGAACCCGTAGCCGCGGCATCGCTTTTGAGACCCGCCGGATAGGGCGCGTTCTCGGCCGGCGGCTGTTTGACCGCATCGGTCACGAACACCCAGCCGCCTTTAGATCCCGGCACGGCGCCGCGAATGAGGATGAGGCCCCGCGAGGCGTCGGTCGCGATCACGCGCAAGTTCTGCGTCGTTACCCGGCGGGCGCCCATATGCCCCGCCATTTTCTTGCCCTTGAAGACCTTGCCCGGGTCCTGGCTGTGACCCGTCGAGCCGTGCGCCCGATGCGAGACCGAGACGCCGTGGCTCGCGCGCAGGCCGCCGAAGCCCCAGCGCTTCATCGAGCCGGCAAAGCCCTTGCCGATCGAGGTGCCCGCGACGTCGACATATTGTCCGGCGACGAAGTGGTTCACGCCAATCTCGGTGCCGACATCGAGCAGCGCATCCTCGGCCACCCGAAACTCGGCGAGCTTACGCTTGGGCTCGACCTTGGCCTTGGCGAAATGCCCGCGCTCGGGCTTGGTCGTGTTCTTCACCTTGGCCGTGCCCACACCGAGCTGCAGCGCAGAATAGCCATCCTTCTCCGCCGTCCGGACGCCGACCACCTGGCAGTCCTCCATCTGGAGCACGGTCACGGGCACGTGCGTTCCGTCTTCGGAAAACACACGGCTCATGCCGATCTTCTTTGCGATCACGCCGGTGCGCATCACGCTTCTTCCTTGAGCTTGATGTCGACGTGGACGCCGGCCGACAGGTCGAGCTTGCCCAGCGCATCGACCGTCTGCGGCGTCGGATCGACGATGTCGAGGAGACGCT
>JARRKQ010000006.1:0-47005 GCA_037387885.1 Alphaproteobacteria bacterium | reverse complement strand
TGAAGTGGAAAATTACCCTTTGATCCTATATTATGTTGCAGTGCAATATCAGCGGCTGGCGGTGCTGGCTGATCCCCACGACGAGGCAACGAGGTCGCAAGCTCGTTCACCCGTGTCTGCCGCCGTCGATGACGCTGATGGGCGGGCCGATCGACACGCGCGCCAACCCGACCCAGGTGAACGAGCTTGCGACCTCGCGGCCGCTGTCCTGGTTCGAGACCTCGGTGATCAGCCGCGTGCCCTTCGGCTACGAGGGCGCGGGACGGCTCGTCTATCCGGGCTTCCTGCAGCTCACCGGCTTCATGTCGATGAACCTCGACCGCCATGTCGGCGCGCATATGAAGCACTTTGAGCATCTGATCGAGGGCGACGGCGACAGCGCGGATTCGCACCGGCGCTTCTACGACGAATACATGTCGGTGATGGATCTGCCGGCGGAATATTACCTGCAGACGATCAAGACCGTGTTCCAGGACCACGCCCTGCCCAAAGGCACGATGACCCATCGCGGCCGGCTGGTCGATCTGACCGCGATCAAAAAGACCGCGCTGATGACAGTCGAAGGCGAGCTCGACGATATCTCGGGCGTCGGCCAGACGCGGGCGGCGCACGATCTCTGCGTCAACATTCCCAAGTCGCGCAAGCTGCATTGGGAGCAGCCGGAGACCGGCCATTACGGCATCTTCAACGGTCGCAAATGGCGCGAGGTCATCATGCCGAAAGTGGCGAAGTTCATTCGCGCCTCGGCCTGATCGGGCGGTCGCCTACCGAATTATCCCTTCCGCGCAAAGAACGCGCGACGCCGCGGCAGCATGCGCGCGTCACCGTAGCTGTCTGCCGCCACTATTTCGGTGAAGCCAGCGCCCATTAGCGCGGCTTCGATCTCGCCGTGGGTGAAAAGGTGCTGCTGGTGGGTCTCCTGCGAGCGCCGATAGACGCCGTCCACCGCGCGGAAGATCGTGACAGTCCGCCGCAGGCGCCGTGCCGCCTCGTCCTCCACGACTTCGCTCAGCACCGCCCAGTCGTCGCCCGTGCGTCCGCCCGTACCAGTCAATGATGGCGCCTCGCCGCCGATGATGAGATCGAACGCAAGCAGGCCCCCGACGGAGAGCGCCTCGTGAATATGCACGAAGGTGCGGGCCAGCGGTGGCGGTGAGGTGGCATCGGTCGGCATGTAGCAAAGCGCCTCGCCCAAAGCGGTGACGGCATCGCAAGACGGGAAGGCGGCTCCATGCGCGGACGCCGTTATCAATGTCGCGTCGGGCGCGGTCTCGCGCGCGATGGCGACGAGATGGGGCGAGGGCTCGATGCCGACCGCTTCGTATCCGGCCTCGCCCAGCGCGCCTAGCCAGGTGCCGCCGCCGCAACCGAGATCGACGACGCGGCCGTCCGTGATCCCGGCCTCGCGGAAGTGCGCAAGCAGACCCGGCGCGGCGCGTTCCGAAAAGCCGGAGAAGCCCGCGTGGTGGATATAGGCGAGGTCCTCGCCATAGAGATCGCTCATACCGATGTCGCCTATTGCGGCACGCTGCGGACCCGCGCCACGGCGGCTTGCCAGCGCTCATAGGCGTCGTTGCGCGCGGCCTCGGCGAGCGTGGGCGTGAAGCTGCGGTCCTCTTCCCAGCGTCCGGCGATCTCGTCGAGCGATCCGTAAAGACCGCAGCCGAGACCGGCAAGGCTGGCCGCGCCGAGCGCCGTCGTCTCGGTGACGCGCGGCCGGGTCACGGGCAGGCCGAGCAGATCGGCCAGGCGCTGCATCAGCGCATCGTTCACCGCCATGCCGCCATCGACGTGGAGCGCCGACGGGTCGCTGCCGTCCAGGCGCATCGCCTCGATCAGGTCGCGGCTCTGCAGGCAAATGGCGTCGAGGGTCGCGCGCGCGATTTCCGCCCGGCCGGTGTCGCGCGTGACGCCGAGGATGGCGCCCCGCGCATCGGCGTCCCAATAGGGCGCGCCGAGCCCGGTGAAGGCCGGCACGACGGTGACGCCGCCCGCATCGGGGACGCTCGCGGCGAGCGCTTCGATATCGGCGGCCGCCTCGACGATGCCGAGGCCGTCGCGCAGCCACTGCACGGCGGCGCCGGCGATGAAGATGCTGCCCTCGAGCGCGTAGGTGCTGGTGCCGTCGAGACGATAGGCGATCGTGGTCAGCAAGCGGTTTGCCGAGGCGACGGGCTCGGTCCCGGTGTTCTCCAGCATGAAGGCGCCGGTGCCGTAGGTGCTTTTCATCATGCCGGGCGTGACGCAGGCCTGGCCGACGAGTGCTGCGTGCTGGTCACCCGCGATGCCGGTGATCGGCACCGGCGCGCCGAATAGATCGGCGGTCGTCGCGCCGAAATCGCCGGCGCAGTCGCGGACTTGCGGCAACACCGCGCGCGGCACGTTGAAGAGCGCCAGCAGCGCGTCATCCCAGTCGCCGGCATGGATGTCGTAGAGCATGGTGCGTGAGGCGTTCGTGGCGTCGGTCGCGTGCACCGCCCCGCCGGTGAGCCGCCACAGGAGAAAGCTGTCGATGGTTCCGAAGGCGAGTGTGCCGGCCTCGGCGGCGGCGCGCGCGCCGGGCACATTGTCGAGCAGCCAGGCGAGCTTGGTCGCCGAGAAATAGGCGTCGCTGACGAGGCCGGTCTTCGCCTGGATCATCGGCTCGTGCCCGTCGCGGACCAGCGCGCGGCAGGCCTCGGCGGTTCGGCGGTCCTGCCAGACGATCGCGTTCGCAACCGGCGCGCCGGTCGCGCGGTCCCACAACACGGTCGTCTCGCGCTGGTTGGTGATGCCGACCGCGGCGAGCTCGCGCGCATCGATCGCCGCCGTGGCAAGCGCGCCTTTGCAGGCTGCGAGCGTCGTTTCCCAGATCTCGTTTGCGTCGTGCTCGACCCAACCGTCGGCCGGGAAGTGTTGCGCGAACTCGATCTGATGAACGCTAACGATGGCGCCGTCCGCAGTGAACACGATGGCGCGCGAGCTCGTCGTGCCCTGGTCGATGGCGAGGATGTGCGAAGCGGTCATGACGTCGAATGCGTGGTGCGCGAACGCGTGCAACGGGATCGAAATGATCGAAAGCAGTTTCCGCGCCGTCGCGCAAGACGCGTTTCATAACGCTTCATGTCTTGCCGCGAGCACAGACCCGCGCTATGACCTTCGCTCCCATGGCAAAGCCACCTGAAATGTTGTTGATCGCCGACCGCGCCGTGCCGCTTGCGGTTCGCCGTAGTGCGCGCGCGCGTCGCATCACGTTGCGCATCGACGACAGCACCGGCTCGGTGGTGTTGACCTTGCCGCGGCGCGTCGCGTTGTCGGAGGGACTTGCCTTCGCCGACGAGAAGCAACGCTGGATCGAGCGCCGCCTCGACAGTCTGCCGCCGCGCGTCGCCTTCGAGGCGGGTGCGCAAATTCCGGTCCTGGGACAAAAGCGCCGCGTCATCTGGACACCGGGACCGCCGCGCGCGGTGCGGCTCGACGACGGGCTGATCCGTGTCGGCGGCGAGCGCGGTCTCGTCGGGCGGCGCATCGAGACCTGGCTCAAGCGTTACGCGCGCGAGGAGATCACCGCCCGCGTCGAGGTCATGTGCAAGCAGATCAAGGTCAAGCCCGGCCGCGTCGCGATTCGTGACACGCGCTCGCGCTGGGGCAGCGCCAGCGCCGACGGCAATCTCAATTTCTCCTGGCGCCTGGTGATGGCGCCCGACTGGGTGCTCGACTACGTGGTCGCCCACGAGGTCGCGCATCTGAAGCACATGAATCACGGCGCCCGCTTCTGGGCCGTGGTCGACAAGCTCGTCGGCGATGCCGAGCGGGCCAAGCGCTGGCTGCGCGCCCATGGCAGCGGGCTGCACCGCTACGGCTGAGCCCGCCTCAGCCGAAACGTCAATGATTCTGGGCCTTTATAAGGCCTCCATTTCACCCGCAAGCATCGGATAGAATGGGCAAAACGCCTGCTCTAGCGTGGCGAGCATGACACGCCACCAAATGCGAGCAGGACCGATGACCGAAATGATCCAGATGACCGACGCCGCTACCACAATCAATGCAGTCACCAGCGACGAGGCCCGCTGGCAGGCGGTGCTCGGCCGCGAGGCGGCGCTCGATGGCGCCTTCGTCTATGCAGTGCGCTCGACCGGGATCTACTGCCGGCCGTCCTGTCCGTCGAAGAGGCCCGGGCGCGCCCAGGTCGCGTTCTACGAGGTGCCGCAGGCGGCCGAGGCGGCCGGCTTCCGCGCCTGCAAGCGCTGCAAGCCCAAGCAGGCGGCGTCGAGCGATGCCACGCTTCAGGCCGTGCGTGCTGCCTGCGATCTGATCGACGCCGAGACCGAGCGCACCCCGACGCTGGAGGAGCTTGCCGCCGAGGTGGGGTTGAGCGCCTCGCATCTGCAGCGCCGCTTCAAGCGCATCATGGGGGTCTCCCCACGCGAGTACGCCGATGCGCGACGCATGGCCCGGTTCCGCGACGCGGTGAAGGCGGGCGACGATGTGACGGGCGCGCTCTACGAGGCGGGCTACGGCTCGTCCTCGCGGCTTTACGAACGTGCGGGCGCGCATCTCGGCATGACGCCCGCGACCTATGCCAAGGGCGGCAAGGGGGCCGAGATCCGCTACGCGCTCGCCGACTGCGCCTACGGCCGCATCCTGGTGGCCGGCACGAGTGCGGGCATCTGCTTCCTCGCCTTCGGCGCGGACGACGGCAAGCTGGCCGATGAGCTTGGCCAGGAGTTCCCTGCCGCCGCGTCGATCGAGCGCGACGATGCCGGGCTCGGGCACTGGCTCGATGCGGTGCTCGACTATCTGAATGACGGCACGCCGCATCCCGACCTGCCGCTCGACGTGCGCGCGACGGCGTTCCAGCGGCGCGTCTGGCAGGCGTTGACCGAGATCCCCTACGGCGAGACGCGTACGTATTCGGAGATCGCCGCGATGCTCGGCGCCGGCAAGGCCCAGCGCGCCGTCGGCCGGGCCTGCGCCACCAACCCGGTGTCGCTCCTCATCCCCTGCCACCGCGCGATCCGCGAGGATGGCGGGCTCGGCGGCTACCGCTGGGGGCTTGCGACCAAGCAGGACCTGCTCGAGCACGAGCGCAAGACGGCGCCGGCGCGGAAGTAGGCAGCGGCAGTTCTCCGCAAGAGGAGTTCGCTCAGAACGCCACACCTCGTCATTCCCGCGGAAGCGGGAATCCATGGTGCGTCCGGCGCCGATCTTGGCGGCTTCCATGGACCCCCGCTTTCGCGGGGGTGATGCGTGAGGAGGAACCTACACACATACCCCCCGCGCATGAGGCGTCCGCGAGGCGGGCGTTTGCGGGCGGCGGCGTGCGTCTCTATATCGTCGGGACGACGGATACCGCACCGCCGCCACCTGCCGGGGATCGCTTCCTTGAAACGCGCAGCCTTCTGGGCGCTGCTGGTAACGCTGATCGCGTACCAGCCGATCGCGACCGACACCTATCTGCCGGCCCTGCCGGCGGTCGCGCGCGCCTTCAACACGGATGCGGCGATGGTGCAGTGGACGCTCTCGGCGTTCTTCCTGGGCGTCGCCTCGGCGCAGCTGTTCTACGGACCGCTCTCCGACCGCTTCGGCCGCAAGCCCGTGCTCATGGCCGGCGTGTCGATCTACCTGCTCGGCACGGTGGCCTGCCTGATGGCGACGACGATCGAGACGCTGATCGTGGCGCGCTTTTTCCAGGCCGTGGGCTGTTGCGCCGGGCCGACGATCTCGCGCGCGGTTGTTCGCGACGTCTTCGCCCGCGAGCATGCCGCCCGCGCGCTCGCCTATCTGGGCGCCGCCATGGGGTTCATTCCGGCGCTGGCGCCGATCATCGGCGGCTTCCTTTTGACCACCTTCAATTGGCAGGCGATCTTCGTGCTCATGCTGGTGGTGGCGGGGCTGACCCTCTTCGCCCTGGTCGGCCTGTTCCACGAGACCAACAAGGCGCCCGACCCGCAGGCGCTCAACCTCAAGCGCATGGCCGGCAATTACCGCGAGATGCTGGGCGAGCGTGTCTTCATGGGCTTCGCCATCACAGCCGCCTGCGCGATCGGCGGGCTGGTCGTCTTCCTCTCCGGCTCGCCCCATGTGATCATCACCCAGCACGGCGTGGCGGCCGACGAATATGGCTATCTCTTCGCCGTGATCGTGCTCTCCTACACCGCCGGCACGCTCACCGCCGGGCGGCTCACGATCAGGCTCGGCATCGAGCGCATGGTGATGATCGGCGCGCTGATCGGCATCGCGGCCGGGTTCACCCAGGCGGCGCTCGCCTGGACGGGGCATACGAGCCTGCTCGCGCTGCTGATCCCGCAGGGCTTCTATATGGTGAGCCTCGGCTTCGTGCTGCCGAACGCGCTCGCCGGCGCCATCGGGCCCTATCCGACGCGTGCCGGGGCGGCCTCGGCCCTGCTCGGCTTCATCCAGCTCACCCTGGCCGCCGTCATCACCATCGGCATGGCCTATGCCTTCGGCTGGACCCAGAAGAGCATGTCGACCGGGCTCGCCGTGATGACGGCCTGCTCGCTGCTCGGCTTCTGGTCGCTCGCCTGGCGCGTCCGCGACCGCAGCGTGATCGACCCCGCCGAGGCCCGCGCGACCGAACAGGTCTATACCATCGGCCGCCGGCCGGGTTAGGCGCGCAAGCGGCGGGTTCCCTGGGCTGAGCTCGCGTCCGCCAGTTCGAACAATCACCGGACATT
Source organism: Alphaproteobacteria bacterium (assembly GCA_037387885.1). Taxonomy (GTDB): domain Bacteria; phylum Pseudomonadota; class Alphaproteobacteria; order JAPULJ01; family JAPULJ01; genus DATKZM01. The sequence goes on along the minus strand of JARRKQ010000006.1, from coordinate 40,328 downwards.
GTATGTACACTTTTTGTTCTTGACATGCGCGTGTCACTGTGATGGGATTATTCCCATATTCTCACCGACCCAAATCCCATCACGCGAGCGATCCGATGCCCGTATTCGACGAATTCGACGACCCCGCCTTCGAAGACGACGAGCGCAGCGCCGTCATCCGGCGTCTCGAAACGCTGATGGCCGACCCGGTCCGGCAAGACTTCAACGACCCCGACGTGACCGCCTATACCGACCGCCAACGCGACCGGCTGACCGACGCGAACGGCGCGCCGATCCGCTCCGACTTCGAGCCGTTCCGGCCGGCGGTGCAGCGGAGCGATCTCAGGCTCGAGAGCCCGGTGGGCGCCGGCGAGGCAAACCACCCGCTGGCGGTGTTCAACGCCAAGAAGCTGCTCAACAAAGCGGGCTTCCATGAGTTCCAACCCGGCATCGAGGGGATGGGCGAGGCGAGCCCGCGCTTCCTCGCCGATCTCAGGCGCTTCCAGACGGCCCACGACCTCGCCCCCGACGCCACCGCCCAACCGGGCGGGCCCACGGTCCACATGCTGACCCGCAAGGTCTTCGGCCCGGCCGACGGCCCGCCGCCCGAAAGCGAGAGCGAGCACTTCGCCGAGCGCTTCGCCAAGGACCCCAACCGGACCCTCTCCGGCCAGCCGATCTTCGGTGGGCCTGACGCGACGTTCATTGAGGCAGGTGCGAAAGACGAAATCGGCGGACGCGATCGCCAGTCGGACCAGCCATTCCACCCCCCTCAGTCGATTCAACAGGCGGAGGCGAAATCCAAAACCTCTCAGGGTGATGCGGCTGCGCGCGAACGGGAGAAAGAGCGCAAAGCAATCGAAGCCGCACGCGCCGAAGCCAAGCAGCGTGAAGTCACAGTCGCCATGCCACGCGAGATGGGCATCGATCCGAAACTCGCCTTCGGCGTGGATCGAAAAACGCTCTTTGTTATCGCGAGCATCTATGGCTATCGCCATCTGAACAAGCAACAGCAATACGCCGTAAACCGTGAACTCGAAAAGCTGAAACGAACCAACACGCCGCTCTACACGGCGTTGACGACCTACCGCTCGGACATCCTGACTAACCCCGGCTGGCACATCGCCTCTCTGTCGGACTCGGAATTGCGACGAAAGATCACGGAAAACCGAAGGTTGGCGAATTACATGGACGTATTCTCGACGCTCCCCGCGGAAGCTGGCGCGGCTATCGGCCCCATGGTCGCCGTTGGCGGCACGGCCATCGTGATCGGCGGTGTGGCGGGATCGATTATTATGGTCGGGATCAAGTACTCGGCCACAAAGCGCGCGGAGCAGATGGAGAAATTGTTAGACGCAAGGGATAGAAGATCGAAGGAGCGTTAGTCATCACAAAAGCGCTGTCCGCGTAATCGCCAAAGGAAACGGCCCAGCCAATCCGACGGAGGCCGGACGATCCTGACCAGCTTTTGCGCTTCCGGTCGCCATGTCGGCATGCTCGCGCCAATAGCCTGACGTTGCTGATCGTTCAAGCCCGATCCGAACATCTCGACGTTCTTGGCTGCGGTCTGGCTTCCCGCGCGACGCCCCGCTAGCGCCCAACGATAGGCCAAAACATTACTTCGCGGTACGCCAAGTCCAGAGAAATATGCCCAGGCCATGCGGTTCATGGCTGGTGCGTAGCCCTGTCGCGCAGCTTTGTCCGCCCAGAACGTCGACATACACCGATCAATCGGCATGCCGTGAACGCCCGCGTGGATCAGTGACAGCAAGTACTGGGCGCGTGGGTCGCCTCGTTCTGCGAGCGGGCGAGCAATGCGGAGAGCCTTCTCATAGAGGCCGCGGTCATAGGCCGCATCCGCATCCTCGAAGCGCAGTGCTTCCGCTGAGAGTGCTTCTGTCGCCAGTGCGCAGGCGACGAATACAATGAGAGCCTGTCTCAATAGTTGTATTGGCATCGGTGAATTCTAGCTGATGGGAGCTGGGGGGCCAATTGGTGTGACGCGGTTGGTCCCGGCGAGGCCAATCACCCGCTTGCGGTCTTCAACGCCAAGAAGCTGCTCAACAAGGCGGGCTTCCACGCGTTCCAGCCCGGCATCGAGGCATAGGTGGAAATGGGGGCGAGGCGAGCCCGCGCTTCCTTGCCGATCTCAGGCGCTTCCAGACGGCCCACGATCTCGCCCCCGACGCCACGGCCCAGCCGGGCGGCCGCGTCGCTGCAATCTAGCGACCGCTAGTTCAGCTTGCCGGGCAGGTCCTTAAGCGCCTCGTCGACGAGGCGGGCGGCCTGGGTCTCGTCGAGCTTCTCGGCGAGGATCTGGCGGGTGGCGGCGACGGCAAGGTCGACCGCCTGGGCGCGCACCTGCGCCTCTGCCTGCGCTTCGGCCTGGGCGATGCGGTCGAGCGCCTGTTGCTCGCGCCGCTTGACCGAGGCCTTCAGGTCTTCGGCCGCCTTCTCGCGCAGGCGCGTCGCCTCCTCGCGGGCGTGGTGCAGCATCGCCTCGGCTTCCTTGGCGGCGTCGCGTTCCTTCCTTTGATACTCGGCGAGCAGCTTCTGCGCTTCCTCGCGCAGGCGTTTCGCTTCGTCGAGCTCGGTCTTGATGCGCTCGGCGCGCGCATCGAGCGCGGCCATCATCGGCTTCGTTGCCTTCCACAGCATGAAGAGCACGAAGATGACGAAGGCCACCGCGACCCAGAATTCGGCGCTTTGAAGGAGATGGTCCATATCGGCTCCCGCCCGCCCGCTATCCGAGGTCCTTGACGGCGCGCGAGACCGCGCCGTCGGCGTCGGACTTGCTCACGTCGAGGTCGATCAGCTTCGCCGCCGCCGCCTGGGCGATCTCCGCAGCGACGTCGCCCAAGCCTTCGAGCGCGGATTTGCGCGCCTCGTCGATGCGGCGTTCGGCCTTCGTGATGTCGTCGGCGAGCCTGTGGCTGAGCTTCTCGTGTTCGGCCGCCGCTTCGGCCGCCGCCAGCTCGTTGGCCTCGCGCAGCACGACCTGGGCCGAGGCACGGCCCTCGGCGGAGAGCTTCTCGTACTCCGCCAGCACCGCCTCGGCCTCGTTGCGCACCTCCTGGGCCTTGGAGACATCGCGGTCGATGCGCTCGCGCCGGTCCTCCAGCACCCGCCCGATCTTCGGCAGCGCGACGCGCCAGGCGATCAGGAAGAAGAGGATGAAGGTGACCGCCAGCCAGAAGAGCTGGGAGGCGAAGCTTTCCGGGTTGAGCTGGGGCATGCCGCCCCCGCCGCCGCCCTCGCCGTGGCCTTTCTCGGCCGCGAAGGCGTTCGCGGCCGGGGCCAAGGTCCCGAAGGCCCCTGCCGTCAATCCCGCTATGCGACGCATCGTCATCATGCTCTTGGCTTTAAAGCGGCGCGGCTGCACCGCGTCCGCTCAGAATACGAAGAGCAGCAAGAGCGCGATGATCAGCGCGAACAGCGCCAGCGCCTCGACGAGCGCGAAGCCCAGCATGGTCATGGTGAACATGTCGGTCTCGCGGCGGGCCGAGGGGTTGCGGGCGACGGCCTGGATGTAGGCGGAGAAGATGCTGCCGATGCCGATGCCCGAGCCGATCACGCCGAGGACGGCGATGCCGGCGCCGAGGAGTTTGACTGCACTAGCGTCCATGGATCTGTCTTCCTTCTCGCTTTGAAATCCGGATTCGTGTGCGGGATCGCGCGGCCTAGTGGAGATGCAGCGCGTCGTTGATGTAGAGGCAGGTGAGGATCGCGAAGACGTAAGCCTGCAGGAACGCGATCACGACCTCGAGGCCGGTCAGCACCGAGATGAGGGCGAGCGGCAGCAGGCCGCCTACGCCGAAGGTGATCGCGCCCAGGCCGAAGACGAAGCCGCCGATGACCTTGAGCAGCGTGTGCCCCGCCAGCATGTTGGCGAAGAGACGCACCGAGAGGCTGATCGGCCGCGAGAGATAGGAGATGATCTCGATCGGGATCAGCAGCGGCCACATCGCCAAGGGCACGCCGGGCGGCACGAAGAAGCTGAAGAAATGCATCTTGTGCTTCACCAGGCCGAGGATGGTGACGCCGATGAACACCGTGATCGCCATCGCGAAGGTGACGATGATGTGGCTGGTGAAGGTAAAGGAGTAGGGCAGCAGGCCGAGCAGATTGCCGATCAGGATGAACATGAAGAGCGTGAAGACGAAGGGGAAGTAGCGCTTGCCCTCGGCGCCCACGGTATCGCTGAGCAGCCCCGCGATGAATTCGTAGGACATCTCCGCGATCGACTGGATCCGCCCCGGCACCACGCTCGCCCGGCTCATGCCGAGCACGAGCAGCGCCGTTCCCAGCACCAAGGTCGCGACCATCGCCGCCGAGGAGTTGGTGAAGGAGATGTCCAGGCCACCGACCTCGATCGGCGCAATCGCCTTGATCTCGAATTGCTCGAGCGGACTCGCCATGGCTCGTCGTCCCTAACCCCGCTATTCCGGACCCCGTTCGTCCGGCCTCAATCGTCTCGTTTGTCGTCTCGCGCGTTGCCTTCGCGCTTCTTGTCCGATCCGTCCGTTCCGTCCGCGTCCTTTTCGGCGTCGCGGGCCTGCTTGAAGCCGACCGCGCCACCTTGACCGCTTGCCGTGCGGAACACGTTGAACGTACCCGCCGCGGCGCCGAGGAGGAAGAACACAATCAGCATCGCTGGCGAGCTGCCCAACCACCAATCGAGCAACAAGCCGATGCCGACACCGACCACAACGCCTGCGACGAAATCGACCCCCAGGCGGAGCGCCAGGCCTACCCCCGACATATCCTGCGCCCGCCGCGGCCCGGATTTGCCTCCCCGTCGTTCCTGTCGCTCACGGGCCTTGCGCAACCTTGCGTCAAGGTCCTGAAGCCCAGGCGGCGGTTTCTTTTGAGACATTCCCCGGCGCGAAAAGAACGCAAGCCCGGAACCGGAGGCGCCCGGTTCAAGGCCGCGCGCACGATATTGCCTCGCACCAGGGGTGTCAAGGCCACGCCCCGCGGCTAACGCATTGTGTTTATTGCAGAAAAATGACTGCGACAATCGGGCCGAAGCCACTTTCGCGTCAGCGGAAAAATTAAGCGACGGTGCGCAGCCGTTCGGCCTCGTTGAGGTTGACCGAAACGAGCTGCGAGACGCCCTTCTCGCCCATGGTGACGCCGAAGAGGCGGTCCATGCGCGCCATGGTCATGCGGTGGTGGGTGATCAGCAGGAAGCGCGTCTTGGTCTCGCTGGTGATCCGGTTGAGCAGCGTGCAGAAGCGGTCGACATTGGCGTCGTCGAGCGGCGCGTCGACCTCGTCGAGCACGCAGATCGGCGCCGGGTTGGTCATGAAGACCGCAAAGAGCAGCGAGAGCGCGGTCAGCGCCTGCTCGCCGCCGGAGAGCAGCGACATGGTCTGAAGGCGCTTGCCCGGCGGGCTCGCCATGATCTCGAGGCCGGCTTCGAGCGGGTCGTCCGATTCGATCAGCTTCAGATGCGCCTGGCCGCCGCCGAAGAGGCTTTCGAAGATCTCGCGGAAATGGCCGTCGACCTTCTCGAAGGAGGCGAGCAGGCGTTGACGGCCCTCGCGGTTCAGCTCGTTGATGGCCTGGCGGAAGCGTGAGATCGCGCCGAGCAGGTCCTCGCGCTCGGTCTCCATGGTGGTGATCTGTTCGGCAAGCTCTTCCGATTCGCGCTCGGCGCGCAGGTTGACCGGGCCCATATTGTCGCGCTCGCGGGTCAGGCGCTCGAGCTTGGCCTCGATATCGTCGATCTCGGGCAAGGTGGCGCCTTCATCGAGATGCGCGGCGTCGAGGGCTTGTTCGGGCGCGCAGCCGAGGCGCTCGCGAATGCGCTCGGTGATCGCCTCCATTGCCTGGTCGCCCTGCGAGACCGCGCCCTCCGAACGGCCGCGCTCCTCGCGCATGTCGGCGAGCGCGCCCTCGGCGGCGCGCAGCGCGCCCTCGACCTCGGCAAGCCGGGCCTCGGCGGCCTCGAGCGTTTGCGCGGCCTGGGTGCGCTTGGCCTCGGCGCTCTCGATGCTGTCGAGAAGATTGGTGCGCAGCTTCTGGATCTCGGCGGGGCGGCCGGCGAGGCGCTCGAGCGCCGTTTTCGCCGAATTGCGCCGCTCGCCCAGCAGCTTCGACTGGCGGGCACCGTTCTCGATGCGCGCCTCCCAGATGCGGCGCTCGTCGGCGATGGCGGTGCGGCGGCGCTCGCGGGCTTCGGCTTCGCCGCGCAAACGGTCGCGGGTCTGGCGCAGCTCGTCGAGCGCGGCGCGCTGGTTCTGCACCTGGGCGCGCTTTTCCTCCAGCTCGGCCTGGCTGTCCTCGCCGGAGCGGGCGATCTCGAGCGCCGCCTCGGCCGTCGTCAGCTCCTCGTCGACCTCGGCCAGATCGGCGCTGACGCTGGCCGCGGCTTCGTCGAGGGCGCGGGCGCGGGTGGTGCGCTCGGCGGCCTCCTTGGCGGCGCGGGCCTGGGCCTCGCGGGCCTGGCTCAAGGCGGCCATACGCGTGCGCTGGTTCTCGCGGGCGGTGCGCTCGGCTTCGGCGGTCTCGGCGACCCGCGCCTTGGCCTTCTCCGCCGCCTCGCGCGCGGCTTCCGCAGTGGTGCGCGCGTCGGGCAGGATGAGGTCGATCTCGGCCAGGCGATTGGCCTGGCGGAGCCGCGTCTCGGCGGCGCTGCCGGCTTCGGCGAGGGCGACGAAACCGTCCCAGCGCCAGAGGTCGCCGGCGCGGCTCACGAGACGCTGGCCCTGCACGAGCTTGGGCGCGTAGAGCCGGCCCTCGGCCAGATTGGCGACGACGCCGACCTGCGCCAGACGGCGGGCCAGCGCCGCCGGTGCCTCGACATGGTTGCCGAGCGGCTCCGCGCCGTCGGGCAGGGCAGGGCCGGCGGGGCCGTTGGTAGTCACCCAGTGGATCGACTGGCTGTCGTCGGTCGAGCCGCGCAGATCGTCGCCGAGTGCTGCGCTCAAGGCCGCCTCGAAGCCGGGCTCGGTGCGGATCTGGTCGACCACGGCGCCGGGCAGATCGTCGCCCTCGGTGCGCAATGCCTCCAGCCCCTTGGCCTCGGCGCGCAAGGAGGCGAGCGCCTCGTCGGCCTTGATCAGCGCCGCGCGGATCTCGGCCTCGCGGGCGCGGGCGGCGGAGTTCGCGGCTTCGGCGGCCTCGGCTTCGGCGCGCGCTTCTTCCAGCGCCTCGTCGGCGGCGCGCGCGGCCGCGTCGCCGGCGTCGGTGTCGGGGCCGGTTTTCTCGGCGAGCTCCTGGCGCTCGATCTCGATCGACTGGGCGCGCTCGGTCAGGCGGTTCTGACGCGAGCGCAGCGTCTCGAAGCGCTCGTCGAGGGTCGAGCGGTGGGCTTCGGCTTCGGCGGCCGCCTGGGTCAGACGAGTGAGCTCGGCCTCGACGATCTCCAGCGCCGCCTCGGCCTCGGCGACGGCGCGCGCGGCCTCCGACTGGGCGCCGCTGTCGTCGTCGTTCGTGTCGGCGAGGCTCTCGGCCTCCGCTTCGATGCGGGCGAGCGCGGCGGCGGCGTCCTCGCTCATCGTCTTCTCGCGGGTGAGGTCTTCCTCGATCTGCTGCAGGCGGGTCTGGTATTCAGCGCGCGCCTCTTCAAGCTGCTCTTCTTCCTTGTCGAGCGTGTCGCGGGCGATCGCCAGACGCTGCAGCTCGGCCGCGGCCGCGGCCTCGGCCTGGCGCAGATCGGGCAGCGCTTCGGCCGCTTTCGACTGTGCGCCAGTGCCGGCGGAGACGGCCTGGGCGAGCTCGGTCACCTTCGCTTCGGCCTCGCGGAGACGGTCGCGGGCGCTTTCCAGATCGTCGGCGGCCTCGCGCCAGCGCAGGTGAAGCTGGATCGCCTCGCAGGCGCGGATCTGCTCGCCGATATTACGGTAGCGCGTGGCCTGGCGGGCCTGGCGCTTCAGGCCCTGCATCTGGCCGGCGAGCGCGCCGATCACGTCATCGAGCCGCGCCAGGTTGTTCTCCGCGCCGCGCAAACGAAGCTCGGCCTCGTGACGGCGCGAATGCAGACCGGTGATGCCGGCGGCCTCTTCCAGCAGCATGCGGCGCTGGGCCGGTTTGGCGTTGATCAGCGCGCCGACCTTGCCCTGGCTCACGATCGCGGTGGAGCGGGCGCCGGTGGACAGGTCGGCGAAGAGCAGCTGCACGTCGCGGGCGCGCACGTCCTGGCCGTTCACCTTGTAAGCCGAGCCCTCGCCGCGCTCGATGCGGCGCACGACCTCGATCTCGTCGAGCTCGTTCCATTGCGCCGGCAGCTTGCGGTCGTTGTTGTTCAGCGAGATCACGACCTCGGCGATGTTGCGGGCCGGCCGGTCGTTGGTGCCGCTGAAGATGATGTCGTCCATCTCGCCGCCGCGCATCTGCTTGGCCGAGGCCTCGCCCATGGCCCAGCGCAGCGCTTCGAGCAGATTGGATTTACCGCAGCCGTTGGGGCCGACCACACCGGTCAGCCCGTCCTCGATCACGAGTTCGGTCGGCTCGACGAACGATTTGAATCCGGACAACCGGACTTTGGTGAACTCAACCAATGCGGCCGGTGTCTCCCCTCGTTACTTCGCGCCGCTCAGCTCGGCCTTGATCATCGGCTTCATGAGCTTGTCGAACTCAGAGAACGGCTGCGCCCCGATCAGCCGCTTGCCGTTGATCACGAAGGTCGGTGTCGATTGGATCTTGTATTTGGCGTCGAGCTCGTCGCGCATCTGGCTCAGGCCCCGATAGAGCTCCTTGCTGTCCATGCACGACTTGAACTGCGCATCGTTCATGCCGACGAGGCGGGCGATCGGCTTCAGCTGCGCGAACAGCTCCTCGGCGTTGTTCGCCCGGGTCCATTTGCCCTGATTGCGGAACAGGAGATCGATCATGGCAAAGTGCCGGTCGTCGGGCACGCAGCGCGCCAGCATGGTCGCGAACTGCGCGCGCACGCCGCCGAACACGGTGTGGAAGACGATCTTCGCCTTGCCGGTGTCGATGTATTCCTTCTTGATCGTTGGCCAGGCGCCCTCATGGAACGCATGGCAGTGCGGACAGCTCAGCGATTCGAAGGCGAGAATCGTGATCGGCGCATCCTTCTTGCCGAGCACCTTGTCGGCGAGCGCCACCTTGAGCGGGACGAGGCCGACCATCGGGCCGGCGGCTTTGGCCTCGCCGGCCTTCTTCTCCGCGCCTTCTTTGGCCTCGGCGAGTTGCTGCGAGACGCGCAGCTTTGCGCCACCCGTCGCAGACGTGTGGTCGTTGGCCGAGCGCATGCCTGCCGCCGCGGGCAGCGCCGTAAAGGCAAAAAGGGACACGGTGAGAGTGGCCCCTCTCAACAAGACCTTGAGCAAGTTTACCTCCTCGCCCCAATATCTGGGGGCAGTATAGGGATTGGCTTGAAACTCCACAAGCGGACCGACGCGGTCTGATCCGCGAATTTTCTGCTTTGCTGCGCCGTTCGTCAGCGCTCGCCGGTCTGCCGTGTGCGGGACAGAACATGGCTGCCGAGCGAGGTCAGCGCCTCGCGCAAGGCATCGTCGGTGATGCCGGCGGCGCGTTCGGCCGCGCTTTCCATCGCCGCGGTGTCGGGGACGGGCGGTGCTTCGGGCGCGGGATCACGGCGCGGCGGCAAGGGGCCGCGGATCATCGACAGCCGGGCGACGGCGCGATAGCCGAAATAGCTGTTGATGCGCTCGATGATCACCGGCTCGAGATGCTGAAGCTCGACGGCCATCGGTCCGTCGACGCGGATCTTGAGCGTTCCCGGGCCGCCGTCGCGCGGTTGGCTCAGGCGTTCGGGACAGCTGCACGCGGCGAGGGTGGCGCCGACGATCTCGGTCCATTCGGAGACGACGCGGCCGCTGGCGAGCCCGCGCCGCTTGAGGACCGGCCGCGTCACCGACGAGAGCGGGGCCGCGACGGCGCGCATGCCCGTGGGCCGCGGCTTCTCCGACTGCGACTTTGCCCGTTGGTCGGGCCGCCTATCGACGCGCTTTGGCATAAGTTCACGCTCTGGGGGTTCAGGCTCTGGGGTTCACGCTCGCTCGGTGTGGCCGCGGGGCGATGCACGGATTATGCTGATTGCTCGCGTTCTCGGTGAGAATAGTGGCCAAATTGTGTTTCCACCAGGGGCCTCGGGCCCGGGTAACGACAGTGTGAGCGTTGCAATTTCAGGCCTTTCGGATGATGTCGGCGGCACGCCGGCCGCGCGGCTTCTCGCGTGGTACGACCGGCATGCCCGCGACCTTCCCTGGCGCGCCCGGCCGGGCGATCACGCCGATCCTTACGGCGTCTGGCTGAGCGAGGTGATGCTGCAGCAGACGACCGTCGCCGCGGTAAAGCCCTACTACGAGACGTTTCTGCGGCGCTGGCCCACGGTCGAGGCGCTGGCGGCGGCGGATCTCGACGCGGTGCTGCAGGCCTGGGCCGGGCTCGGCTATTACGCGCGCGCACGCAATCTCCATGCCTGCGCGCGTATGGTTGCGAACGAGTATGGCGGCCGCTTTCCGGCGACCGCGGCGGCGCTGAAGCGATTGCCCGGCATCGGTGACTACACGGCGGCGGCGATCGCGGCGATCGCTTTCGACGAGTCCGCGGCGGTGGTGGACGGCAATGTCGAGCGCGTGATGGCCCGGCGCTTCGCGGTCGAGGAGCCGTTGCCCAATGCCAAGCCCCGTTTGCGCGAATTGGCGGCTAGCCTCACCCCGGAGGTGCGACCCGGCGACTATGCGCAGGCGGTGATGGATCTGGGTGCCACCGTCTGCGCCGTGCGCCAGCCGCGCTGCATGTTCTGTCCCTGGTCGGACGACTGCGCGGGCCGCCTGGCCGGCATCGCCGAGACCTTGCCCCGCCGTGCGCCCAAAGCCGAGCGCCCGACCCGGCACGGCGCCGCCTTCTGGATCAGCGATGGGGCCGGCGCGGTGCTATTGCGGCGGCGGCCGGAAAAGGGGCTCCTGGGCGGCATGATGGAGGTGCCCTCCACCGAATGGGGGGAGGTGCGGCCCAGCCTCGACGTTGCGCGGGCTGAAGCGCCCTTTGCGGTCGAGGTCGACGCGTTGCCCGGGTTGGTGCGGCATACCTTCACGCATTTTCACCTCGAGCTGGCGGTGCTCGCCGGGCAGGTTGGCGGGAAAAATCCCAAAATCTCGAATGGTGAAGGCGTCTGGGTCGCGGTCGAACGGCTGGGCGAGCAGGCGCTGCCCTCGCTGATGCGCAAGGTCGCGGCGCACGCGCTGCGGCATCTGGCCGGATAGCGCATAGTTTCGTATGCAGTCCGGCGGCGGGCCCGAAAAACCAGCGGAATACATGGGATTTTTCTGAACGTTTCGAGCAAAAATCGTTCATCCGGGGTTCATGCGCGGGTCTCTATAAACGCCACCATGAGGTACGTAATTGCCATACTCGCCGCGGTATTCCTGACCGTGGGCGCTGCCCAGCCGACGCTGGCCGAGGGTCATAATTGCGCCCGGCAGGCGCTCGCGCAGGGCCGCATCGTGCCGCTGGGCCAGATCCTGCAGCGGGTGCGCTACCGGGTGCGCGGGCGCATGGTGGGCGTGCGTCTCCTCGGCTGCCCGCGCGGGCCGTTCGTCTACCGCATCCGCATGCTCACCTTCGGCGGCAAGGTCGCGGTGGTCACCGCCAATGCGCGAACGGGGAGAATCCTTGGAGTCCGTGGCGGCGCCCCGGTATATAGGGAGGGCCCCCGCTTCGAGCGGAGACGGAATTTCCGCCGCCGCAACCAGCGGCTCTGGTACCGTAGGAGGCGCTGATGCGTGTCCTGATTGCTGAAGACGACCCCGATCTTGCCCGCCAGCTCACCAAGGCGCTGAGCGAGGCCGGCTATACGGTCGATCATGCGCCGGACGGCGAGGAGGCGCATTTCCTCGGCGACACCGAGCCTTACGATGCCATCGTGCTCGATCTCGGCCTGCCGGTGGTCGACGGCGTGACGGTGCTGCGCCGCTGGCGCGAGGCCGCGCGCGATACTCCGGTGCTCATCCTGACCGCGCGCGACCAGTGGAGCGAGAAGGTCGCCGGCTTCGATGCCGGCGCCGACGACTACGTGACCAAGCCGTTCCACATGGAAGAGGTGATTGCGCGCCTCCGTGCGCTCATCCGCCGCGCCGCGGGCCAGGCGAGCCCGGAGATGGTCTGCGGTCCGCTGCGCGTCGACACCCGCTCGGGCCGCGCCGCCGTCGACGGCAACCCGATCAAGCTGACCGCGAACGAGTTCAAGGTGCTCACCTATCTGATGCACCATCAGGGCAAGGTGGTCTCGCGCACCGAGCTCACCGAGCACATCTACCAGCAGGACTTCGACCGCGATTCGAATACCATCGAGGTCTTCGTCGGACGGCTGCGCAAGAAGCTCGACCTCGACCTGATCCAGACCGTGCGCGGCCTCGGCTACCGCCTCGAGCCCCCCGCCGAGGCCGACGGCTGAGGCCTGAGCGCAGCCGGCCTTGGCGATCCGCACCAATTCACTTGCTTTCCGCCTCGTCGCCGGGGCCGCGTTCTGGATCGCGGCCGGGATGTTCGGCGGTGCTTTCCTCCTCTCCACGTTATTCCGCGATTACGTCGAGCGCAGCTTCGATGCGCGCCTCGCCGTGCTGTGGGACAGCCTCTACACGGTGAGCCGAGTCGACACGAAGGGCCATCTGCAGATGCTGGGCGAGCCGGGCGAGGCGGCCTTCGAGCAGGCCTATTCGGGCTGGTACTGGCAGATCTCCAAGGGTGTGAAGGCGATGCGCCGCTCGCGCTCGCTCTGGGACCGCTCGATCGAGCACAAGGCGATCGGCGGCGATCCGGTCTTCCTGCGCATGGATGGTCCGGACGACCAGGACCTGCGCGTGCTCGCCCAAACCGTGCTGGTCGCCGACGAATCGGGCGCGCGCACTGTGCGTTACACGCTGCTGGTGGCCGGCGACCGGGGCGAGCTCGAGGCGGAGATCGCGCTCTTCAACCGCAGCCTCGTCTGGTCGCTCGGCGGGCTGGGGCTCTTGCTGGTCATTGCGGTCTTCATCCAGGTGCGTTTCGGCATCATGCCGCTCCGGCGCATCCCCGACGCGCTCGCCGCGATCCGTTCGGGGCGTTCGGAGCGCCTCACCGGCCAGTTCTCCGCCGAGGTCGAGCCGCTGGCCGACGAGCTCAACAAGCTGATCGACCACAACAAGGAGGTGGTCGAGCGCGCGCGTACCCATGTCGGTAATCTGGCGCACGCGCTCAAGACGCCGCTTGCCGTGCTCGCCAACGAGACCTCCGGCGATAAGAGCGCGCTTGCCAAGACGGTGCACGAGCAGGCGACGCTGATGCAGCAGCAGGTCGACCATCACCTGACCCGCGCCCGTGCCGCGGCGCGGGTCAGCGGCCTGGGCGCACGCACGGAGCTCGGCCCCATCGTCGACGCGCTGCAGCGCACGCTCACCGCCATCCACCGGGACAAGAACCTCGATATCTCCACCGAGATCGCGGCGGGGGCGGCGATCATCGGCGAGCGCCAGGATGTCGAGGAGATGCTCGGCAATCTGATGGACAATGCCTGCAAATGGGCCGAGCACCTGGTCGAGGTGAGCGCCGAGCTGACCCCCGACAAACGGCACCGGCGGGTGCTCATCCGGGTCGAGGATGACGGCCCGGGCCTCGAGCCCGGTAAGCGCGACCGGGCGATCGAGCGCGGTGAGCGCCTCGACGAGGCGACGCCCGGCAGCGGCCTCGGCCTCTCGATCGTGCGCGATCTGGTCGAGGCCTATGAAGGCTCGCTCAGGCTGAAGACATCGAAGCTCGGCGGGCTTCAGGTCGAGATCGACCTGCCGGCAGCGGGGTAGCCCGGCTCTAGGTGAGCTCCGCGCGCAGCTTCTGGCGGAAGAGGTCGATCGGCACGTCCTCGCCCTTGTGTTTCACATACCAGAAGGTCCAGCCGTTGCAGGCCGGCGCGCCCTGGACCCCCGCCGCGACCTTGTGGATCGAGCCGGTCTGCTCGGCGGCGACGAGCGACCCGTCGGCGCGGACCTTGGCGGTATATTTCTTGCGCGCATCGAACAGCACCGTGCCGGGCTCGATCAGGCCGCGCTCGATCAGCCAGCCGAAGGGGATGCGCTTGGCCTCGCGCTTGGGCGGCGTCTCGAAGAGCTCGGGGTTGTCGAGCGCCTGGGTGGAGGCGATGCGCACGGTGGCGCCGACGGCGTAATGCGCCTCGCGCTCGATGCCGATCCAGCGGCGGCCGAGCTTCTTGGCGACCGCGCCCGTGGTGCCGGCCCCCATGAAGGGGTCGAGCACGATCTCGCCCGGCCGGGTGGCCGCCAGGATCACACGGTGCAACAAGGCTTCGGGCTTCTGGGTCGGGTGGAGCTTGCGGCCCTCCTCGTCCTTCAGCCGCTCCGATCCGGTGCAGAGCGGGATCAGCCAGTCCGAACGCATCTGCAGATCGTCGTTCAGCGCCTTCATGGCGTCGTGATTGAAGGTGTGCCGCGCGTCCTTGCTTTGCGCCGCCCAGATGAGCGTCTCGTGCGCGTTGGTGAAGCGGCGGCCGCGGAAGTTGGGCATCGGGTTGGTCTTGCGCCAGACGAGGTCGTTCAGGATCCAGTAGTCGAGATCCTGTAACGCGGCGCCGACGCGGAAGATGTTGTGGTAGCTGCCGATCACCCAGATCGAGCCGTTGGGCTTCAGGATGCGCCGCGCGGCGGCCAGCCATTCGCGGGTGAAGCGGTCGTAATCGGCGAAGCTCGAAAACCGGTCCCAGGCTTCCTCGACGCCGTCGACGCGCGAGTTGTTGGGCCGGTGGAGCTCGCCCGCGAGCTGCAGATTGTAGGGCGGGTCGGCGAAGATCATGTCGACCGAGGCCTCGGGGAAGCTCTCCATGGTCGCAATGCAGTCGCCGACGACGATCTGGCCGATCGGCAACTTGGTGGGCAATTTCGAGGACGGGCCGCCGGTCCCGTTCGGTGGAGTGCCTGGATTTCCTGTCATCGGCGGCGATCCTGAGTCAAACGTGATTCGCCGTCAATAAGTTTTTGATTCAAGGCGTTAACGAAAAATTATCCATTTTGAATCCAACCGACAGGCGCAACTCCTTCAATTGAAGAGCGCGGCGACCGGCGCGAAGCTGCGGCGGTGATGCGCAGTGGGACCCAATCGGACGAGCGCTTCACGGTGCGCCGCGGTGCCGTAGCCGGCATTGCGTTCCCAGCCGAAGCCGGGATGGCGTTCCGCGAGGCTCACCATGATGCGGTCGCGCACCACCTTGGCGACGATCGAGGCGGCGGCGATCGACAGGCTGCGGGCGTCGCCGCCGATCACCGCCTGGGCGGGACAGGGCAGCTCGGGTGTCTTGTTGCCGTCGATCAAGGCAAGATCGGGGAGGGTGCCGAGCGACAGCACCGCGCGGCGCATCGCCAGCATGGTCGCGCCCAGAATATTGAAGCGGTCGATCTCGGCCACGCTCGCCGCACCCGCCGCGAAGCGCGTACAACCGGCGAGCTCGGCGAAGATTTCGAGGCGCGCAGCGGGTTTCAGCTTTTTCGAGTCGTCGATGCGGACGGTCAGCGTCGGCCCGAGCCGCGCCTCGTCGATGATGGCGGCGGCCGCGACCACCGGGCCCGCCAGCGGTCCGCGCCCGGCCTCGTCCACGCCTGCGATGATTCCACCCGCCGCATGTTCGAGCGCGAAGTCGGGCATCTCACTCCGGGATCTTGAAGGCGTCGGGCTTGCCGGCGGGCCACATGGCGCCCCAGAGCTGCTGGCCGCCATCGACCGTCAGCACCTCGCCGGTGACGAACTTGCCCGAGGGGGCGGCGAGGTAGACGCAGGCCTCGGCGATGTCGTTCACGTCGCCCACCGTCAATTTGGGATTGGCGTGTGGGAAGGTCGCGCTGCCCTCGGGCGGATAATAGGCGAAGGCGGTGGTCTCGATGGCGCCTGGGGCGACGCAGTTGACGCGGATGTCGATCGGCGCCCATTCGACCGCGACGGACTTGGAGAGATAGGCGACGCCGGCCCGCGCGGCGCAGGTATGCGCGATCTGCGGCATGCCGCGCCAGAAATCGGCGATCACGTTGACGATCACCCCCGGCCGGCCCTGGTCGCGCCAGCGCGTGGCCGCCGTCTGCATCATGTACCAGGTGCCGTTGAGGTTGGTGTCGATGACGGCGTTCCAGCCCTTGACCGTGATATCGAAGGCGTCCGCCGGGAACTGGCCGCCGGCGTTGTTGACCAGCACGTCGAGCGGCCCAAGCGCATCCTCGGCGCGCGCCAGGAAGGCCTCGACCGCCTCGGGCTCGCGGATCGACATGGCCTCGGCGTAGCACGGCGTCTCGTAGCGCTTGAGCGAGTCCGCCAGTCCCTCGAGCAGATCGCCGCGGCGGCCGCAGATGGCGAGCCTGGCGCCGAGCCGGGCGAAGAGAAAGGCGATGCCGCGGCCGATCCCGGTCCCCGCACCCGAGACCACCACCACCTTGTCGCGGAAGAGATCGGGCGCATAGACGGTGGGCAGCGCCGCCAGCTCGTCGTCGGTGAAGCCGTATTGGGGAGGGGGGTCGTCAGCCATCCGCGCGCCTTCCAGGTGGAGGCCGCGATCACAGCATGTTTTGCCGGGAGGGAAAAGAAGGTGGGGAAAAGACGGCCGGGAAAAGACGGCCGGGGAAGGAGCGCCGCTAGCCTTGCTTGGCCCCAGCCTTTTCGGGCTGTGCCTTGTCGCTCTTTTCTTTGGTCGCATCGGTCTTGCCGCGTGCGGCGCGCCGGGCGCCCTCGGCAGTCTCGCGGGCCTTCTTCGCGGCGGTAGGCTCGTCGGGGGCAGGATCGTTGGCCGGCTTGGCCGGCGGCGGCAACGCTGGCAGCGCGCCCGTAATCCGGGTGCGCAGCTTGGAGGAGAACGCGCCCGCGTGCCGCAGCCATGGTATGGCGCCGCGGATGACGGCCTGGCCGCCGTCGCGCGCGGAATGCTGGGCGCGCCTCAGCTGCGCGCCGATCAGGAGATCGAACGTCTCGTCGAAGGAGGTCACCGAGAGCAGGATGATCCGCATGAGCCGTCGCGCCGCCGCCATCCAGAGCGGCGAGATCAGCAGCGAGAAGGCGGTGACGGAGACGATGAGGCGCATCTCCGGCTGGGCGATGAGGCCGCCGGCTACGGCCGTCTGGCCGAGCACGAAGGAGAACTCGCCGACCTGCGCCAGCACCACGCCGGCGACGAAGGCATGCGGCCAGGGCTCGCGCAGCAGATGCAGGAGCCCGATGTTGAGCATCGTCTTCAGCACCGTCACCGCCAGCAGCAGGAGCAGCACCTGGCCGATATTGTCCCAGATGAAGCGCAGGTCGATCAGCAGGCCGATGGAGAGGAAGAAGACCATCAGCAGCACGCTCTGGATCGGCCGCGTCGCGCGGATCATCATCGCCCGCGCGTTCGAGTTGCCCACGATGAGGCCGGC
The DNA here is from genome assembly GCA_037387885.1 of Alphaproteobacteria bacterium. GTDB lineage: Bacteria > Pseudomonadota > Alphaproteobacteria > JAPULJ01 > JAPULJ01 > DATKZM01. The sequence goes on along the minus strand of JARRKQ010000006.1, from coordinate 22,980 downwards.
CAGAAAGGCCCCCAACGGCGCTGAAAGGCCAAGAACGCCGGTCACGGCGGCCGCGGCGAAGCACAGGGCGAGCGCGGAAAGCGGGCGCAGATCGAATTGATCCGAGACGATACGCCCGAAGGGCAGGACGATGCGCCGTCGCTGGCTGAGCCAGATCACCAACAGCACCAGGAAGGTCAACGACGCGATGATCTTCATGATGTGCAGGACCGAGATGGTCGGATCGGCCATGGCATTGAGGGTCAGGATCATCGGCACCACGGCCAGGTCCTGGGCGATCAGGATGCCGACGATGAGCTGGCCGACCGGCGCGCGGATCACGTTGATCTGCTCCAGCATCTTGATCACGACCGCGGTGCTGGAGAGCGCCACCACGAAGCCGAGCAGCACGGCGAGCTCGAGCGGCCAGCCGAGCAGCGTGGAGATCCCCATCATCACGCCGACACTGACGGCGATCTGCAGCAGCGCGGCGGCGAGCGCCACGCGCCAGACCTGCATGAAGCCGCGCAGGCTCATTTCCATCGCCACCAGGAACAGCAGCATGATCACGCCGAGCTCGGCGAGGACGGCGACGTTTTCGCGGTTTTCGACAAGGCCGAGGGCAGAGGGGCCGAGGATCACGCCGGCCAGAATGTAGCCGACGATGGCGGGCTGGCGCAGCCGCGCCATGACGAGACCGCAGACGAGCGCCGCAAGTGCGACGACCGCCAGGCCGGTAAGATCGGCATGCCCTTCCATAACCGGGCCACGCTAACAAGGAATGGTGAAGAAAACGTGGGAGCGGGGGCAGCGAATGCAACGAAACGCAATAAAGATTGTTTCGGTTTGCGCGCGCTGTTGCTATGAACGCGGTCCCATTTTGACGCACGGGGGCGCGAGCGTGCGAGCGTGCCCCCCGCGTCCTTCCGAACGACCAGCCAATAGCAGGAATGAGAGGAGGCTTGAGCCATGGCCGAGACCGGTGGCGTCGCCGTCGACCATCTTCGATCCTACATCGAGCGGATCGAGCGCCTGGAAGAAGAGAAGGCCGGGATCGCTGCCGATATCCGCGAGATCTATTCCGAGGCCAAGGGCAACGGCTTCGATCAGAAGGCGCTGCGCAAGATCGTCAGCCTGCGCAAGGTCGACGAGGATAAGCGCCGCGAGGAGGATCTGATCCTCGCGACCTATATGAAGGCGCTGGGGATGGAGGAGTAGGGGCTTTACCTCACGGCCTTGCCCGCGGCCATCCTTCGAGGCTCGGGCCGTCGGCCCTCGCACCTCAGGATGAGCAGCTATGCTAAGGTCAAACTACTAAAGCTCGTCCTGAGGTGCCCGCGAAGCGGGCCTCGAAGGACGGCCACAGAGCTCTGGCCTCGCGGTCAATACCCTTACAAGAAACTCATCTGCCGCTCGTCCTTGGGCGGGGGGCGGAAGCTTTCGGTGTCGAGATCGAAACGCCGCTCGTTGAGGCCGAGGCGCCGAATCGCGGCGTCGAAACGGCCCTTCAGGAGCGCCGCGTAGGGGCCCTCGCCCTTCATGCGCTCGCCGAACTTGGCCTTGTAGAGCTCGCCGCCGCGGGTCTGGCGGACCAGTGAGAAGACGTGCTTGGCCTTCTGCGGCTTGTGCGCCTCGAGCCAGTAGCGGAACAGCGTTTTGATCTCGAGCGGCAGGCGCAGCAAAATGTACCCCGCCTCGCGCGCGCCTGCCTTGGCCGCCGCTTCGAGGATGCTTTCCATCTCATGGTCGTTGAGCGCCGGGATCATCGGCGCCGCCATCACCCCCGTCGGCACGCCCGCCTTGGCCAGTCCCTCGATCGCTTCCAGGCGGCGCACCGGCGTCGCCGCGCGCGGCTCCATGCGGCGGGCGAGGCCGCGGTCGAGCGTGGTCACGGACAGGCTCACCTTGACCAGGTTGCGCTCGGCCATGGCGGAGAGAATGTCGAGGTCGCGCAGCACCAGCGCCGATTTGGTCACGATCGTCACCGGATGCGAGCACTCGTCCAGCACCTTGAGGAGGCCGCGTGTGATCCGGTAGTCGCGCTCGATCGGCTGGTAGGGATCGGTGTTGGTGCCCATGGCGATCGGCGCGCAGGCATAACCGGGCGCCGCGAGCGCGGCGCGCAGGAGCTCGGGCGCGTTCGGCTTGGCGAAGAGCTTGGTCTCGAAATCGAGCCCCGGCGACAGCCCCATCCAGGCATGGGTCGGCCGCGCATAGCAATAAACGCAACCATGCTCACAGCCCCGATAGGCATTGATCGAGCGGTCGAAGGGGATGTCGGGCGAGGTGTTGCGCGTGAGCACGGTGCGGCTGGTGTCGACCGTCACCGTGGTCTTGAGCGGCGGCGGGCCGCCGGCGAGCGGGTTTGCCGTGCCCCAGCCGTCGTCGAAGGCATGACGGGTCTCGCGCTCGTAGCGTCCGGTCGGGTTGCCGACCGCGCCGCGCCCCTTGCGGGGCCGGTCCGCCAACAGGTCGGGTTCCGCCAGCGTGGGGGCAATGTGCCTAGTTTGTTCCATGGCTAAGAAACTATGGCAAAAAACGGAACATTACAAGAACAATATTTCTGAAACCGGCGTCAGGTCAGCGCCGCCGCCAACCGCTTCTCGCGCCATTCGGCCCGGATCGCCTCGATGCGCGCGGGGCTGACATAATCGGCGACCGTGTTTTCGATATGCGCCCGGGTGACGGGGTCGAGCCGCTCGGCCGACCAGTCCTCGGCGCGGGCCGACAGCACGCGCCAGCGGATGCACCAGGTGAGCGTCCGAAGCCAGGTGAGCCGGCGCATCGGCAGCACCCAGGGCCGCACCGCATCGGCCAGCTCGGGCCCGGCGGCCTCGAAATAAGCGGCGAGAAAGGCCGCGACCTCCTGTGCGTCGAGCGCGGTGGCGATGTCCGGGTCCCACATGGTCGAGGTGTAAAGGCTGGCATGGGCGAGATCGATCGCCGGCGCGCCGTAGAGCATCTTCTCCAGATCGACGAACACCGCGGACCCATTGGCGTTGATGAGGAAGTTGCCGGGATGCGCGTCGGTGGCGACGAGGCGCGGCGACTGGGGGCGGTCGGCGGCCTCTGACGCGAAGTCGTGCGTCCAGGCGATCTCCTCCTCGATCATCGCGCGGGCCGCGGCGGCGATGCCGGCGGCGTTGAGGAAGGCGGCCTGGGTCTCGATCGCGGCCAGCGTGCCGGCGACGGCGTTCTCGTGAACCTGCAGCGGCGCACGGTCGTCGCGCGGCGGCACCGGTAGTTTATGGATCCGCGCCAGCGTCTGCGCGATCGCCGCCATGTCGCCCGGCAGGCGCGGTTTCCGTCCCGCGATCTCCTCGACCAGCAGCGCGCCCATGGGCAGCGCTGCGCTGACCGCCAGCACGCCAAGCAGCCGCGGCGTGGCGCCGCTCGGCAGGGCGCGGGTGAAGCAGGCGCGCTGATAGGCGAGGTTCTCCTCCGGCGCGAGCCCCCATTGGCTCAGGCGCGGCACCCGCAGCAGCACCGGCAGGCCGTCGATGCGAAGCCCCTCGACCCGGACATGGTCATGGGCGATCCCGCCGACATCGAGCAGCACCAGGTCGTCGCGCGCGACGCCGTTGCAATCCGCGCGTGCGGTCAGCGCGTCGTATAGCGCATCGAGGAGGTCGGTCGTGTCGCGCGTCACCATATCTTTACGGGTTGGATCTTGATGGCCTGGTGAGAAGTGGAGCTCTATCGACTGCGTGATGGGGTCTTGTATGGTTCCGCCCGCCCGTCTTGGCAAGCGACGGGGCGAGAAGAGAGGCGAAAGGACGGCCGTGCTGAGCATCGTCATTTCGACGCTGAACGCCGCGGATACGCTGGGCGCGACGCTTGCAGCGCTCGATGACGGGGGTGCGAGCACGCCAGGTATCCCGGAACGTGAAATCCTCGTCGTGGACGGCGGATCGACCGATGGGTCGTGCGCGCTGGCCGAGACGCTGGGCGCGCGCGTGGTCGCCGGCCCCCTCGGCCGCGGCCGCCAGCTCATCGCCGGGGCCGAGGCCGCCAAGGGCGATTGGCTCCTGTTTCTCCACGCCGATACGCGCCTCGAACCGGGCTGGGCGGATGTCGCGGCGGCCTTCGTGGCCGAACCGGCGAATGCCGAGCGCGCCGGGTATTTCCGGTTTGCGCTCGACGACCCGGCGCCGGCGGCGCGGCGGGTCGACCGGCTGGTGGCCTGGCGCTGCCGGCGGCTCGGCATGCCCTATGGCGATCAGGCGCTTCTGATCGCGCGGTCTTTCTACGAGGCGCTGGGCGGTTACCGCCCCTTGACGATGATGGAAGACGTGGCGTTGGTGCGGCGCATCGGCCGGCGGCGTCTGGTTGCGCTCGAGGCGACGGCGCTAACCTCGGCGCGGCGCTACGAGCGCGACGGCTATATCGCGCGGCCGGCGCGCAATCTGCTCTGTCTCGCGCTCTATTTCCTCGGTCTGCCGCCGCGCCTGATCGCCCGGCTCTACGCATGAGCCGGTCGATGCACGTTCGCCGCCATCTGATCATCTTCGCCAAGGCCCCGGTGCTGGGCCGGGTGAAGCGCCGCCTGGCCGCGGAGGTCGGCGATGTCGAGGCGCTGCGCTTCTACCGCGCGAACCTCGCCCGGCTGATCCGCGGTCTCGGCGGCGACCGGCGCTGGACGACGCGGCTCGTTCTCAGTCCCGACAGCGCCGCGAGAAAAGGCTTCCCCGGCCTGGCGGCGAACGCCGTGTCGGCGCAGGGCGGCGGCGACATCGGCACCCGGATGGGCCGGGCGGTCGCGGCCGCCCCGCCCGGGCCCGCCGTGCTGATCGGCGCCGACATTCCAGGCGTGACGCCTGCGCATATCGCGCGCGCCTTCGCGGCGTTGCAGGGACACGACCTGGTGTTCGGCCCGGCGGCGGATGGCGGTTTTTGGCTGGTCGGCGCCAGCGCCACGGGACGACGCGCGCTCGTCTTCGCCGACGCTATCCGTTGGTCGAGCGCTCACGCATTGGCGGATACGCGCGCCGGATTGCCTGCCGGCACGCGCGTGGCGCTGGCGGACCGTCTGGAAGATATCGACGACGCGGCGGCCTATCGGCGCTGGCGGGCGCGGACCCCGTGAGGTCCGGCAAGCCAATCCGATTGCGACGGATCGGCTTTACAAGCCCGGCAGGCGAACCTACGCTTTCGCGGGACGTCATGCCGGGCTCACGGATGGGATCCGGCGGTTGGGGGAGATCGTTCATGGTTCAGTTGCACAACTGCGATCGCTTTCGCAATCGATTGCATTGCCGCGGCCCCGTGCAGGCCGGCTGATGGCGTCGTTGCGCAGACGTGGCCGCGGATCGTCGCGGCTGGTCGACATCGCCGCGCCGCTTCTGCTGATGGGGCTCATCCTGGTGGGCTGGGAGCTTGCGGTGCGCCTGCTCAAGCTGCCGACCTGGCTGCTGCCGGCGCCGACCGAGATCGTCGCCAAGATCTTCACCGACCGGGCGATCATCTTCCCCCAGCTCGCGGTGACGCTTTACGAAGTGATCGTCGGCTACACGCTGGCCGCGCTGATCGGCTTCATGCTCAGCGTCACGATCGTCTATTCGAATCCGTTCCGGCGCGGCGTGCTGCCGCTGATCGTGGCTTCGCAGACCATTCCGGTGATCGCGATCGCGCCGGTGCTGGTCATCTGGTTCGGCTACAACGACATTCCGCGCATCATCATCACGGCGCTGGTCGCGTTCTTTCCGCTGACCGTCGCCATCGTCACGGGACTGCAGACGCTGGAGCGCGAGTTCGTGGACTTCTTCCGCGCGATGAACGCCAACGAGTTCCAGACCTTCCTGAAGCTCCGCCTGCCGGCCGCGCTGCCCAATATCTTCGCCGGTCTCAAGGTGGCCACGACCTTGGCGGTCGTCGGCGCCACGATCAGCGAATGGGTCGGCGCCAGCGCCGGGCTCGGATACCTGATGTCGCAGGATACGGCGCAGTTGAACACGACCCGGGTCTTCGCCTCGCTCGTCGTGCTCGGCTTGTGTGGCATGGGATTTTTCGGTACCGTCGGTTTGATTGAGCGTTTGTGCATGCCGTGGATCTACGGACGACTGGGCCTCGGCGCGCTCACCCGGCGGATGAAACCGCGGACCTGATCCGCGGGCACCGAATTGGACGACACCGGGAAAAAGACCACAGCGTTAAGCTGGCAAGGGCGCGTCCGCAGGAACAACGAAGCCCGGAGAGATCCGGTGCGGTATCCGTCCACTGGCAGACCGTCCATCGGCAGGCACGGCTCGATCGCACTGGTCGGCGCGTCGATGCGCTCGGGCGGTGGGAGGGCTACCTAAGGGCTACCTAATCGTGTTGCGACAGACAAATCAGGCAGGGGAAGGGTCATGAGCAAAATGCAAACGATTGCAAAAATGAATGCGTTACACACGCAGATCGCAGCGTCGGCTGTGCTCGGTATCGTTGTTGCGAGCGGGGCCGCGCAGGCCGCAGAAAAGCCGACCGAGGTCAAGATGGCGCTGTTGACGCAGCCCGGCATCTGGGATGCGGGCGTCTTCGGCGCGGTCGAGAAGGGCTACTTCAAGGTCGAAGGGCTCCACGTGACCTTCGTCTCGCCGCAGACCCCGGCCGACGGCTTGAAGCTGCTGGCGAGCGGCGGCGTGCAGTTCGCCACGGCGCATTCGACCGAGGTGATCACTGCGCGCAGCAAAGGCCTGCCCGTGGTCTCGATCGCCACCAACCATCAGTACGGCACCGCCGGCATCATGGTCCCGACCAAGCTCGGCGTGACCTCGCTTAAGCAGCTCGAAGGCAAGACGCTCGGCGTCACCGGCATCCCCTACAACAAGGTGATGCTGGAATACAGCCTGCAGAAGGCGGGTGCCGACGTGAGCAAGGTGAAGATCGTCACCGTCGGCTTCAATCCGATCCCGCTCCTGCTCAGCAAGCGCATCGACGGGCTGGGTGATGCCATCACCTGGTCGGAGACGGCGCTCTACAACGTCAAGATCGGCAAGCCCGCGGCCGATAAGTCGACCTACAAATACTTCGCTTTCTACCAGAACGGCGTGCCGCGCTATTACACGCTGGGCGTGGTCACCCACGAGAACACGCTGAAGCGGAACCCGGGCCTGGCGCGCCGGTTCCTGTCGGCCTGGGCGAAGGGCCTCACCTGGGCGATCAACAACCAGAAGGCCGCCGTGGCCAACATGCGCAAGCGCTATCCGGCTATCGCCGAGAAGCAGGCAATAGCCAACCTCGCCGAGATCGCACGGATATCGAAGAGCCCCGGCACCGCCAAAAACGGCATCGGCTCGCAGGATGCGAGCGTTTGGGCCAAGCAGGAAGCGTTCATGCGCGCCCACAAGCTGATCTCGGCCAAGGTCGATGTGAGCAAGGCGGTTACGAACGCCTATCTGCCGAAGTAAGCGGAGCAACAGGCGGATACCGGTTGAAGCGTGCCGCGTCCCAAGGATGGGCGTGGGCGCTTCACCGGCCGCGTGCGCGACATTAATCTTAGGGTACGTCCGGTCCGTGCTCGTGCGGTGCCGGAAGAGTTCGGGAGGGGAAGACCATGACCAATGGTTCGGAGCGCACCGCGCGCGGCGACTATCTCATCAAGGACGGCGCGGTGATCACCGTCGACCGCGCGATCGGCACGTTGCCGAAGGCCGACGTGCTGGTGCGAAACGGCGTGATCGAGGCGGTCGGCGAGAACCTCGAGGCGAACGGCGCCACGGTGATCGACGCCTCGGAGATGATCGTGATGCCGGGGCTGATCGACTCGCACTACCACATGTGGAGCTCGCTCGGGAAAAACTTCCTCTCCGACAACGGCTTTGAATATTTCCCCTCGAAATGGGCGACGGGCGAGCTTTACGAGGCGGAGGATTTCTATCTGAGCGTCCGGCTGGGCCTCGCCGAGCTCGCTAATGGCGGCGTCACCACCGTCCACAACTGGTCGCACAACAACCGCTCGCCCGCGCATGTCGACGCCGAGCTCAACGCGCATCGCGACTCGATGCTGCGCGGCCGATACTCGATGGGCCATATCGACCGGCTGCCGGCCGATGAGATCAACACCTATCCCGACCTCGACCGGGTGAAGAGCGAATGGTTCGACGACGCCGAGCGGCTCGACGGGCTCATGCATCTCGCGGTCAATCTGCGCGGCATGGTGCAGAGCGATGCGGCGGTATTCCACGCCGAGATGGAGGAGATGCTGAAGCGCAAGCTCATCGTCTCGATCCATGCGAGCCAGGATCATCCGAATTCGGATGACGCCGCCGATTACGAAAAGCGCGGCTATCTGGGGCCGGACAAGTTCCTCTTCTGCCACTACATCGCCGCGACCGACAGCGACCGCGAAGCCATGGCGCGGACGAAGACGCCGCTCAGCTTCTCCACGCATTCCGAATTCAGATTAGGCACGCACGGCAATCCCCGCGTGGCGCTGATGCGGGCGCGCAAGGCGGGCGTCACGGTCTCGCTCTCGTCGGATGCGACCTCGATCGCGCCGCCGAACATGTTCGAGAACATGCGTTATACGTGGAATATGTGCGTGCCCTGGATCGGCGATCCGCAAACCGACGGCATGGATCCGCTCGGCTTCGTCGAGACGATCGAGATGGGAACGATCAACGGCGCCATCGCGCTCGGTATCGACGACGTCACCGGCTCGCTGACGCCTGGCAAGCGTGCCGATCTCATCCTCATCCGCACGACCGATGTCAACTTCGCCCCGCTCGCCAATATCGAGACGACGGTGGTGCAGTCGGCGACCCCGGCGAATGTCGACACGGTGTTGGTCGACGGGCGCATCGTGAAGCAGGGCGGCAAGCTTCTCGATCCCGATCTCGATGCGATCATCAAGGGCGCGGCGAAATCGGCCGAGCGTATCCGCAAGGCGGCCGGCGGCGTGCTGACCCCGGTGCGCGACGGCTGCGGCAACCCGATCCAGACGGCGGCGTAATAGAAAACCCTCTCCCGCGCCTGCGGGAGAGGGTCCCTATCTAGTCGTAACTCTCGCAGCTATCCGTCGTAGCGCTTGCGCGTCTCGTGGATGAAGTCGAGGAGCGCCTGGTTGACGTCCTTGCCTTCGGCCTCGGCTTCCTTCTTGGTCCGTACCCAGCCTTCCAGGTCCTTGTAGGCCTGGTCGGTATGCGCGTTCCAGGTCGAGTCGGTCGGCGAGGTAATCTCGAGGCGGATCCCGTTCGGATCGTGGAAGTAGATCGACAGGATGATGCCCTTGTGGTCGACCGGGCCGATCACGTCGAGGCCGTTCGAGGTCAGCCACTCGTACCATTCGTGCACCGCCTCGGGCGAGCCCGCGTCGAGCGCGATGTGATTGAAGACGTCGTAGGCGCGGTGCGAGGATTTCGACTGCGGCGGCAGACCGGGCGCTTCGAAGAAGGCCATGGTTGAGCCGTCGCCCATCTTGAAGAAGATGTGGAAGTACGGGAACTCGTCGCCGGTCGAGGGCACCTTGTCGTCGAGGATGGTGCTGGCGAACTCCATGCCCATGATCTCGGTGTAGAACTTGGTCGTCGCCTCGGCGTCGTGCGTCACGTAGGCGGCGTGGTTGAGCATGGTCGGCGTCAGCTTCGCCTTGCCGGCGGGGCGGGCCTGTGTGGCTGTGGTCATCTCGTTCATGGTGTTTCGCGTCCCTTCCTCGTCTGCGTCCTGTCGGACGGCTCGGTTTCGTTCCTTGATATCGCTTCGATGCGCCGCGGCGCCTAGTCGAGAAAATCCTGCCAGTCGCGCTCCTCGGAGAGGATATGCGCCGAGCGGGCCGCAAGCGTCTGCATGATTTGCGTAAGCCTCTCCCGATCCTCGGGGGCCAGTGAGGCCAGTATGGCGCGTTCGATGCCTTGCGCCAATGGCACGACCTCGTCGTAGACCTTCCGGCCTTTGGCGGTCAGGCGTAATTGGTGCCGGCGCCGGTCCTTCCGATCGGTGCGGCGCGACACATACCCCATGCCGACGAGTTGATCGACGGCGCGGCAGATCGTGACCGCGTCCATGGCGACCTCGGCGCTGAGCTCCCGCGAGGAAAGCGGCGCCTTTGCGCCCAGCGCCGCCATGATGCGCCAACCCGTGACGGTGATGCCGAAGCGGCTGGAATACATGCGCTCCAGCGTCGCGCTCACCCTGTTGGTGATGACCGAAAGCTGGTGCGGCAGGAAGCGCTCGAGATCGAACGCGCCCGAGTTGTCGGCAGCCACGGTGAGGGCGGGTGCGGTCATGAGGTCTCGCACTTGTTGAAGCAGTACCACTTTAAATATAGCATGATGCGCAATTAGTTTCAAATTGAAAATATTTCAGTTGTTGACTATATGGCGCCCGCCTATCATGACCGTGACGAATGTGACGACCGGAGCGGCGGCCTCAGAGCGTCTTCGCGATATGCGCCTTGGCGAGGGCGGCGATGCGCTTGGCCTCGATGCCGATCTCGCGCAGCTGCCCGGTGGGCGCGACGCGGAAGCTGCAGAAATAGAGACCGGGCTGGGCCGTCGGCCCGCCGCTCACGCGCGGTTGGCCCGTGGCGTCGAGCACGCCGTCGATGTCGGGCAGCAGCGGACGCAGATCGGGCCGGTAGCCGGTCGCCAGGACCACCGCATCGAAGGGCGCGCTGGTGCCGTCGGTGAAGACGACGGCCTCGTCCTCGAAGCGCTCGATGCCGGGGCGCACCTCGATCGTGCCGGCGCGGATGGCGGCGACCGTGCCGATGTCGAGAAGCGGCACGCGGCCGTCCTCGATGACCATCGTGATCGGGCCTTTGGGCGCACGCTGCAGGCCGAGCTTCTTGAGCGAGCCTACGGTCAGATACATGAGCGGTGTGTTCAAAACGTCGGCGAGGCGGGGCGGCAGCCATTGCTCGGCGATCGCCCAGGTGAGGATCGGCAGGCCCAGAAGCTCGCGCGGCACGGCGCGATCTCACCGCCGGAATTGCCGAAGCCGACCACCAGGACGCGCCGGCCGGCATAGGGCGCGGGATTGCGGTACTCGCTGCTGTGGATGAGGGTGCCGCGGAAGCTCTCCGCGCCGGGCCAGCGCGGGCGGACCGGCCATCCGGCCGTGCCGGTCGCGATGATGACGGCGGGCGCCTTGATAGCATCGCCGCTCGTCTCGACCCGCCAGCCGCCCCCGTTGGCCACGATCCGCTTGGCGGTCGTGTCCAGGCGCGGCGTTATCCCGAAATGCCGCGCATAGGCCTCGAGATAGGCGACCACCTGCTCCCGCGAGGGGAACTTGGGGTATTCGCGCGGCATGGAAAAGCCGGGCAGGCCCGAATGGCCGCGGTCGGTGTGGAGGTGCAGCCGGTCGTAGTGACGGCGCCAGGCAGCGCCGACGGCGCTCGCGCGTTCGAGCACGACCGGCGCGAGCCCGGCCGACTTCATCATGGCGGCGCAGGCAAGCCCCGCCGGTCCGGCACCGATAACAACAGCTTCAGCGGATGCCATGGGTCACGTTCCCCCGCATGCAACGCGCAACTTAGCCTGGCCGAAGCACGCCGAAGGGTACCACCTTATTGTCGGCATCGTGACCAATATCCGCGCGGCCTAGATAAGGGATGCCCGACTTGGTGCACCAATGCGTCACCACCTCTTCCTCCTGCAGCACGAAATCGGGGTCGTTGGGCAGGATGTCGCTGCAGCGCCCGAGGCGGATTCCGGCAACCTTGCGGATGGCGGGGTTGCTGGTGATGTGAAAGAGGGAGCGATCGATGCGGTACATCTGCTCTTCGGTCTCCTCCAGCATCAGGACGTGGTCCTCGAGGTCGGGTTGCAAGAGCGTGCCGAGCAGGTGGCTTAAAATGGTGACGTTGAAGGCGGCGGTTTTCGTGCCGGGCGCGACGCTGGGCTCGAGGCTGTCGGGATCATGGGCAACCAGCCAGGCGAGCGAGCGCGCGACCGCCGCAGCGCCGCCCTCGCGGCGGATATCCGACGGCATCGGCCCGTGCGCCAGCTTCTCGAAGCCCAGCGCGTAGAGGCCGGCGAGCAGCATGCCGACGTCGCTGTAGCCGAGATAGCTCTTCTCGCGCGCCGCCGGCTCGAGCTTGGGCAACACGTCCTCGACGAGCCGGTCGGACCCATAGCCGCCGCGCGCGAACCAGAGCGCATCGAAGCCTGGGTCGTTGGCGACCTCCAGAAAGGCGGCGGCCCGCGTGGCGTCGTCGCCCGCGAAATGGCCTTCGCTCAAGAAACATTGCGGATGGAAGACGAGCTCGACTGCGCCCTTGGGATAGCGCTCCGCCGCGAGCGCGCTCACCTTCTCGGCCAGCGCCGGGTCGAGGCGCGAGGCCGGGGCGACGATGCCGATGCGGGTCTGGACAGTCTTGGATTGGCTGGCGGGCATCGTGGGCACGCACCTCTTGTTAAGTGTTTCTGCCGCATTACGCCTTCATGACAGACAGGCTTGCCGTTACAGTTCCCGCCCAATGACGGGCGCCCGGAGCTATTTCTTTTGCGGCATCGGCGGCAGCGGCATGTTGCCGCTGGCCTTGATCCTGCGCGCGCAACGTCACCGCGTCACCGGCTCGGACCGCATGCTAGACCAGGGCCGTTCGGGGGCGAAGTTCGAATTCCTGCGCGCGCGCGGCATCGCGCTCCATCCCCAGGACGGCAGCGGCGTCACCAATAAGGGTCAGATCTTCGTCGCCTCGGCGGCGATCGAGGAGAGCGTGCCCGATCTGAAGGCCGCCCACGCGAACGGCGCACCGGTAATGACACGGGCCGAGCTGCTGGCGGAGCTGTTCAACGCGGCCCCGTTGAGCGTCGCCATCGGCGGCACCAGCGGCAAGTCGACGGTGACCGGGATGACCGGCTGGATCCTGTCGGCGGCCGGGCGCGATCCGACGGTGATGAACGGCGCGCTGATGAAGAACTTCACCACGCCCGAGACGCCCTTTGCCAGCGCGGTGGTGGGCGCGGGCGATGTCTTCGTGAGCGAGGTCGACGAAAGCGACGGCTCGATCGCGCTCTACGAACCCGACGTCGCGGTGCTGAACAACGTCGCGCTCGACCACAAGTCGCTCGACGAGCTGCGCGCGCTCTTCGCCGGTTTCGTCGCACGGGCGGGCACGGTGGTCCTCAATCTCGACAATGCGGAAAGCGCGGCCCTTGTATCCAAGGCAGCGCGGGATGCGGTGACCGGCTTCAGCCTCGCCGATCCGCGGGCCGATCTTTTCGCCGATGCGCTCGCGCCCGCGCCCGACGGTATCGCGTTTACGCTCCATGAGGGCGCGAGCGGGGAGAGCGTGTCCGTGCGCCTCGCGGCGCCTGGCCGGCACAATGTCGCCAACGCGCTCGCCGCTGTCGCCGCCGCGCGCGCCTGCGATGTGCCGCTTGCGGAAGCTGCGGCCGCCCTCGAGCGGTTCGCCGGTTTGCGCCGCCGGCTCGAGACGGTCGGCGAGGCGGGCGGCGTGACGGTGATCGACGACTTCGCCCATAACCCCGACAAGATCGAGGCGACGCTCGCCACGCTGCACGATTTTCCGGGACGCCTGCTGGTGCTCTTCCAGCCGCACGGTTTCGGCCCGCTGCGCATGATGAAGGATGCCTTCATCGAAGTCTTCGCGCGGCATCTCGGGGCCGACGACGTGTTGATCATGCCCGACCCCGTCTATTACGGCGGCACCACGGATCGCAGCGTTTCCAGCGCCGATATCATCGCCGGGATCGCGGCGCACGGGCGTCACGCTTTTGCCTTCGCCGAGCGTGAGGCGTGTGGGGAGAAATTGTTGGAGCTCGCCGAACCGGGCGACCGCATCGTCGTGATGGGTGCGCGCGACGACACGCTGTCGACCTTCGCCGCCGACCTCTTGGCGCGGCTCGCGGACGGGGCCGCGGCTAGGGCGATACGCCCAGGCGTTTGAGGCGGTCGCGGGCCTCGCGGTCGTTCTCGTTCTTGCTGAGCGCGGTCCGGTAGTCGGCAACCGCCTGCACGCGGCGGCCGAGGAATTCATGCGCCACGCCCCGCATCCGGTAATAGGCGCCCTCCTCGGGGCCGAGCGCCACGGCGCGGTCGAAATCGGTGAAGGCGGCGATGTAGTCGCGCAGCACGAGATAGCTCTGGCCGCGATAGAAATGCGCGACGGCCGTCGGCTGCTTGTCGATGGCGAGGGTGAGGTCCGCCACCGCCTGCTCGTATTGCCGGGTGTCGAAGCGCAGGATGCCGCGCCGCGCATAGGCTTCGGCGTAATCGGCATCGAGCTTGATCGCATGGCTGTAGTCGTCGAGCGCGGGCGCCCACTCGCGGAGCGCATGGTGCGCGCGGGCGCGCAGCAGGTAAGCGCGCTTGTCGCCGTCGTCGATTGCGAGCGCCTGGGTCAGTGCGGTGATCGTCGCCTTGTGCTCGCCGCGCTCGGCATGCGCCAGGCCTTGCGCCCGGTGAAGCGTGGCGAGGGCCTGGCCCACATAGTGTTCCGAGGCGATGGCGGCGACGCAGGCCTCGACGGCGCGGTCGGGCCCGCTGCCCTCGAGGTCGAGACAGGCGGTCTGGTTGCTGATGATGGCGCGTTCGATGTCCTTGGCGCGCCAGACGACGCCCGCGAGGCTGATCGAGATCAGCAATACCAGCATGGGAATACGCAAGGAGCGCCGCCGCTCTTCGGTCTTGGCGCCCGACATGGCCGGTGCTGCGCCAGAGACCTGTGCGGCCTGGGCAGCTTGCGCTCCGGTGGCGAAGATGGTCATGCCGTCGGTGAGCGCGCCGTGCGGCTTTTTCTTGGGGTCGAGGTTGGGGCGGGGCGGCTTTCGAACGGCGCTGCCGCGGCCCAGTATGTCGCGGAACGCGGAGACCGATTGCGGCCGGTCCTCGCGCCGCAGAGCCAGCGCGGCATCGATTGCCGCCAAGAGACCGCCGGAATAGGTGCCGCGAGCCGCGGCCCCCGCCAGGATGTAGGCGTCGCTGTCGGCCCGCGCGATCGCCTCGGGCGGGGCGTGGCCCGTCACAGCCTGATAGAGCGTGGCGCCGAGCCCGTAAATGTCGCTCCACGGGCCTTGCTTGCCGTGCGTCGTGTACTGCTCGATCGGGGCGTAGCCGCCGCTGACGATGGCGGTCATGCCGGTCCCCGCCGCGCCGGGCGCCAGGCGGGCCGAGCCGAAATCGATCAGAACCGGGGCGCCGCTTTCGCGCAGGACGATGTTGTCGGGCTTGATGTCGCGGTGGAGGAAGCCGGCCTCGTGGATGTTCTGGAGACCGTCGAGGAGGGGGCCGAGCAGGCTGCGCAGCCGGTCTTCCTGCATCGGCCCGTCGCGCTTCAGGATCGTCTCCAGGCTTTCGCCCTCGACGTAATCCATGACGAGATAGGCCGTCGTGTTCGCCTGAAAGAAGCGCAGCACGGTGACGATGTTGGGATGGCGAAAGGCGACGAGGGTTTGCGCCTCGTCACGGAAGCGGCTGAGCCCGTAGTCGTATTCGGATTGCGCGGCGTCGCTGATCACGTGGATAGCCGAATGGCCGGTTTCGCGCGCGGCGATGCCGTTGGGCAGATACTCCTTGATCGCGACGAGGCGGCCGAGCTCGATCTCACGCGCCCGGTAGGTGAGCCCGAAGCCGCCGGCGCCCAGCAAACCCTCGATGCGATAGCCCTCCAGCACGGTGCCTTCGGGCAAGGCATGGCGGTGCTGGGCGATGAGCTCCCTTTCGGAGCCTGGTCGCGGCGGCTGAACGGTCACGGGACGAGCGGCGCTCCGTATGGCGGGCCAAGCGTGCCCGGCGCGGCATCGCGCCAGGTGGGCCCCGGGTCCCGTATTGTTTAGGGGGGATATGGTTTAGCTTGTGTTTACGAAGTTGGGCGTTCTTGGGGCAACGCCCGGCAGAAATTCGCGGAAAAGGGAGGTTAGATCGTGCCGAAGGAGATTGTGAGAGTTCCCGGGATTTCCGACGCCATGGAGAAGGCGAAGGTGCCGCTGTCTCCCGCCGTCAAGGCGAACGGCTTCGTCTTTTGCTCGGGCATGCCGCCGATGAACCCGGAGACGGGCGAGATCGTGCGCGGCGATATCGAAACCCAGACCCGCGCCGTGCTCGACAGCCTGAAGACCGTGCTCGAGGCCTCCGGCTCGTCGCTCGATCAGGTGGTGAAGGTGGTGATCTTCATCGCCAACTCGGCCTATTTCCCGACCGTGAACGCGATCTACAAGGACTATTTCCCGCAAGACCCGCCCGCGCGCACCTTCGCCACGGTCGGCTCCTGGCCCTGGGAGTTCGATATCGAGATCGAATGCGTGGCGCTGGCGGAATAAAGAGGCGCTAACGCCGCCGCTTCTTCCGCCGCACCTTGCGGTGCTTAGTGCGATGCTTGGCCACCGGCCGGTAGAGCGCCGCTATGTAGCTGTGGAAATGATCGCGCACGATGGGCCTGGCGTAGGCCCACGTCATGCCGGGCAGCAGGCGGCGGTCGTAATGCGCGCGCACCATCAGCCGGTCCCAGGGCGATAGCGCCTGCTGCTTGGACTGGTCGTTGAAGATCGACGGGCTGAAATAGCTCGAGTCGTTCATGAGGCCCAGGGCCTGGGTCAGTTCTTCCAGAATGCAGTGGCGGCGCAACAGGTTCCAGTCGGCATGGATGCGGATCTCCGCCCGGCGGATGATGAAATCGCGCCCGGAAAAGACCCGCGCATAGCAGACGTTCTCCAGGTTGCGCGGACCCCGCCCGCCATTATGGACGAAGGTGATGATCATGTTGGGCCGGGGCCCGGCGGAGAAGGCGTCGTGCCGCGATCTGCGGACCGTCTGGAACTGCAGCCGCGTCAACCGCGTCAGCAGCGCCATGTGGCGCAGCACTTCGGGCTCGTAGACGTCGAGGTTCTTGCCGCGCAGCTCGGCAATGATAGGCCCGGCCCATTTGATGATGCGCCCGCGCCGCGCTTCGCCGCCGAACTCGGCACGCAGTGCCAGCTCGCGATATTGCACCACCAGCTCGTTCAGCGGCGGCAGTCGGCCATGCGTCGTGTATTGCGACTGTCCTTGCGGCAGGGTTTGCGAGCGCGCCTGATGCGCCGGCGCCGTCGCGACCATATTGGCCGCGATCAGCAGCGCCAGGAGCCCGGCGCGGCGGACGCGCTCAGTCCATTGCCGATAGTGTGTGGTTTCGTGGCGCACCATCGCCGCTCACCCCAGATGTTCCTTGAGGCGCGGCATGAGCTCGACGAGGTTGCAGGGCTTGGTGCGGCTGTCGAGCTGGTACTGCAGGATGCCATCCCAGCCGTCCTTGCAGGCGCCGGGCGAACCGGGCAGGGCAAAGAGGTATGTGCCGTCGGCGACGCCGCCGGTGGCGCGCGACTGCATGGTCGAGGTCTTGATCTTCTCGTAGCTCAGCATGCGAAAGAGCTCGCCGAAGCCGTCGATGGTCTTCTCGTAGACCTCGTGGAAGGCTTCCGGCGTGATGTCGCGGCCGGTGACGCCGGTGCCGCCGGTGGAGATCACCACGTCGATCTCGGGGTCGGCGATCCAGGTCTTGAGCTGTTCGACGATGGCGGCTTTGTCGTCGCGCACGATGGTGCGCGCGGCGAGCTTGTGGCCTGCCTTTTCGAGCCGTGCGACGAGCGTGTCGCCCGACGTATCGTTCGAGGCGTCGCGCGTATCGGACACGGTCATCACCGCGATGTGGACCGGAAGGAAGCCGGGTGCGCTCGACTGATCGTTCATGACTCTGCCGCTCTAGGCCTTGCCACTGGGGTCTGGTGCGCCCGACCGCCGCTGCTCGGCGCCGACCGGGGTCAGCGTCTGGCGGTGTTGCGACCGTCCTGCGGTTTGTAGATCGGCCAAGAGCCGGCGGCAACCTGGTCGAGCGATGCGGGCTCCTGGCTCAGCCGCTCGCGGTAGGCCCACAGATTGGCCAGCACGCGCGTCACGTAGCCGCGGGTCTCGCGGTAGGGAATGCTTTCCAGGAACAGCAGCGGATCGTTGCGGTGATCCACATTGGTGTGCCACTTGGAGACCGCGCCGGGGCCGGCATTGTAGCCGGCGACCGCATAGATGATGTTGCCATTGATGTCGTCGCGGGCCAGCAGGAAGTTCAGATACTTCTGGCCGAGCGAGATGTTGAGCGCCGGATCGAACAGCCGGTTGCGGCCGCGCCGCCAGCGCAGGCGGCGGTCGCGCGCAACGATGCTCGCGGTGCGCGGCATGAGCTGCATGAGCCCCCGCGCGCCGACGCGGCTGCGCGCGCGGGTGCGGAAGGCCGATTCCTGGCGCATCACCGCGTAGATCAGCGCGCGGTCGATGGTGAAGCCCTCGCGCGGGCGCCACTTCGGCACCGGATAGAGGCCGCCGTCGATCTTCTTGCCGTCGCGGCGGGTCATCAGGCGGGCCACGCGGAGCGAGAGGCCCGGCATGTTGCCGGCCTGCGCCACGGCGAGGAGAGCCGCCCCGATCTCGGGATCGCCGCCTTTGTAAAGACGGCGGAGCTCCTGCTCGGCGCGGGCGCGCTGGCCGACCTGAACCAGCGCGATCGCGCGCACGGCGGCGGACGACTCGAGCAGACGGTCCATATCGGCGCCCGACCCTTCGGGCACCTTCCAGTTGAAGCGCGTGCCGAGGCCGAGCTGACGGCGGGCCAGAATGCCGTAGAAGGTGCCGGCATGCTGGGCGGCGGCGTCGAGCCAGCGGTTGACCTGCTCGGGCTCGCGGTTGCGCAAGCGCGCGCGGGCGGTCCAGAAGGCGGCGCTCGATTCCGTCCAGTCCGAAATGGCGTTGGTCTGGGCCAAGGCTTCGAAATGCGTCGCTGCCTCGCCGTACTTGCCCAGGCGGAAGGCGGCCAAGCCCAGCGTCCACTGCGCGAGGGTGAGGCGGTCGCCCGAGCGCTCATGCGCGGCCTTGGCCATCGCGTAGGCCTTCTCGGTGCGGCCATAGGCCATCAGCTGGAAGGCGAGGCGCGTGCGGTAGAGATCCGTCAGCGCGGTCCCGAGACGGCGCGTGTAACGCCGCGACTTCAGGATACGCTCGGCACGGGTGAGGCGGCCGCGCGCGATATGGCGGCCGATCGCCCGCCTGAGCCAACGCGTGCGGCGAAGGCGGTAGCGGCTGGCGACCGGCTGAGCGCCACGATAGTAGGTGCCGCCGCTGATCTCCGAGCCGTTACCGAGCGTGACGTGGCGCGGCGAGCGCGGATAGCCCCAGCGGCGCGGCTTGCGGCGAAGCGCCAGCTTGTAGACCCGCACCGCCTGGGGATGGTCGGCATAGCGCGCCATCCAGGCGCGGAGCATCTCGCGATTGGCGGCGCGGAAGCGGCGGCGCGCCTGCAGCGCGAAGATGCGCCGATAACGGGCGACATCGCCGGGCTTCAGGATCTGCGGCAGCTTGATCTCGCCGCGCGGCACGCCGACCTTGATGACCGGCTTGGCGGCCTTGGCGGCCGCGTTCGCCGCCGGATTGCCGGTGCTGGTTTTCTGGGTCGTGGCGGCCGGCGGGCCGCTGACGACGGCGGGCGCTCTCTTGACAGGGGCGGGCGCCGTTTTGACGGTGGCGGGCGCCCTCTGAACGACGCTGCGATTGGACTTGGCGGTTGCTGCAGCCCTGGGAGCCTTGGGCGCTTCCACGGCGCGTTCCGAGGGCCGGCGCGCAACGCCGCGGTTGCTGTGCTGGAGGATGCCGTCCGTCTGGCCGCTCTCGGCAATGAGAACCGGCGCGCCGGGCTCGCGGGCGATCCCCTCGGTCGCGGCGAAGGACGTCGCGGCTGTAAGAATCAATGGAATCGCAAAGCGTTGCATGAACCGGCTCTCCATTGGGGATTGGCGCGCGCGAGGGGCGATTCGCTGCAGTGCGCTTGTGCCTTTAGACCCTATTCGGACTCGAAATGCAAAACATCCCTTGCCTATGGGCGTGCTCGGCCGGAGCCATAAACCCCGACAAAGGCCAGAATACGGCCATAACCGTTAATTTTCGTTGAGGTTTGCGAACAGTATGGTTGACCGATATCGAACAAAGATAGTACATAAAATCCGTCAAAAGCAACAAAGTCATCACGTCTCCGGGGGAGCGACCATGAGCCGAAGCCAGGCCGAAAAGGCCGAGACATTCCGCGCCCTGCACGCGCGCGACGGGGTCTTCGTGATCCCCAATCCCTGGGATATCGGCACCGCGCGGATTCTGGAGGCGCTGGGCTTCGAGGCTTTGGCGACGACGAGCGCGGGCTATGCCCATTCGCGGGGGTTGAAGGACGGGGCGAAAACGATCGGCCGGGCGGAAATGCTGGCCCATGCGTCCGAGATCGTCGAGGCGAGCGAGCTGCCGGTCTCCGCCGATCTCGAGAACGGCTTCGGCGACGCGCCCGAGGATGCGGCGGAAACGATCAAGGGGGCGATCGCGGTCGGTCTTGCCGGGGCGTCGATCGAGGATGCGACGATGAACCCGGACGATCCGATCTACGACAAGGCGCTCGCGGTCGAGCGGGTCACGGCGTCGGTGGAGGCCGCGCGCTCGGTCGACTTCCCCTTCACGCTGACGGCGCGGGCGGAGAACTTCATCCACGGCCGCCCCGATCTCGACGACACGATCGCGCGGCTCCAGGCCTTCGAGGCGGCGGGGGCGGACGTGCTCTACGCGCCGGGCCTGCGCTCGCTCGATCAGATCCGCGCGGTCTGCGAGGCGGTCTCGAAACCGGTCAACGTCGTGGCGGGGCTGGGCAGCGTGGCCTTCACGGTGGCGGAGCTGGCGGACGCCGGCGTTAGCCGCATCAGCCTCGGCTCGACGCTCTCGCGCCTCGCCTACGGCGCCTTCATCCGCGCGGCCAAGGAGATGCAGGCCGACGGCACTTTCAGCTTCGCCGATGACGCCGTGCCTTACGCCGAGCTGCAGGACTTTATGTCTGGGTGATCATGTCGGCGTGATTGCGCCGGACGCCGCCAACGCGGCGATCTCGTCACCGCCGTGGCCGAGCGCGTGCAGCACCTCATCCGTGTGCTCGCCGAGGCGGGGCGCGGGCGCGAGCGCGGCGGCATCGGTCGCGGGCGGGCTGATGGCGGGCAGGCGGCCGAGCTCGGGCTGCTCGAACCAGGAGACGATGCCCGCCTCGTCGAGCGCGCCGTCGGCCAGGGCGGCGCCGTAGTCGCGCACCTCCGCGGCGCTGATGTCGGCCGCCTCGAGCGTCCTCAGAAGATCGGCGACGCTGCGCTGCTCAGTGGCCGCCCCGATCTCGGCGTCGAGCGCCTCGCGGTTTTCCATGCGCCCGGCCAGACCGCGGAAGCGCGGATCGTCGACCAGCGCCTCCAAGCCGAGCGCCTTGGCTAGTGCTGCGAAGTTGCTGTCGCGCAAGGTGATGATGGCGACCGTGCCGTCCTTGGCGGGATAGAGCCCGACGGGGCTCGTTTGCTCAGGCGGCGGCGCGCCGTCGTCGAGATGGTATTCGAGCATCTTGCCCGCCTGGAAGGCGGCCGCACTCTGCAGCAGCGAGATATCGAGATGGCGTCCACGCGCCTCGCCGCCGCTCAGCCGTGCCGCGAGATGTTCGTAGAGCGCGGCGCTCGCGGCCTGGCAGGCATACATGCCCGTCGCCACATCGACCGGCACAATCGGAACCTTGCGCGGGGCGCCGTCGCGGTCGCGGTTGAACTGGGCGAGACCCAGATGCGCCTGGATGATCGTGTCGGTCGCGGGGCGGCCGCTGTCAGGCCCGCTCTGGCCATAGCCGGTGACCGAGACGTAGACGATGCCGGGATTGCGCTGCGCGACCGCGTCGTAGCCGACGCCGAGGCGGTCGGTGACGCCGGGCCGGAAGTTCTCCACCAGCACGTCGGCCTTCGCGGCAAGCTCGGCAACAATGGCGCGGCCCTGATCGGATTTGAGGTCGACGGCGAGGCCGCGCTTGCCCCGGTTGAAGGCGGCGAAGAGCGCCGACACGGGCCGGCCGGGCGTGCCGAGCGGGCGCAGCCAGTCGCCGTCGAGCGGCTCGACCTTGATGACGTCGGCGCCGTAGAGCGCCAGGAGCTGGGCGCAGTAGGGCCCGGCAATCCCCTGGCTCAGATCGACAACCGAGAGGCCCTTGAACGGAGTGAGCGCCACCGTCATCCGTGATCATCCGTGATCGAGCTTCGCCTGGATCGCCAGGAGATCTCGCCACGCCTCGCGCTTGCCGGCGGGCGAGCGCAACAGATAGGCCGGATGGAAGGTCGGCATCGCCGGCAGGGTGATGCCGTTCGGCAGGGTGAAGTCGTGCCAGCGCCCGCGCAGGCGCATGATGCCGGTCGTCGTCTCAAGCATGGTCTTGGCCGAGGTGCCGCCGACGAAGACGAGGACCTTGGGGCCGGCAAGCTCGATGTGGCGGTAAACGAAGGGAAGGCACGCGGCGATTTCCGCAGGCGTCGGGTTGCGGTTTCCGGGCGGGCGCCAGAACAGCATGTTCGAGATATAGGCGCCGCCGCGCCCGGTGCCGCCGCGCTTCAGGCCGATATAGGCGATCATGCGGTCGAGCAGCTGGCCGGAGACACCAACGAAGGGCAGGCCCTGCCTGTCCTCTTCAGCGCCCGGCGCCTCGCCGATGAACATGACGTCGGAGGCGGGATCGCCGTCGGCGAAGACGGTGTTGGTCGCGGTTTCCTTGAGCGCGCAGCCCTCGAAGGCCGCGACCGCCGCTTTGAGCTCGGCGAGCGTCTTGCACGCCGCGGCGATCTCGCGCGCGTTTTCCGCCTCCGCGTCGGCCGTGGCGAGCGGGCGCGGGGCGCGGTGCGGCGGTGGTGCGGGAGACGGTGCAGCGGGTGATTGCGCAGGTGGCGGCGCGACGGGCCGTTCCTTCGGTGCAGACTTCGCCGCGGCGGCCTTCGCGGACACCGCATAGCGGTCGATCGGCGCGTTGCCGATCGCTTCGTCCGCGCCGGCCTCGAGCTGCCAGCGCAAAGCTGCGGACAGCTGCGATCGTTGTGTCACAGGCGGTGTCGTCGGTGTCGTCATACAGGTGCGAGCATAGCATCGCGATGAACGCTCGGGCTATCGCGCTCAACGTGGGAGCTGGCGCGTTCGGAGACTGTGCTATAAGGCCGGTCGCCTGAATAAGCACGCAACGGATGTGGGGCATGGAACGCGAGTCGATGGCCTATGACG